>NZ_AAWS01000004.1 GCF_000169175.1 Microscilla marina ATCC 23134
ACTCTGCGGCATGAGGCAAGATCAGGCAAAGCGTTTACCATCGCGGGTCGGCTGCGAAACGGTCAGCGTGCTTATCAAACCTCCAATATGCTTATCCAGGCTATACAAACCTGATGGTATTTGTTTTCTGGATTCTTTGCGGGTTTGCTACATCCTCATCAAGCGTGAGTATGTTTTCAGAGACTATTTTTGATGCCCGGCTGAACTGCTTCTTTATTCCTGTCTCGCTTAGCTGAAATACATCATTTGCCAGGTCATCTATGACCTCGAATGCATCGCTGGTGTGGTTAAAGGCCGCTTTACGGATTTTGGAGCTTATCTCGATCAGCCGCCGCTTTATTGCCTGTTCTACCAGAATGTGGGCATGGTACTCAATATTGGCGGAGGAATTCACCATGGAGGTCAGCTTCATGACAAAAGTGGGACCTCCTGCCATTTCAAGTTTACCTGTTTGCCTTAGTTGCTGAGTTACCGTGAGCATATCTACTGGATTGGCTTGAGCAAACAGCTCCAGTATTGCCTGATAAACCTCCTTGTGGGCAGGCTTGTAAAAGTAATCGGGTTGCAGCAAGTCAATGACCTGCATGAAGGCAGGTTGTTCAATGAGTATCGCTCCGAGTACCGCTTCTTCTATATCGATTGCTTGAGGAGGAACCTGTCCTTGTACTACCATTGTTTTTTTGGCCATGGGTTTTGATCAGTTTTTGAGTGATTATTTTTTGAGTTTTATGCTAATACCAGTCTGGTCTGGTGGCGGGCTCAAAGTCCTGTTGGTAGGAGGTATACATTATTTGCCCCATTTCCTTCTTTCGTTGATAGTCTTGTTTTTTTTGAACTCTATCGAGGTCTTTCGACCAGTCTCTGCCATAGCCATTTCCTTCAATTGTGAGCCAGTTTTTGAGGCTGTAGTTGGTAGTGACCCCGTGGGTTTGAATAAAGCGTTGATACATTTGCAGGTTTTGCCGCATTTGTTGAATGCTCAGGTCACGCTCCTGTTGAATGTTTGAAATTTGCTGCATAAGGTTTTCCAACTCCTTTTTGGAAGGCAAAATGTTAAAGGCTTCGTAGGTTTCTTGTGCCAGATGATAGGTCTCGTGCTGTCTGGCAGTATCTTTTGCCGCAGTATTTTCTGGTTTTTGCTCTGCCTGATCCGGAGACGCTTGCGTTGTGTCTGCTGGAGCAGCTGACAGGGCATTACGGCGAACCGTGGCTTCACTAATCAAACCTTCCTGAATAAGCGACAGGTTATCACTGAAATATTTTTCCGCCATTGTCACAGTGCTGCCTTCCTCAGTAAATATTTGAATGACTTCTTCTTTGGAAGGTACCGGATTTACCAGGTGTTTTGATTCCTGCTGACCAGATGGTGCGGGTTTGTTTTCGGTCATTTCTGTGGCAACAGACTGATTCTTTTCGCTTACCTGAGTTGATTTTTTTTCTGAATAAACCTCTTCTTTTACGGGCGTAGCCAATGCTTTTTTTTCCAGGACACTTAACCTTTTCAGGAGCGACTCATTGGTTTTAGCGGTTTCTTTTTGCCGTTCCAGTTCCCTGGCTTCCAGGGTTGCCATTCTTTTTTCCATAGCTGCCACTTTGCTCAGGAGCACCTGAGTATTTGCGCTGGCCTCCTTTTGCCGCTCCAGCTCTCTGGCTTCCATTGCCTTTACGTTTTTTTCCAGAGCAGCTAAATCCTTGTTCAGTTTTTCATGGTCATTACCTCCTGCCTGAGTATGTTCTTTTTTTAACAAAACATTTTCCTCCCTCTCTTCTTTTTGCACAGCAGTGAATATTTGTTCTTTACTTTCAAAAATTTCTTTTTCTTCTTTTTCTTTAGAGAGAGTATAGGTTTTAATTTTATTATCATTAACTATATTATTATTAACTATATTATTGGGTGAATCACCGTTCACATCCGGGGTGAACAGTGAAGCATAATCCTGGTGAACTATTGGTCGCCCCTCCAGAAGGTTTTGCACTATAAGGGTGAACAACTGATCACTTGTGGCGTGATCAATGGTTTGCCCCTGACTGACTTCCACTAATAGGGTGATTAGTTGTTCCTTTCGTTTTTTAAGGTTGGGCAAGTCAGAGGCTGCCAAAATACAGGTATTGTCAAACAGTTTTTTTGCGACAGGAGAAAATGCATAGTAAGCCCCTACTTTACTTCGGTTACGGTGAGGGATCAGAAGCCCTTTTTTTACCAGTTTTTCAAACTTCTTCTGCATGCCCCGTTTACTTGCGATTTCCAGTGTAGGCAAGTCATTCCGGCATTTTTCTGGTCTAAGCCAGTAATACATGGTACCATCTTCCTCGAAAGACTTATTTTTACCACTTTTGGCAAAGTCGTATGCCCAGCCAAGAATCGTCTGCTCGTCCAGTTTAAGACTGATGCCTTGCCGGATAACTGCCTCAAAATCGAGGTTGATTCGTTTTTTATAGGTATTATCTGTTTGTTTTTGATTTTTCATTGCTAATTATTTAAGGTAAATTGAGACAGTACATCAGGAGCCTTTGAATAGTTTTTGGGTGATAGGAGAAAAAGCATAATAAGCACCTATCCCCTGCCGATTGTAGTGGGGAACAAGCAGGTCTTGCTTTACCAGTTTTTCGATGATTTTCCGGATTCCTCTATCAGTCTTAATTTTGAGGGTAGGCAGGCCATCCCGAAATCCTTTTGGAGTAAAACAATAATACCTGATGCCATCATCCTCAAGAGGTTCAAGAGTGCCATCCCAGGCAGCTTCATAAGCCCAGGTCAGAACCACATGCTCAGAGAGCTTAAGGTCTATGTTGTTTTGAATAAGCGCGTGAAAATCAAGAGTTAAATTTTTTTTGTAAGGCATTGTTATTTAGTTTGATAAATTAATTTTTATTTGTTTTAGTATTTGTGCAAGACAGCTTTCGCTGCTTTTTCGTCTTCATTGCTGAGGCCTTGCTACGTTGCCGCCTGTCTGCTTTTACCTGGGTTTCCAAGGCTTTTTTTTCCAATAGTTTACGATCCCGGCAAGATAAAAACGCCCGTAACTTACGTTTGCTGCGGGCAATTTTCTTTGGTACATATATCCAGGTATTATGGTCTACCTGTACCTTGATTTTGCCTCGTAACCTCTTTTGACGGATTTGGGCAAGTGCTTTGGCTTTACGTCGATCTTCCCAGGTAATTTCCCAGCTCATGATAAATATTTTTAGTTGGTTACTTAATTTTTCCCGGTTACGCAGAACACCGATAACCGTACTATTACTGTTCTCTGTGTTACAAAGCAATAGTCGGTGGTGTCCGCATACCGATAAAACCTTTGCTTTATGGAGCGAGCATAAAACAAGGTTCATATAGTTACAAGTGATTTTTTTTGCCCAGGAATTTTGGGCATAGTAATACGTCTTATGAGCAATCCAGCCGTGATAACAAGTCTTAGGTCTCCCTTCGTCTTAGATACAGTGAACAGTTCAGATATCTGGAAAGAAAAGGTCGCACCGGGTTGAAACAGTGCTTCCTTTCTTAAGCTCTTTTTTCAGGCATTTATAAATTAAATTATCCCTGAAAAAAGCTTTCGTCATCTTCTTCTGATTTTCCTTCATTTTTTTGGCAAGCTCGTTCACGACGAAAGTTTTCTGCTTTACGTTTAAAATGAAAGAATATTTTTGATCTGATCTTTCCTTCGAAACTTTCGGGAAACTCAAAAAGAGTGAGCCGTTTTCCTTCAAAAACAATGGTTTGGATAGGTAAATCCTCTGCCTGAGGATATCTTTCTTTGAAGTCACGGTAGAACAAACTACCATTTAAGTGCTTAAGGTCAGTAATAGTGAAATCTTTGATATTACTTTCAAAAATCTTTTGAAGCACAGTAGTGCTCTTAGGAGCACTCTTTTGCGGGCGCTTCTTTGGCTTATTCATTTAATCTTACTTTGGATAAACAATTTATTGAACTACTGGCTTGAGGTATCTATCGAGTTCTAAAATTGGTTTTGCCGGGTTGCCTAAGCAGACACCTGACTACATTTATCTTTTTGTTTGAAGTAAGAAATTATCCGGGTTTCTATTTGATGAGCAAAACTTGCCGGGAATTTAAAAAGTCTGATCTGTTCGTTTCCAAAAGTGATCACTTGAACAGGTAAGGAGTCTGGTTCCTGCCACACATTATAGAGTAACCAGGCATTTAAGTTGCGAAGATCACTGGCAGTAAAGTTGTCAATATTACTTTCATAAATTTTTTGCAGTATGGTCACTTTTCTTGCTATACGCTTCCTTGTGCGTTTGTTGAATTCATTCATAATTTGATCTGTTTATTTATTTGTTATTTGTTATTAAGTAAGTTGCTTGTGGGTAAAAAGACAGAACTGACTCAACAGTTTACTACCTGAGCCAGCCTGAATTCTACTTTATAGTATTTTTACAATTAACTCCTATTATTTTTTTGCAGGCGTTTTTTCACGCAATACATTAAGGTCTTTTCCTTAACGAGATGCAAATATTAAAAACAAGATTTTTACTTACAAACATTGTTTAAAATATTTAATAAATTTTTTGAAAATTAATTTTTATCAAAAATGATAGTAATAAAAAATGCGATTAAATTTTGGAATGTAAGGTTAAGTTCATATTATTGCAGGATGTTTGGGTTCTTTCATTTGGGGAGTTATACAACAATTAATGTTTTTGTGTAATTTTCCTTATGCTCTACGAGCGTTAGCTCCACCTATTTTCAATAATTCTTTATATATATTCACTCCAATTTGTTGTCAGTTAGCTTGCTTGACATCAAATTCTTTCTCAAAGAAACCCCACTTTCTTATTCCTTAGCTTAATTCAAAATGTTTCCAAAAAAACATTCAGGGCACTTTTATGCTTTTTTTTTTTGGGAAGATGGCAGAATTATAAGTCTGAACCTCTTTGTTTGCTCTGACAGTAATCAGCTGCACTTCTGTGCAGATATAAGCAAAAGAGGTACAACAACTCTCTGGTTGCCTGTTTGGTAAATTGTATGGGTTTGTTGTAGGCAATCAGACTAAAAATTCGCTCATTTTGAAACAAGGCTTCTATTGCTATTTTCTCATATATGATATTTTGTGGAAGTAAATGGAATTGCTATATTTGCACTAAAATAAAATATATAACAATTACCAACATTAAACATTACAAATGGGAATAGATATAGGTTTTAAAGAAAGGTTACTTAAAATTATACAAGACTTAGGGTATAACAGAAAAACATTTGCTGAAGAAATAGATGTACCCATCACAAGCGTTTATCAATACATCAGAGAAAAAAGCGCTATCAAGCCTTCGCTTATTTTTTTTATTAAGTTTTTAGATCGGTTTCCGAATGTGAATGGCAACTGGTTACTCACAGGTCAGGGAACTCCCCTCCTGAGCATGGATGGGAGCAGGAGTAATCAAAGTGGGCTGGTAAAAAATCTAAGAGAGCAGGTATTGACACAACAAACGCTTATTGATACGTTGTTTCAGGAAAATACTTATTTGAAATCAGAACTGGACGCAGTCAAAAGAGCCAATGAAAATTCTGGCACTCAAATTAAAGGCTAAATTTTGGATGAATAGTTTTAGTTAAAGTAAGTGTAAAACCTTCTCTGCTTCGATCGGAGAAGGTTTTTTTATGAAACTTCTCCTCTTATATATACTCTCGGATATTTTTATGCTTCCTTTGTTTCCAGATTATTCAACAATCTTTCTGCCTCATCAATTTTCTGCTGTGCTTCCTGAAAAAGCTGGCTGCTCTCCCGGAAAAGAGCAATCCCCTCCTTTAATAAAGTTTTTACCTGTCCATGAGGGGCATGGTACTCCATCATTTCTGTCGCGGTTAATTGAAATATTTGAGCAATGCTGGTAATCTCATCGAGGTCGAATGCCTGAGTACGGCCATTTTCCAGTCTCTCATAAGACTGTTTGCCCCAACCCAGCTTAGTCGCCATTTGTTGTTGGGTAAACCCATGACTTTTGCGCAGTTGTTTGACTATTTTCAGTAGTTCCTTTTTTTCCATTTTGCTAAAATACCCGGTTTTTATTTTCTATACATCAGTAATTGATGCTTTTTTATGTGATAAGTAGTCGTTTTATTTGCAAATAGTCTTTAAATGACTATTTTTAAATTATTGACACATAACTAAGTGATGTTTCTTCAAATTCTTGCCTGCATTTGCGGGTAAATCAATACCTGACTAACTATGAATAAAAATACTTTTTTACAAAAAATCAAAAAAGCCAATTCAACTTCTGAGTTAAATACTAAGAATCCTTATGATGAGAAACATAAAAGCTCTCAGTATAAGGAGTATTACCAGAAGGCAGACGCCTACATGACAGGCAAGTCGTACCTGGAACGGCGAGTGGTGTGGTATAAACTAGGCAAAAGCTTTCGCTTGTTTTATCACCCGGTTTCGGTTGTGCTTGCCCTTATTACAGCTGTTTTACTTGCTACCCGCCATCTGGATTTTAAATCGTTGGGGGTTATTACTACCCTGTTGCTACTCCTCACATTGGTATGCCTTATCATAATTTTTGGAGCTTTGGAATGGGGCAAGAAAGAGAAGGCAACCGATGTGTTTTACAAGCGGGCAAATGGAAATGAAGTACCACTAATACAATGGGGGTATCTGAGTTTATTTGTGATTTCATCACTTGTAGTGAGTGCGGTAGGTGGAGCTTTGATTGGAGATTCACAGATTGACCAGTCCAAGGCTATTGCCGCTGCTGAGACCCAAAAAGTGCAGCAGATCAAAAAGAAAAACCAACCTCGCCTGACTCAGCTTAGTAATACCATTGCCGGGCTCGAAAACCTGTCGGTAAATGCCCAACTCAGGCGTTGGGGGCTGACAGTAAAAGAGCAGGAAAACCTGGAGGCGGGCAAAGCAGAAAAAGTGGCGCTGGAGAAAAAACAGCTGGATGAAATCACTCAGGTAAAAACTAAATATGAGGCAGCAACCAGCACCAATGATCATTACCGGACAATGGGCATGGGCATTGGTTTTTCGCTGGTGCTGCTAATGGAACTACTCACGATTTACGCCTATTACTTTCATAGTGTTTTTATGAAACGGGTACAGGAAGAAGGGAACGAATATGATATTTTGAATTCTAAGGAAAGTACAAGTGATGACCCAGGCAGCAAACCTTCTCCGAAACAAATTACCGAGGCAATTGTGGCTGGCATACTTCAGGTGGCAAATGCAGGAAGCAAGGCTGGTTTATACCCTACTGGCGGTGTTACATTACCTGATAACCACCCCAGTCATTCAAGCATTAAAACAACGGCAAGTGACATCAACAGTGATGCAACAGTTGAGGCAGTTAAAACACCTAAGGCAGATAACGCCCCGGTTGACAGTGAAGATGGTGTTGTATCAGTCACACCTGATGCAACAGTTAAACCACCTGAAACAGAGGATAACAGTTGTACCAGCCAAAACAGTTTAAACGGTATTAAAACACCTGTAAACAAAGACGTGAACACTATCAAAACAGGTAAAAACAGTCATGGCAGTCATACCAGTCAAAACAGTGTTAAAACACCCATCAACGAGGGTATGGGCACCGTCAAAACACCTAAAAAAGAGGATAACAGTGATGGCAGTTACACCAGTCAAAACAGTTTAAACGGGACCCACATGCTCACTGGTGTTGTACCCGTTAAAACGGTGTCTAAACACCCTAAATCAAAAACCAGGAAAGCAACTGGTGTAACTGGTACACCTGTTAAGGCAGGCGCAAAGAAAACCAGTAAAAATGGCTATTATATTCCACCGGAGTGTTTTGACAGGTACTACCAGGGACGCGACCGAACCGACGACCCTTATCGGAAATTAAGGTGGTATGAAGAGGTGTTGCCTGATTTGATAAAGGGAGTAAAGTATGCCGATATTCTACAGAAAAAATATAAAGTGTACGACTTTTGTCAGGACAGGTATGTAGTGAAACACATTAGTGATACTACGCTGAGGATTACACTGGTGAAGGGTTTGAAAAGTTTAGCTGACTCTGAATAGTACAAAAAACAACCCTCTTCTTTTTGATTAAGGAAGGGGGGAGCTTAAGAGATAATGACTTTTCGGGGGTAAAGTTATTTAGTTATAGGCAACTGCAAGCACTCCTTGGGAGCTAAGCCCATAAGAGTCACGTAAAACAAAGGTTTTTGCGGTATGATCAATGTTTGCCTGTACCGAAGAATTATCCCTGATGCCAAACCTTATGATGAGTTGGCTATCCCCAAAGTCATAGATTTCGAGTTTTCACAACCCAAATTCGGTGGCTTTGGTATCACTTACTCCACCCCTCAGTTGATCCACATCAATTTGTAAACTCATACGTATTTTGTTAATGATATTAAAATATGATATTTATTCTAGCATAGAATAGATCAAAGTCTTACTTTTGCTACTGAAATTACTATATCTAATGCCTCAGGTTTTAGATATCCTGGCAGGGAGATAGAGGTATATTTTTCTGTCAGGTTTTTGTTTATGCCAGCCCATTAGAGCAATTAACTGCCAGGGCTTCAACCTGAATCCCACCACACCCGCATCTTTTGAAAAATAAGCCGCCTCATTTTTATCACCCTTAATCACTCCATTAAGCCCCTTTACAGCAAATATTACACACTATACCAGTAACCTGTCTGATGTCTCAGTTGTCGGACTTGCCTTCTCTTGTTGCAAAAACACAAAATAATAATCAATTAAGTCTTGGATGTACTCTTTGGTTTTTTGCCCACTAACAAATCTAATTTACAGGTTTTCCATTGTTTGGTTGGTAGTTGATTGGCTTACTTACTGATTTAACATTTCATACTTTTTAGCTTTCTCCTGCGTAGTTTGTATCTGCTGCTTGCCCACCCCCGCTGCGACTGCCTTACGAAGTACTTCTTTCTCGCTGATTTGAAACTCCCTGAATACGGTTTGCCAGGCGTCAGGGTTTTTCCAGTGTTGTCGCTCTTTTTCGCTGAGGTTTTCGGCCAGTAAAATCACTACCTGATTGCCTGCGGCAAACAAGCATTCGATGAGTTGGCGGGTAAAAGCCAGTGGATCAGTGGTAGTTTTGGTTTTCTGAGTGGCTTTGCCGCCACCATCAATTATTGCTTCATTGGCGGCAAGAGATACCACAGGTAGCCCCTGGCAAGTAGCCCAGGATTTTTTCCCCGAAAAGGGCAATCCTACCGTGCAGTACAAAGTAGGCAACGGGGGTTGATCTTGTTTTTTCATGGTGATTTAATTAAATAAAGTAACTGGCAAAAATGCCTAAAAAGTGCATAGTGTCGCTGCCTTCCTGATTGTCTATATCAAGGGCATTTATTAGATTTAACTCTGTGGGTGACATATCCGCCATTACATGGCTTACTGGCTGAAAAGTGCTGATGCGGTCATCAGAACGGTAAATAATCGTTTTAATTCTTTTGGTAGATTGCGGAGCAAAATTGCTTTGTGCAAACCCTGTTAGAAGCTTTGAATATTCGGGTAAGGAAACGAGTGACAAGTAACCAAATAAACTTACTCTAAATGGATAGCGGTTTTCTATAAGTTCCACTTCTATGCAAAGTGGCTGCTTCAGCTTGGCGTCAATTTCTTGCTTAATTGGTAGCCCAATCTTAACCCAAGCTTCATAATTGGTTTTATCAAGGTATTCATGAGTTGGGAAGTATTTGATTAACTTTCCCCCAGTTTTGTAAATTTCAATTTGAATGCTTAAATCGTAATCCTCATGCCCGGCATACAATTGCTCTACATTAGCTCCTATCTGCTCATCAATATCGTACAGGATTGCCTTGCCCAAAAGAAGGGCATTGGCAGGTATTTGCCCCTGGACTACTAAAAACTCCAAGGCATCTTGCCACTTGTTAGGTTGGCAATAAAACTGGAATACATCTCCTTCATAGTTGCCGCCAAAAGGCGGAGGGAAGTTGATCACAATATCCCCTGAGATGCGCCATTTTTTGCCTTGACAGATAATTTCGGTTTGGTCGCTCTGGTTGCCAGTCCGCTCTGCATTGAATATGAGACTGTCACCGAGTGGCTTTTTCAGGTCGAAACCTGCCACTATGCCTTCTTCAGTGCCCAAGGCAACCCTGGTATGCCACAACTCTTGATGCACCACCTCGGCTTGATCCAAAGAAGGATTTACCAACTTAAGTCTTCTAATCTTGTGGGGAGCGTGTGCATTGCCGTTGGCATAAATCACTGGGTTGCCTGGGCGACTGGTTTCCTCAATTGCCCAGCCGTAATTTTCTGCATCCGGGATGCTTTGCTCTTGCACTTCGAACACTTCACTGTTGTGGAGCATCATGCCTGCGGTATTGGTAGCAAACCCTGCGTCATCTTCGCTGATTTCGCAGCCTTTCAAAATATAGGACTTACTCAAGTCAAGCCCTAATGCAGTAAACATGGCT
The DNA here is from genome assembly GCF_000169175.1 of Microscilla marina ATCC 23134. Classification (NCBI taxonomy): domain Bacteria; kingdom Pseudomonadati; phylum Bacteroidota; class Cytophagia; order Cytophagales; family Microscillaceae; genus Microscilla; species Microscilla marina. The sequence continues at coordinate 10,395 of NZ_AAWS01000004.1, forward strand.
GCCTGCCCTTCTTGCTGAGCTTCCTGCAAATGGAGCAAATCGTCCAGCGAGTCGGGGTGCCCGCCCGTAATGAGGTCTAATATTTTTGCCATAGTGTGTCTCTTACTCTTTGATAATAATTGTGTAGGTCTTATCTGGTAGCTTGTATTTATCGATAAAAGCACTTACATGAAGCTGTTGGTCGGCCGTTAGCGCCGGAGCTTGGACTACAAAATCGAACTCCCCCTGAAACTCGCCCAAAGTGTAGCTAAACTTGGGAAGGAGGTTTCTTTGGGTAATTTCATTCAGCGAGTAACGATAATATTGCAAACTGGAGGCTTCGCTGAGGTAATAGATATAGCGGCGATTTCTCTGATACGTTTGGTTGATGATCACTACCTCCTGACTCAGCCCCAACCTTCGGTTGAGCTCTTCTTCGAGCACCATCGTTTGGTTACTGATGGCGATTTCCAGCTGGGTAGCTACTCTGAACGCCACAAACTGCTCATACAAGGTTTTGATGGGGGTAAGCATTACTTGCAGCCAAGCCAAATGCCGTGCTTGCTCCTTTTTGAGGTACGAAGGCACTAGCCAGCGCACAAACTTGTTCCAGTCAATGGTCATGCTTTTATTTACTTATTTTATAAAGGAGTTTTTAAGGTGAGATGGTCTTTGAGTGGGTGTGCATTGTCCAGTTTGATGTATCCGGACTTGGGTATATACACCCGGTTTACTGGAGTGTAAGTTTCTCCACTTGCCTTTGCTTCAAATAATGTAATGACGACATCTTCTACTCCGGCAACTGCCTGAACTGCATCTACAATTTTAGATTTTAGTATTTTACCGTCAAAGGGCAGGTTGGCTAAGTGCTGTTTGATAGCGGTTTCTATGCTTGTTTTGAATGGAGCAGGTTCCAGCAAGGGATTGTAGTATACTTCCAGGCTAATTTTAATCGTATCGCCGGGCAAGCTGTTGACCACCACATAAGCCCCTGGCGGTTGGAGACGGTCAATGTAGGCTCTGGCCGCTGCCAGTTCGCCTGCCGAAAGTTGCCCCGGCTGTCCGTCCACTGTTTTGGCTACTTTGAGCGTGGCAACGTTGTCATTGCCGCTGGCCACCGAAATGGCGGCTTGGCTGATGATTTGTTTTTCGGGAGATACCTGGGCATAACCCAGTGCTCCGTTGGCATTCCTGATGAGATCATCGCCGTACTGAAATTTCGTTGCCTGTAGCACAAACCACTCTGCTGAGCCAAATATGCTTTGTGCGAGCCGGGCTTCTACTTCTGCCTTGTGTCGATCAAAGAGTTGCTCCAGCGTCCAGACTGCCATGGCCACCACATAGAGCCAGAGTCGCCAGATCGCAAAGTTAGAAGGAGAGTCCAGGGCATCGAGCTTGGGTTCGGCAGCCTTGGCCGCCAAAAGTTCGTTGCGTATTTGAGTAAGAGTTCTTGCCATGCGTTTGCTATCTTAATTTCCTGTTTTTACAATTACCGCCTGGGGCAACTTATTTTGAAAGTATTTGACCAAGGGGTAGTCACGAATGTCTACCTTGTCAGGGTCATACCTGACCTTGGTGCCCGCTGCAATCTCCTCATCCAGCGAAAGCGTGGGGTTATCGTCCAAAAGCACAAAAAATGCCTGGGGGTTTCCATAGAGTTGCAAAGCAAGGTCTATGATATTTTGCCCCTCGTAAGTGGTATAAGTTTGAATCATTACAATTTATCAATATCATCGCTTTGCGCTAACCATTTAACCATTAGCGAAGCGAAACCATTCAACCATTCAATTACTCCACCCCGCTTCAATTCGTACCAACTCGCCTCCTATTTGCTCGTCTATGTCAAAGCGTACAGATTCTATAGTTTGCCCGTCCAGTTCCAGTTGGAGCTCAATCTCAGCCCGCATTTCACTAAAATCACGGTTTTCATCATTTAGAAAAGTGTCCAAGCCAATACCCGCTTGGGGCGCAGCCCGCAAATCGCCCTTGTTTGCCAACAGGTTATGCGCCTGATGCTGTAGGGTGGCATCGCCCAGGGCAAAGTCACCGTTTTCAAACGTGAGGTCTCCATCCACTTCCGAGAGCAGCACATCTATCGCCTTGCGCCACTTATTAGGGTCAGTTGTCGCCATCGCCGTGCATTACTTTTTTGTTGATGATCGAATCTTTTAATACCCCGGTCTGTTTGCCCGCCACAGCTCCCTTGAGGGAGGCTTGCAATGCCGAAGGGCTGCCATTGCCAGGTTCTGGAATGGGTGGTCCCGAAAGTACTTGAACCAAGCCATCCAGGATTGCCTTGTTCTTGTTCCACTCGGTTTTGAGCTCTTTGATTTTGATCAGTCCACCTGCACTGTCTCCATTGAGCGAAAGCTGATCGGCAGCCAGCTTCAGGGTCAAATCACCTACTTTAAATTGGTGGGCATCCTGGCTCAGGTTTACTTCCAACTCACCGTTTTTGTAGCTCAAACCTGCTTCGCTCAACTCGGCAAAGCTGTCTTCGCTAAACCGGATGATTAGCTTTTCTACTTCCCCAAAACTGGTCACATAAGCCTCACTTTCCGAGGCTTCGAGCATCGATACAATCACCGCACTGCCTATTTTGGGAATAAAAACTACCCCGCCAATCACTTCACTGTTTATACTTGCCACCAGACGTACATCGGGCAGGGGAGCCTCATCCCCCAAAGGCTGCACTTCGCAAGTGCGGGCACCTTCGTCTACCTCTATCACCGTACCCCGGATGTTTTTGCTGTCAGTGGGTAAAGCCTCCATAATCCGCCTGATAGAAGCAATAAAAGCGTTGATCTGTTCGTCCATAGTTTAGTTTACTGCGCCCTCCTTCCAATTTTGACGGCTCGCTTGAAGCCCCCGGTTTTGCTGACCGTGGTTTTTACTTCATCTACAAAATACAATCCTTCGCGTTCGGGGTAGTCAGCATCCCGGATTTGGCAACGTGCCGAATGCACCACGTGTGGAATACCCAGGGTTTTGATTCCCCCCTTGTAGCCCTCGTAGCGGTACAGCTTGACCTTCTCGTTGGCAATTTTTTGCAAGGTATCCTTGTCTGCAATAGGCTCAGGCGAAATCCAGGTTCTCAGCTCGCCTTCTTCGCTACCTGCGTACACTTCCAACTTTTGGTTGTTTTTGAGGTAAGAGGTAGCCTTGAGTCTGATCTTGATGTCCTCCTTGCGGCGGTATTCCAACTCGGTAGCAAGTACGTTTCGCTGTAAGTCATACACCACAGGTGCTTCATCTACCCCAGTAGTAGCCGCTACATCCTCTGAATAAGGCAAGCCCACGTACAACTGCTTGCCCCGAAAGTACATCGCCAGCCCGTAGTTGTCTTTGAGCTTTTGCAACACTTTGGCGGCGCTGGCATTGGCCACCCGAAAGGGGGCAAGGGCTACTTCAGGCACCTCTTTGGGGTTCACAAACTCCACCTCAAAGCCCTTGATTGCTTCTTCAATTACTTCCTTCAAAGTGGTTTGCTTCCAGGTTTTGTTGAGGTTGGAGCGCTGCAAATGGTAGACCTCATCCACGCAATGCATCTCGAAGGGTTGGTTGGGGAGCAGCCGGGCAATGTAACCTTTGAATTCGGTATGCAGTTCGCCGTCATAGCCCAGTTTGATTTCTACTCCATCTCCTTCTTTGAGCTGCTTGTTGAACTGACCCCGTAACCTGCCCAACTTCAGCACAGCCATATCACCCAGGTTTTTCCACGAACTGGTGATTTCCAGCGAGGTAAAGCTGTCTAACAGGTACTGCGTGCCACCAGCAGCAGGGGTAAATATGACTTGGGTGTTGAATGTGAGCATGGGGGCAAAAAACAGAACACAGGAGTGAGCTCACAAGAAAAGTTCGTCAAATAGTGGAGTTTGCTCATGTGGTTGCGGAATAGTTGCATAATGATGAAAAGTGTAAAGGTGGTTCCATTCAAAAACTGCATATAGCAAGCAAAAAACAGACGCGCTACATCAATGAAAATCTACGAGTTTGCTCTCAAAATGCGGGACCTGGCAAGTTCCAAAGTGGAAAAGCTACACAAGCTGGCTGGCAATACCAGGTCTAAGGTAGAACAGCTCGGAGCTCAGGCAAGTAAGGCAGCGGGCAAGTTTCAGCAACGCTTCCCGGCGGCAAGTCAGGCGGTCGCTGCTGTAGGCAATGCCACCTCAAGGGTCATCCGCAAAATGGGCAAACTTCGTCAGGTAGTGGCTTCGGGAGTGAGCACTGCCTTTAAAGGGCTCAAAAAAGCCATGCTTGCTATAGGCGTGGCAGCTACCCTTGCTTTTGGAGTGGCAGTCAAAGAGAGTATGGGCTTCAATGCCCAGATGAGCCGGGTGCAGGCAGTGACTGGAGCTGCCGGGGCTGATATGCAAATAATGCGCAAAAAAGCCATGGAAATGGGTAAAAGCACTAAGTTTAGCGCCAAAGAAGCGGGTGAAGGTTTAGAGGAACTGACCAGGGCTGGTTTTACTGCCAAAGATTCGGCGAGTGCCTTGGGTGGAGTGCTTGACCTGGCGGCGGCTTCGGGGGTAAGTCTTGGTAAAGCCGCCAAAACTACTTCAGGCATTGTCAATGGTTTTGGTTTTGAGGCAGGCAAAGCTACTTATGTAGCGGATATTTTGGCGAAAACGGCCAGTTCTTCAGCCACCGATATTGAGGGGCTGACCGAAAGTTTTACTTACCTGATGTCTACTGCTAAACCGCTGGGCATTACTCTGGAAGAGTCAGCTGCGGCCATTGGCATTTTGGGAGATGGCACGCTTACAGGTTCTATGGCAACCACTACCCTTGCCTCAGGGTTGAGCAGACTTGCCAAACCCACCCGCCAAATGCGCACATTAATGAAAGGACTGGGCATTGAAATGTTTGACTCCAAAGGTAAATTTATTGGGCTGGCCAGCATGACCCAGGAGCTTGAACGGGTCACCGCCAATATGACTGACAGGCAAAAGCAAGCGACTTTATCTACTCTTTTTGGCGCCAACGCGCTTAAAAACTTTTCAACTTTACTTGACACCCGAAAAAAAATACAAATTGATGCCACCAATGCCACCCAGGTAGCGCTGATGAAGCGACTCATTGGGGAAAAACGTTTGCAGGCTGCCCTCAAAAATGGAGGAGAGACTGTACTCAAAGGAGCGGAGGCACTCAAGGCGTACAATCTGATTCTGGCAACTTCTGAAGGTACTGCCAAAAAAATGGCCAAAACCATGGAAGATAACCTGGCGGGGGATGTGACCAAGGCAAAGTCGGCTTTCAGCGGCTTGATGATTGAAATTGGCGACCGCTTTGACCCTTTCCTGCGCCGGATGACCCAATCAATGACAGGGGTGCTGAGCAACCTGGGCGAAAACTTCGGAATGTATTACAAAACCCTCAGCGATGCTTTTGCACCTTTACGTAAAGCCTTTGGGCAGTTCAAGCGCGATTTGTTGGGGGCACAAGGTAGTCTGGGCGACTTTGGCAATGCTTCACTTGGCGTAAAAGAAGTGGTACAGGGCATTGCCCAGGCAGTCAGCTTTGTCTCGCCTTTTATTGCCACGATGCTTGCTAATATCTCAGGGTTGATTGGTCGCCTGGTCACTACCTTTGCCCCCATGAAAGATCATATTCAACAGCTGCTTGGTGGGTTGCGCACCAACCTGCTGATGGTCAGCCAGGATGTATGGAACATTGCGGGCAACCTGATTGGGGCACTATCACCCTTGATTGAGGTGGTGCTCAATGTGGCAAATACGATTATGGACAACTTTGGGCACATCTGGAAGGCAATCACCGGGGTGGTAAATATGGTACTGCCTTTTGTCTACCAGCTTGCCGATTCCTTTCGGGCAAACGTGGATGTGGGGGGCTTGCTGGATAGTGTCATGAGGGGCGTCACGGCAGTGATCAATGGTTTGCGCCCAGTGCTTCGGGTGATTTTACGTCTGCTCACTCCTTTGGGCAAGCTCTTTTTGTGGATTGGGGGCATTTTGCTCAAAGTGGTAGGGGTTGCCTTTGAAGGTTTGGGTACCACTGTGGGCAAAGTATTTGGTGGCATAGGCGATTTGTTCAACTGGTTGATTGACAAGTTTAGCTGGGTGTTCAACAAGATCAAACAAGGGCTGCGCCTGATTGGGGTGATGTCGAAAGAGGCAGACAGCGTGAGTCAGAAACAAAAGGATAAAATCCAGCAAGATAAAAAGCCAAAGCCTAAAACTATTGCCGAAGAACAACAGGAAAAGGAAGAAAAAGAGCGTAAAAAACGGGTTAAAAAACTACAGGATGAGATAGACCAGTTCAACGAAGACCGCAAGAAAAAAACGGTGGATACGATGACTGGTGCGGCTTTCAACACCTTGATTGCCCCCACTAAACAATCTGGTAAAACCACCAGGGCAACCCCGGAAGGCAGCAGTGGGGCAAGCACCACCAGTGCCAGTGGCATGAGCAAAATCACAGGCGGAGGCAGCAAACAGGTCAATATCAATATTAATGTGGGAGCGATTAATGGCATTGCCAATATTGAAAACGTGAACAGTTTAGACTCTAAAGGTCAGGAGGTGCAACAATCAGCCGATTTTATTGTACAGGAGATTGTCCGCAAGATCAATGGGGCAATGATGGTGCAGGAGGGGTAGGCCAGCTTTAATAGTGAGCTATGCCTGGTACTTTTCACCTGTAACTTTATTGATAAGAAAAAATGGTATATCAAACAAATCAGCGGTATACAAGTACGTTTGCCGTGAGGTGTGTAATATGTCAACTCTTCGCCCGCATTGGTACGGTCGCCACCTCCTTGTACCAGCGAGGGCTGAAAGAAACAAATGCATTCCCCACTCGCAGAGAATGCATTTTATATAATCTGACTGCTTTGCTGAAAGATGTAAAGCCAGGCAGACTTATTCTTAAAAAAGCCATAGACAAATGATTTGGCTTTCACTTTCTAACAATCAATATTTCGTTTGCTTCATAACCGCATTATTAAATGCTCGTAGAAAAAAGGAACGCATTAAAATGCGCACTAGTGGGGTATTTACCTAGCGTTGTTTGAAATATTAGTTATCATACTAATTTTCGTAATCAAATCTATTTTGTTTTTTTGAGAGTTAACATCTTCATATTTCAACTCTTGAAAGTCGTTATTATCTTCATTGAATACTGTAAGTAGCAGATGATAACAAATCTCATTTAAAGGCAGTATCAATATTTTAACACTGTTTTGCTGGTATTTAAAAGAACAAAACGGAATATGAAGCTCCCAGTCGCTTAACTTAAAGACTTGAAGTTCTTCTTCCAAAAGCATTAACTCTTTATTGACTAACTCTATTTCACTTTTCACAAATTCTTTGCCTGCACTTGTAACTTTATACTCTGCCATTTGATCGTTAGAGTTAACTTGTTCCAAGTACTCGTGTTGTAAAAAATGAGTTAAAAAGAATCCTGGTGATATGTCAGACTTAAAAAGGTATAAAACTGTTCTATCAAACTTATACAGCGAAAAGGAAGAATCTAATGTTATAAAATAGCATAAAATGCCCTTTTCCATTTTTTTTATAGTATCGCTCATCATATCAGTTGAATGGTGGCCTCAACCATACATCTTGACTACTTAGTAAATGTAATGGAGCCTCATCAAGTTCTGCATCATCCTCAAAGTGTTTTACATAAGCATAGTAAGGCATGTTACTCAAATAAAATATATTCGAGGGAACACAGTTTGCTTTTTTGGTAAAGAACTCCATATCATTAATACATGAAAGTTCATTTTTTATACTGTCAATTTCTTGTAAAGCTTTTGCCAACCTAGAGGCATTATGTTTCCAAACATCATACTGTTTGGCTCCTGTCTTAGGATTACAGGGTAAAAATGCTAGATGATTTACATTTATGTCAAAAGATAAACTAAAGGTGCTTTCTAAAATGATAGAAATAATATTATCAAAATGAAATGACTTATTTTGACTGTCATAAATGTAGCCATTACAGGTTATTTTTATTGAAATATCTTTATAAAGGTTTTCATGAAGCTTCAAATAATTTTGAGTAAAGTTTTGCCAATCCTTAACGTCATTAAAACCTTTGGGTTTGCTCAATCTTATGCTATTAGCCAATTCATGATTTTTAAGTATTTTAATTACTTTTCCTAATAGTATAAAATTTTCCTTAGTGTGTTTTTTATTCCTTGTTGGTTGCTTGCTCAAAGGTTTATCAACAGTAAAAGACCAGCTATAATAATCATCAATGTATGGGTTGTCTTTATTCAACAATGTCATAAGTTATGCTATCTTTAGTTCTTATTTTAATAACCACTCCCGAATATCCAGGATCGTTTTTTAACCCTTGTATATTTTTATAATATGAATCACCATAACTATCCAGTTTTTGTAAATCACTCAAGGTGTGATTTCTAAACTCAAGCTTTACCTCCCTGTAATAAGTTCCAACCTTTGTTGCTTCCTTTACTTGGCCAATGGCTTTTTTTACTTTTTTCAGAGTATTAGTTAGTACTCCAAACGATTTATATTGAATAGCATGATCAGTGCCCAAATTATCAAAGTTTCTCATGACAAAATCAAGGTCACCATCTGGGGTATTGACCTCAAACTGTAGTGTTTTTCCCTTGTTTATAAATTGCTTTGTATCCGTCGTAACCTGAACAAAAGAATGGTATGCTGGTATAACCTCAGCTTGGATATTTTTTTTCATTGCCAACTTAGAAATTAAATCATCGTATCCGCTAACACCAATAAAATCGTTTTCTACTATTTTTTGAGCGACAGAGGTTCGAAGAGTTAATGGTATTTCTTCGTTATTTAGGTTATTTATTGCTTGTTGGAGTTTTTTACCTCTCCATTTAAATCTATTTGCCATTGAGTTTAGTTGGTTGGCAGCTTCGTCAAACAAGTCATACCCATTAGCATTATGCACCAACACCCCAGCCTTCCCAACAAAATAGTTGTGGTGCTTGGCGACCGAAAAATTGTAAACCCTGGCATTGGTATCTACCTTGACCAGACTATCCAATGCCAACCTGCGTGAACGGAACAAGTGTAAACTGTCACCCTGGCTCAAATTGCCTGACTTTACCCATTTGCCCGCCAGATAAAATGGGTGGTCAGGCGTAGTTTGAATAATTTCGTTGCCAAAATATAAATTTATAAGTTTTTGGGTCTGCCTTACAAACACTTTGGTTACCCGCTTCAATTCTTGCCTACCTGTTTTTTCATTATGGCTCCATACCCAATCGCCCACTCGGATGTCCTCTATTTTTTTGTAGCCTGTACGAGTGATGAGCTTGTTAATTTTGACGGGAATGTACCTGAAGAAATAACTATAGGAGATAAAAGCCTCACTGAAAAGGTAAAATTGATTGCTTTGCTGGATGAAGACGAAAAAAATGTAGTCTTCAAAATGATTGATGCTTTCTTGACTAAAAAGAAGTTCAAAGAATTTTTTGAACAACAATTGGCTTCTTAAAATAACAAAACCAAGTACAATGGCTTGGCTTTAACTTTCTAATAATCAATGTTTTAATAAGACTGTTTTTCCAAAACAGGAATGCGAGACGCATTCAAAAGATAGGCACAAGTTACGCTTCGCTAAACTTGCGCCAGGTGGGGGGGGGAAATCTATAAACTTACTCTTAAACCTTTTGTTGTTGGTAAAAAATAAATTTTCTTATTTTCTTCTGATTGATATATCAAACCACTGTCAATCAATCTTTTAATGCGTTTTTGAACTTGTTCAATAGCTTCCTTTTCATACAACTTGGTTAAAGATTGTCCATAAACCTCTGTTAATGTTATTTTTTCATTTCTCTTAATTATTCCAAGTATTGTCCCGTCCATCCAAGTTGTTTGACTTATTAAAAAATGTAGTTTGCCCTTGGCAATTACTACTTTTTTAATAAACTCTAACAAGTATGCAAAAGCTCCCATAAGATGATCATAATCACTTACACCATAGATTGTTTCCCCAAAAATTGTCATTTGGTGGGGTATAATTGCTGGATTTATTTCTTCAGGGGGTATAATAGGTCTATTATCTAATAAGGCTTTTAATTTCTTTTCAACAGCATTTTTGAATTGAGACACTTTTTCTTTTTCTAGAATTGAATCTTTTTCCAGAGGCTCTTCAACATTGGTAATACTAACAAGTATTTGATGGAGCATTTTAAAGTACTCAGTTGAACTTGAACCTGAGGGTCCCTCATAAGGTAATGTCACATTAGAATCGATTTGTATTTGCTTTTCTGTGTTCATGCTTATTTAGTCTAATTTTTCAAAAATCACTCTCACATCTGTCTTATCCAAGTCATTTACACTTACAACTTTATACCCATGTCTTTCTGCTATTTTACCTGTAAAGGTACTTCGTGCTGCTTCAACTTTATCGCCGCTTTTAGCAAAATTTTCCAAGTAAGATTTCAAATTCTGAGAATATCCTCCATAATCTTTATATAGTTCAATATTTTTTGTCCAACGTGCCTCAAATTTTATAAAATGCTTTTCTAAGTTTTTAAAAGCATCATCAAACATTTTAGTACCTAAACCTTTTACTTTTAAGTCTTTTACTGCCTGTGGAACATTGAAATTCAAATGTAAAACTCCATCTTTTACATAAGCAGTGCCCATATTTTTTGATACTACTTTGGGACGAAATCCTTTATGTGTTTTAAAAGAATAAATTCTACTTGTAGTATTTCCTCCATTATTCAAAAACAACCTACCCACATCCAAACCATCTCCATTCATTATATGAATTTTGTCAAGCCTTCCTCCAATTTTCATCCATTTTGCATATCCACCTGCTTGTTCAATTTCATCCAAATTGTCTATTACTTTTCTCATCCACCTGGGTTCAGTTCTTATTGCATCAGCTACTTTTGCATCATACAACACCCTCCACCCCTCCACCAACTCAGGCTTTGCCTCAAATTTAGCCAAAACAGCATCTACATCCTTAAAGTCATCTAAAAACTTCGCCTTGTCATTGCCCAAGGCATTGATTTTATCTTTGAGTGGTTGACTGTTGGTGCGGGCAAGCAAATCATCATACCCATTAGCATTATGCACCAACACCCCTGCTTTGCCCACAAAGTAATTATGGTGTTTGGTGACCGAAAAATTGTACACTTTAGCACTGGTATCTACCTTGGCAATACTATCCAGTGCCAACCTGCGTGAACGGAACAAGTGCAAACTGTCACCCTGGCTCAGGTTGCCTGCCTTTACCCATTTGCCCTCCAGATAAAAGGGATGCTCAGCGGTAGTTTGAATGAGTTCGTTGCCTACATAAAGGTATACCAAGCGCTCAGTTTGTCTTATAAAGGTTTGGGTCACCTGTTTCAACTCTTGTTTGCCCGTTTGCTCATGATAGCTCCACACCCAATCACCTACTTTGATGTCTTCTATTTTTTTGTAGCCCGTGCGGGTGAGTATCAAGGTGCCTGCCACAAAACAAGTGCGCTTGCCATTGGGTTGGCAGTGCACCAACTCTTCGCCTGCATTGGTGCGTTGCTTATAAATCACAATGTTCATCTCTGTGCCATCGGGCAAACGAGCTGCTATGGGTTGGGTAGCCTCCCCTCGTGCCCTCAATGCTGCCAGGTCTCCAGCAGGTTGGGTACGCAAAGCCCTGGTTACTTCCAGCTTACCTTCAGAGTTTAATTGGGCAAGGGTTTTATCTGCTTTTTTAATTTTAAAAACCCCACTTTCTTTCACTAATTTAATCGCCTTATTACTCAATTTTTTGGTCACCAGGTTGAGCTTGGTGAGGGTGGGGGCTATTTTGGTAGTCAGGTTATCCAGTTGTTTGCCCGTAAACTCAATAAAACCATTGATTGTTTTAGGAGCCCCTACATAAATAGACAGCAGGTCTACCAACACCTTGCCTTGGGTATAGTTGGTAACAAAATTGTTGCAAGTGGCTTTGCTATACTCTTCTTTTACGAGCTTCCAAACTCCCTTTTTCCTGAGCTTGTTCATCGCTTGCGCCATCTGATTACGTATTTTGGGATCGCTAAAATACCCCGAAATCAGGGAAATCATCTGGGTAAAGCCCTTCAGCTGCCCCAGCATACCATTGTATACCCCGGCAAAAAAAGCAAAATCTTCCTGTAATTTGGTGCGAAGCCTTTGGTCTTCAATCATCCCAAACATATTTTTAAAAGCAGGAGCGTAAGCATATTGGCAAGCTTTACAATCACCCACCTTTGTTTTTACACACAAAGGGTTCCAGTAATGGGGTTTTATTTCTATGCTATCAATAAGTGACGTTACCGCATCGGCAAAGCCTCTTAAATAGAAACAAAATTCGTCTTTGACTGCTCCTGCCGAACCAGCCGCATATTTTGCCCAGGCAAAAATTGCCGAATTGGTACCAAACAAGGCTTTATATTGTTCTTTTACCTCGGGGCTGGATAAGGGAAAGGCTTTGCCCGCTTTTTCTGCTTTGATGATGTTAGGGCTGAGTATGGTGTGGTTATTCGCAATGTATTGGTGGCGCACAATCAAATCCTGTATGCTGTATTGATACTTTGGCGACTTGCCTGTGTAGTCCTTTGCATAGCGATTATAACCTTGGGGGATTTTTTTGGTCTTAGTTGCCCACACAGTATACATTTTACCCGAATAAGCACCTCTTATTTTACCCGGAAGGGTAGTATACTTTCTTCTGAGTTCGGTTTCGCTTGTATAACCTTCTTTGAGTATTTCCTGAATGATATGATAAGCACTGCCGCCCAAATGGTGAGCTCCGGTGTTGTCAAACTTTTGCTCAAAGTTTACCAGGTTGAGATTTTCATTTTTGCCAATGGTGGTAGTAAGCAGGTTAGCAAACTTAATCAGTTTTGCCTTGTGTATGCCAGCGGTTTTGACATATTTAAAGTAGAGCAACATGCCCCAGCCAGCCGCTAAGCGAGGCTGAGTATTTTGGGCACTTGCCAACAGCTTATCAAAATCACAACCTGTTTGCTTGACAGTGGTTCGGCTGTTCTGTACGTCAAAGTGATGGGGGTTTATCGCTCCCTTGATATTGCTGCGATTACTTGGGGTGGCAAGCACGTTGTTCCAGTAAATGTCTTCATAACAAACCGTTTTTACTACTTGCAAGTCTTTTAGCAAACTCCAAAAGCCACTCATATCAGCCGAGTTGATGTAGGCCGAGTTCAAGTAGGGTTTTCTGTATTTACGGGCTCTCAGGCGCTTATTTTTCTCTAAGATAATGTTTTGAGTAGGAAACCAGTTTTCGGGTTTAAATAATGCAGGATTGAGTCTGGCTTTACTTCCTGTTTTTACCCAGACAGGGTACTTTGCTGGGTTTTGTTCCGACAACTTGACGTGCTGAGCTGCCAGTCCTTTCAGATAATAGCCTAAAAACTCGGCACCACTACCACAGCTTGTCCCATTGGCAGGTCTGATAAGTGCCACATACTTTTTGCCATTCTTGCCAATAAACCCTTTGAGACTACCGTTGCAGCTTAACCAAAACTGCAAAGATTTTTTTTGCATATTGCTTACACTAATGGCCTTGCCAGAGGGAGTCATTACCCCGTCATAGGTTTCTTGGGTAAGCGCAAGATTTGCCACTAATTCATTATCAGATACTTCAATGACCCTGGCACTCGCCCAAGCCCCAGTTTGTCCGGTATTGCCCACCCCCAGTACCTCCTCATACTTCGCTATCAGCTCAGAACTGGGGTTATCCAGGGCAACCTCTTTGGCAAAATTGCCCAACGACTGATGTACCCGGTATATCAGTGCCCGCGCATAGTCATCTTTGGTGTTGACATTTGTCGCCTTGTTTTGCAAGTCAGCCCTGAAATCATTCGCCGTAATTTTGTGTTGCGCCAAACTACCACCTACGGAAAGTCCGGTACTTTGCAGATAACTGGTTTTGATGCCCACCTTTTTGCCTTTGATCGACTTCACAAAATTGATCGTGAGCAATACCGTGTTTTCGTCCAACATCGATTGGGCGTACACCTTTTCTGTAAAGTCTTTGGTTTCCTGATTAAACCGGGTGGCGGCGTTGGGCTCTTCTACCATATCGGGGCTGCGGGTAATGATCACATACAGCGCTTTGCCCGTTTGCTTTTTCAGCAAGTCTTGCAGTTGCTCTATCTTGGTTTTGGTGTCCTCACTTACATAGTTTAAGCGGTCAATCAAATAGTTAGAAGCGACAGTCCGTGCTTTGAGGGTGTTGTGGGTAACTGCCCGATTAATTAGTTTGACCGAAGCTTCAATGTGGGCTTTTTGCAACGAATCGCGGTCGTTTGCCCAGGCTATAGTGCTTGCCCAGATGCTTGATAAAACAAAAAGGAGGAGTACCCGATGAAGTTGTTGTTTGAATGAATGCATGGTATGTATATATGCTTAAAATATCGTTGGTTTATTTCTTTGATTCCTTCTCGTAAATCTCTTTTACTAAATCATCAATGATCTTGTTTACTTCAGTCTCTATCTTGGCTTTGACCAACTTTAGCTTGTTTTGTGACAAGTCTTCCAACAGTTCTTCGCCCAAGCTCTCCATACTTTTCTTTACTTTTTCCAACAGTGTTCCAAATTTGCCAGGGTCATTGATATAAACCAGAATTTGATCGAATCGAAGCTTTTCAAAATCAAACTTTTGGTACACCACTAGCAGCGTATTTACTTTTTCGTCAAAGGCTTTGGCTTTCTTGGTTTGGCTTATTGCCACGTGGGTGGTTTCAGGAAACAAGTCATTGTTTACCTCAGTGCCAGTAGTTTGTCCAGAGGGTGCCAGAGTGCTGTCAGTGCCGTTTACCTTGATCCTAAAACCTTGGTCTTCTATGACTACTTCTGCCCTTAGTTTTTGGTAAGCCAGCCAGTCTTCTTTCTTTTGGGCGGCTAGTTTTTCCTTCTCTGCTTTGCTTCTCCCTCGCAAGGCATCGAGTGCCTCCTTCAACAAATCCTTCAAATCTCTCAATAACTTCTCCAACGTATTTTTCACCATTTTAGCCGCGGCACCCAACACCTTCCCACTACCATCCTTGAGTTTTTTTGCCGCTTCAGTTAACTTCCCATCCTTCCAGTCTTTCTTCCCATCCTCAATCGCCTTTTTACCAATCTGGATGGTTTCCAGTAGCTCGGCTTTATCGGGACCATTGTAGTTTTTTACCCACTGTTCTACTTTTTTGAGTACCTGGTCTATTTTGCCCATTGCCTGGTCTATCTTGTCCAGCCCTCTTTCTATCTCGTCAAATAAATTGTTGATTTCGCCCGTAAAGCTCAGGTATTGGTCGCGCCACTCGTCGGGTATGATTTGAGTGCCCGCCCCAGTGGTGGTCAATTCCCCATCGATGAGGCGTTTGTCGGTGTTGATCTTGATGCGGTCGAAGCGGGCAAAAACCCTGGCTCCCTGAAAAAACTTGATGTGGGTGTAGGCTCTGCCCGCAAACCAACCTCCCCCCAAAGGTTTGACTTCTACCAGGGTAAATTCAAAGTCAGCCGCCATGATCTTGTCGCCTACTCGCAAATTTGAGATCGGAGTTTGATTGCTGAGGTCTACCACCAGGGGTTTGCCGCATTGTACTCCGGTAGGCTTGGGAGTGGGCATTCTAAAATCTACGGTGGCGGTTTCTTCGCTGCCAAAGGCGTTGCAGTTGGCGGTAAGTTTGAACGAATAGGATACTCCAGGTTCCATATCGTTGATTTGGGTGCGGTTAGAGAGGGCACGTTGGGTGTACCATTTATAGGCGTCGCCTTCGCGTTTGAAGTGTACGGTATAACCCGTGTGGTCGGGCAAGGCATCCCAGTCGAGTTGTACCTGGTAGGGATTGAGGGCAGTTGCCTTTAAGCGAATCGGGATGGGGCAGGGTTTGCCATAACGAAATACCCGAATCTGGCTCACTCCATCGTTGATAAACAAAGTTCTGCCTTGGGGATCTCGCGCTTGGATGCGAATGGCGTACCATTTGCCCAAGCCCAGGGCAGGTTCGGCTTGCATGCCATAGTTGTAAGTCAGGCTAGTTGTGCTGGCACGAAATATTTCGGGACCCAGACAATTGAATATTTCGCCTTGAGATATTCGGCTGGCGGCTTGGTTATTTGTGTTCAAGTCACTATATTGGTTTTGACAATTGGGGCGTAGCTCATTCAATACTAACTCATACTCAGGATTGAAAGGAGTGTTGGCGGGTCTTGTCCAACTGATCGGAATGGGTTTTAAGCTTTGATTGCTTCGATTGGTCTGACTCATCATTAGCGGAAAATTCAGAATGGGTGGCTGCAAAGCAAATACCCTTAGTGTTTTCTCCGATAAAATATCTACATTGGACACCGACACAGCAGGGCGGTAACGATCTACAAATGAGAAGGATAGCTTGTAAATACCATCAGGGATTCTTTTCGTCTTTAAATACTGTTGCCGAGAATACCCCTGAAAATCTAAATTGTTTACATCGAAGTAATCCGCCAAATCTGAGCCATTCATTGTTTGGCTAGGTCCCAAATCGAGCAAGGGCAAATAGTTAGCCCTGGTTTGAATGACAATTCCCCTCCCATCCATACTTTCCAATTTGATACGTAAATAACCAGAATACGAGGTGACCCCATTTAATATAAGATGCAGGGTAAGGGCGCTAGAATAGCTATAGGAGTGTAAAAAGGGGCTATGAGGCGGACTGACTGTGGCGATTAACTTGACGCTATAGTTTCGTTGAGCAGTGGTGTGACCGCTGGCTCCTAAAAGCAAAGCTCCCACAATCAGGAGGCACTTGAATAAATGGATGCGCATTACCTTGGTTTGGTTTAAGTAGTTGGTTTTGAGCTTTAGCCATTAGCTTTTTTGTTCCTGACTTTTAGGCTCTATCGAACTTTAGTTGTTAGCCTTTTCTTTATCTTGGCTATTGACTGAAAGGCTATCGATTAGATATACCCATCTCAGTGGTGGTTTTGGACAGTTTTAACAAAAAACATTTTGAAAAATATGGAAAGGCAGGCATTACTTGTTCAAAGATAGTCATTTTAAGTAGGTTTACGCTCACAATTTGCCCTTGAAACTGTCGGGGTAAGGTTTAGTTGATTTTCTTAGTTTTTGGAAAATTCCAGACAAAACCAATGCTGTTAAGCAAGTTTATTCGACCTTTAGACAAGGTCCCCTTTTTGAAACAAGCCCTTTGGTAAGCTGCCCAGACGTTTAAACTGCCCAATACTGAATCTCTTTTAGGAATATTGAAATGCCCATGTTCAGCCTTAAATGCCTTCAACTGTTTAAACCTTACTTCCCACGCCTGTTCTAATACAGGGGTTTTTCCTTTATATGACCAAGCAAAATCAATATGGTCAAGCAACGCTTTCCGGTTTGGTTTAAGCTTTCCTTTTTTTAAGAGCGCTCTTTGCGTACCTACCCAATTTCTCAATACTGGTTTGTCTGTAGGTACTTGAAAATGCCCCTCTATGCTCTTAAATTCCTTGAGCTCATTAAATCGTTTTGTCCAACGATTTTCCTCGTCTAATAATTTTGCCTCAGCTCCATCATTTGGACTCACTCCAATCTCCTGAAGAAGATTTACTTTGTCTGAATCCAGCTTGTTTTTTCTAAGACGATGCCTTTGTGTAGTAGCCCAATCTGCGAGCTCTTTTAACTCCTCTGAACTATGAGGTACCCGAAAATGTCCATGTTCAGTATGAAAAGCCTTAAGTTTTTCCAGCATCTTTAGCCAACCTTTCTCAGTTTCTTTACTTTCCCAATCAAAGCCAATGCTGTTGAGTAACTCTATATGTTGTTGGCTTGCCAGGCCTTTTCTATAGTAATGCCTTTGGGTAACTAACCAGGTACACAAGACAGAAAGTTCCTGACTAGTTCTGGGTACCCTAAAATGCCCATGTTCCGCATAAAAGGCTTTGAGTGCCTCAAACCTTTCAAGCCAACGTTTGTCTCTAACCACCGAAGCCCTGGCTTTGTCTTCCCTTGACCACTCAAAACCAAGCCCATCAAGAAGAACCTTGCGATGGGGCAAAATCTTCCCTCCTTTAAACCTCTCTCTCTGGGAAAGAACCCAATGTGCTAAAGTTTTAGTTTCCTTGATTTCTGAAGAAGGGTTACAATGCCCATGCTTGGTCTGAAATGCCTTTAGCTCAGCAAATCTATCATTCCATAAGTCATCATATACAGGCAAGCTTGACCATTTTTCTTTTAATGACCAGGAGAATCCGATGCTATCCAGTAATTCAATACGTTTTTTAGATAGCTTGCCCTGTTTACGGCGCCCGCGTTGTTTGCTCTCCCAACAACTTAGCTTTATCCCTTCTGGAGTTTGACGGCTTGCCGTAATATGCCCTGTTTTTTTAAAATAAGCCGACAGCTTGTCAAAAGTTGTCATCCAACCCCCCTCTTTTT
The DNA here is from genome assembly GCF_000169175.1 of Microscilla marina ATCC 23134. Classification (NCBI taxonomy): domain Bacteria; kingdom Pseudomonadati; phylum Bacteroidota; class Cytophagia; order Cytophagales; family Microscillaceae; genus Microscilla; species Microscilla marina. The sequence goes on from NZ_AAWS01000004.1 coordinate 28,722, forward strand.
TGGACAGATGACTGTATTTTGCTGAAATTACCTGCTTCTGCACTTGCCAGGTAAACCCCAACTTGTTCAACAACTCTTTTCGCCACGAAACCATTCTCATCTTATTGATTCGTTGAGCAGATACCCAATTTCCCAAGGCTTTGTTTTTCGCCCATCCAACGGGTACTCTACAGTCTCCGTATATTTTTTTGTAGGCCTTCAGCTCCAGGTAACGCACGTACCATTGCTCATCGCGCCAGTCCCAACTATAGGGTTTGTCAAAAGGATAAGTCCATTCTTTATCTTCCATAAGACCTAAAATAAACAATATTTTGGAAACACTCAGGTTTTGGGAAGTGTTTTCATCACTGATTTTAGCTTCAAAAAAAAGCCTGTAACCTTGACCACAAGCTTTTTTTAACTGTATCGGCTGCCAAGAAAAAAGCAAGAAGAAGCAACTGTATTCAAGGAGTAAAACCCCAACTTACTATTCGTTCAAGCTGACACAGTAAAAATTAGTTACTCTTTACTTCACCACCACCTTCAGCATTTTCTGGCTGGTGGGGGTTTGCACCCTCACCACGTAGACCCCCTGGGTCATTTCGGGAATGCGGAGTGACCAATGGTAGTCGGTTTTTCCACTGCCTTTGATCGGTTGCGGGTAACGCCAACGGTTGCCCGAAGAAATATTGAAAATCTCTACCGATACTGGGGCAGCTTGCGCCAAAGAGACCCCAATATTTACCTTGCCACCAGTCACCGGGTTGGGTGATACCTGGGCAGTAATCTTTTGACCTGCTTTGCCTGACTGGGCAAAACGCTTCCCTTCGGGTTTCACCACCGTTACCTGGCGTTCGAACACGTCTTGGCAACCCCCTAGCGAGGCATACAAACGCACCGTGTAAGTTCCTTCTTTGGGAACAAGTAAATTTTGCTTAGGGTTGGTCACGGTACTTTCCAACAAAAACACGTCTTGATCGAGCCCCTCGATGTCCCAAAACAGAGTGGTAGGTGCCGGGCGGCAAATCTCAATGAGCACCACCGTATCGCCTACCACCGCATCGGAAGGCATTAGAAAATCAGCTTCGAAAGCGTTCGCCGAGTTTGCCAACTTGTACTCGCCGCTGCCACTGCAACCTGCGGTGGTAGTCACGGTCAGGAAATAGGTATCCGCCGTGTTTACGGTCACCTGGGGCTCGCTGCTGCTAAAGTTGCCACTCGCCGAAGTCCAGGCGTAGGTGGCAATGGTGTTGCCCGCCGGAATGGTCGGTTTTAAGGTCACACTTTGCCCGGCGCATACCGTGCTGCCTATCCCCAGGTCTACGCTGATTGGCAGGGGATTTTGGAGCACAAAAGCTGCCTGTCGAGTACAACCCTGAGCATCGGTCACTACTACGGTGTAGGTGCCCGCACCTAGGTTGTTAAAAGAAGTGGCTCCCGCAGTTAGCCCCTGGTCCCAGGCAATTTGGTAAGGTTCGGTACCTCCGCTGATGGCAATTGCTAAACCGCCATTGGTTCCGTTGTGGCAAGTAGGGTCCCCGCTCGTTTGACGGGTAATGAGCAAAGGTTCGGGACCCGGCACCAGCACCCGCTCGAAACGGATACAACCCTTGGCGTCCTGGGTCTGAAAATCGTGGTAACCCTTGGCTAGACCACTGAGCTCTAGGGTAGTCGCGTCTTGCCAGGCAATCTGCCCGGTTTCGCTGCTATTGACCCAGCTCACCTGGATAGGAAAGTCACCCGAAACGCTGAAAGTAGCCTTGCCATCTTTGGCTTCGGCACAGCTCACCGGGACAATGTTTTGGTTGGTCACCGTAGCAGCATCGGCGTTGGATAACTGCACCACCTGGGTCACCGAACAACCCAAGGCATCGGTTACAATCATTTCATAGGCGCCTCCTTCGGCATTCGTCAGGCTTGCCGAAGTACTCCAGGTTTTTAAGGTGCCCAAGGTTGCTTCGTATTTTTTCCAGGTGTAACTATAAGGCATCGTGCCTCCGGTCGCTACCACCGTTGCGCTGCCGTTGGGCAAACCACAGGTAGCCGTGGTGATACTCGTAATGTTGGCTTCCAGCTGAGCGGGTTCAGTAATGGTAAAACTCAAGGTTTGCTGGCAACCCTTGTGATCAGTCGCCTTTATGGTATAACTCCCCGCTGCCAAACCCCGCAAGGCAATCTTGCCTTGGCTTGTCCAATCGTACCAGTCGGTTTCGGCATAGGGTGCCCCATTGACTAAGATGGTATAAGGCTGGGTGCCCGCATCGTTGCCCCCTTTGGCTTCAAAAATATATTCCCCGTTGTAGCCTCCCTGACAACTGACGTGGGTAATTTGCTGCTGAGTCAGCGTAAGCGGCAATGGTTCTTTAATGGTGACGGTGGTGCTGATTGTACAGTTTTCACCGTCACGGGCGTACAGGGTGTGATCTCCTGCGGCAAAGCCACTAAAAGCCGCTGATGCCTGGAAGTTAGTGCCGTCTTTGGAATAGGTATAGCCACCCCAGCCCCCGGCTACCGCCAGGCTCAAACGACCATCGTTGCCCCCGTGACAAGACACTGAATCTACTGTAAAAGAAGCGACCTCAAAGGCAAAAGCCACCGCAGGTTCGTCTATGGTGGTAGTTGTTTCATACCAGCCCCCGGTCACAAAATTGTGGCAACCTTTGCTGTCTTTTACCCGGAGCGTGTAGGCACCCGCCGGGCGGTTATCCAAAGTAGCCGTGCCTTCAGTCGCTCCCAAAGTAATTTCTCCGGTAATGGGGGTGCCCGTCCCGTCTAGCCATTGAATGGTGTAGGGCTTGACTCCACCACCAATGGTAGCAGCAATGCTTCCGTTGCTTTCACCTTTACAAGTGACCCGCTCAGGAGTAAGCGTGGTAGTGAGCACGGAGGGTGCCTGTAGTTGAATGGGAAGACTGATATATTCGCAAGTTTTACTGTCTACTACCCGAATGCTGTAATTGATGCTTCCCCCCTGGAAGTTTACCGGGCGTAAACCCGTAAACAAAGCCGAAGTACCCGTTTGGGTGGCTATCTTGGAGCCGTTTTCGTTGAGTTCTATGCTGTAACTGCCGTTGCCTCCCGTCACATTTTCCACCCTGATTTGTCCGTCTTCACCATCGGCACAGGTGACGTGGTAGGTAGCAAAACGGAGTACTGGGGTAATCGTTGCCGTCAAAGTTTCCGGGGCGGTGAGGGTCACACTGCCCAAGACCTTGGCAGGTTGGGGGCAATTGTTTTGGCTGATTTCTACGCTGTACGCCCCTTCGGTAAGTCCGGTGAATACTACTGAGTCGCCTACGGTGACCCCGGTAAGTGAAGTGGTACCAAAACCTATAAAAGTAGGAGCATTGACCACCACTCCTCCTTGTTTGAGTACCAAAGTATAAGCGGTATTGGGAGCGATGGCGTTGCCTGTGGTTACTTTAACACCCAGTCTTCCATCGCTGCCACCTTTACAGGAAATGGTGTGAGTACTGCCCGTTTGTTTGATCCCCGCCAAGGTACCCGCCACGGGGACCAAGTTGGTCAAGGTTTGAGGAGTGGTAATGTCGTAGTTGCCTCCACTACTGCACGAATGACGGAGGGCAAAGGTGTAACTGCCTGCGGGCAAGCCAGTAAAAGTGTGTCCTCCCGAAGCATGGGTAATGCCGTTAGCGGTGGCGTGGGCAGTGCTTGCCCCGTCTTTGTAGGCTTCTATAGTATAGGTACCACTCTCGTTGCCTTGGGTAAAACTCACTCCGATACTACCCGTGCCTCCTTCGCACACAATGGGGCTTGCTACAGCAGAAGTAGCCACCGTAGTAGGCGGATTGGATAAGGTAATGGACCCAGGGTTGGGCAAAGTAACCAAAGTGTTGGCTCCGCAACCTGATTCTCTAATTTCAAAATGGTAGTCTGCCGCATCGAGCCCACCAAAGGTATGGCTGCCCGTTGACAGGTTGGGGCGGGTTTCTACCAAAGCACCGTTGCGGTATTTGAGCAAGGTGTATTCATAATCACTGGATTGCGCAGCAGCTCCCCCACCTGCGGTGAGTACAATTTGCCCATCAGCCGCGCCAATGCAACTGGGGTCGCGTCTTTGGGTGGTTTGTTCAGTCAAGGTAACTGGAGCGGGGGATTTGATATTGATAAGGTATTTTTCAAAACAATAGCGTTGACCTCCAATTACATTTTCTATTGCCAGGGTATAGTCTCTTGAAACCAAACCATTAAAAAACTCATTAGAAGATGGATTTGCAATATTCTGTACAGAAGTTGGCCATGAACTACTAGGCAAATCAGAAGAATTAAAAACTGGTTGATTCCCTCCTGGCACACTATATACAACAAAGTTACCATCGGCTAAACTATAATAATAATTACCTACTACATTTTGATTAAAAGTTACATTAATTTTACCATTGCCTACACTAGCACAAGTGCTGTGAGTAACATTGATTGCCCCCACAGTCACTCCATTGATCTTAAGTGGAATCGTTTCAGTAGGCACCCAAGTCGCACTTTGAGCACTAGCGTAAGAGTCAGGGGCTGCTTGAGAAACATACACAGGCAAAGCAGGTCCAGCGGGAGCCACCAACTTACCATAACGGAAACCCCTTGCCCGGTAAAGGATATTTTGTGCACTCACCACCGTTGGCGCATTGATCACCAAAGAGGGCGTAGTCGTATAAGCTGTCCCTCCGCTGGTATGGGCAGCATCTACCCAAGTAGCTCCGCCATCGGTAGATTGTTGCCAGTGATATTGGTCAATCTTATCATTGTCTCCCATATCTAAGTCCAAGGTAAAACTGCTCCCTGAACACACCGTGTTGTTATCAATTTCGGGCTCATGCATTAATTGAGGCGTCCACCTAAAAGCAAATACCCGGTTGCTACACTCATTGGTATTGAGCGGTACTACAGTTTGATCATAAAGTACTCCAGCATCGTAATCGGAAAGGGTGGTTACTTCGGCAGTATACTCACACCCTCCGTCTTGCACCAAAGGGTCAGGGTAGAAATGCCCTTTAGAAACTCCGGGTAGCTTATTTTCTCCATTGAACACTATAGTATAAGATTCAGAGGCACCTATGCCGGAATTAGTAACGGTAATATTGCCCGCAATTTGGGCTTGGGCAGTGAACTGAATGCCCACGGAGAGTAAAAAAAAGGTGATAAAGTGCCTGAATGTCGTAATTGTAAATTTCATGATAGATGGATTAAAATAGGTAATCGTTGTATCGTTTGATCAAAAAGAAAAAACAGAAGCCAGCGACAAATGCTGGCTTCTTGCTTCTCAATATTTTCATTTATTTGGTAGGGTCAAATTCCCAAAAAGTCTTACCAGTAAAATCGCCTACTCTTATATAAACTTTATCATTTATACTAAAAAACTCAGAATAACTGGGTTTACTAACTAGACCATCTAAGCCCCTTTTCTTATTCCAAACATCATTAGTAGGGTTATACTCCCAAATTACATAGTTACTCGTCCCGTTATCTCCAAAGTATACCTTACCATTTGCCACAACACCTTTGTTAAAAAACTTACCAGTAAAATCTTTAAGAGATGTCCAAGAATCATTCGTTGCATCATACTTCCACAGCTTATTATCTGTTGAAAATATATAAGCAACATTACCAACCACAAAAGTTTCTTGAATTTTAGACGTTGGTAAGGCATTCTTCTTTGTCCAAACACCTAAATCAACCTCCCACAAATCGGTAGAGTTTGTCTTAGCTACATAACCTTTGCCTCCAACAGAAAAACCTACTTGATTGGGATAAGATGATGTACCCCCAAAATCAGTAAACTGAGCCCAAGTGTTATCAGCAGGCTTGTACTGCCAAAAGTCATTTTTATCAGTTGAAGTCTCATCCCTTCCCAAACCGACAAAAGCAATATTCTGAATAACAAAAGATACTGCTGCCGATCTTTTTCCACCAGGATAATTGGCTTTTTGAGTCCAAGTGTCATTAGCGGGGTCATACTCCCATAAATCATCTAAAGTACTGGAAAACCCAGAAGCTGATCTTCCTAAGCCAATATACCCCTTTGTGCCTATACTAAAACTAATACCAGTGATCCTGGCACCTCCCTGAAAATCCTTTTTCTGTGTCCAAGTACCCAACAAATAAGTAAAATCAGTGGTAGAAGCAGCGTCCAATCCCTTGATACTGGCAGTGATTTTATTAGCGCCTTCGGTTACCCCAGCAGGTACCACTACTTTTATTTCAGTTTCGCTTACGCTCAGTATGGTAGTAGCGGCGGTAGTGCCAAATTTAATGCTTGTTTCGGCGGTGGTGGCGTTAAAGTTGGTACCCTTGATAGTGATGGTATCGCCTTGGCCAGCTTCGGTGGGGGTAAACTCAGTAATGGTGGGGCTGTTGGTAGTGGTAAAAGATTTGTCTTCGCCATACACCGTTCCTTGAGCATCGGTGGCGTAGGCGCGCACGTGGTAGGTTTTGCCCTCAGTAAGACCAGTCACGGCGTGCTCAAATGCCCCTGCTTCGGTTTTTGCTCCCAGCGAATGCTTGCCCGCCGAGTTGAGGTCAGGACTGGCTGTTTCACCCCAGACAAAACCGTGGTCGGTAATGCCTCCATCCCCTACCGTCAAAATGCTTCCCTTGAGGGTGACCGATGTAAAATCTACCGAAGTAGGAATAAAAGTACTCAGGCTCGTCTGGGCAGGTTGTTGAGGGTCTTCCTCTTTTTTCTTACAACCAACAGTGAATAAAAATAAGGCTGCCAACAGCAAAGGCAATTGTTTTTGGATTAATCGCATGGAAATTGAATTTATAAATTCGGATTTAAGTGAAAGCTTTCTTGATATACATACCCAAATCATACAAGTGATTTGGACATTTTTTAATAAAAAAAATAAATATAGAGGCAAATATCGCCATTAAAGGGATAGTTGGACAAGGATGAAGGTCTTTTGTGGAAAGGAAAAAGGGTTAAGAGTTCAAAAATAACTCATCGAGGCATAAAATTGAAGCCTTTTTGTACCATAATATGTCAGGCGTAGGTTTTGTTGATTTGTAAAGAAGAGAATAGCCTTATTTGGGGTTGTATGAGTGGCTTTTGCTTTGAAAGTACACGATTGGCAAACAAATTCACAAAATGCAAACACCCCATCAGCTACTCAGAGAGCTCATAGGGTGTTTTTATTTATTACAATGTATTCTCCACCCCCTCAATCCCCCGAAAAATCTCTATGGCCAGCGGCACCACTACCGCGTTTCCGTAGCCTTTGATCGACTCGTTTCGGAGGCGAGGAATGGTAATTCCGTCCACAGGGGCGGGAAACCCATCATCTCCGCCACAAACCGGGGATTGAGTTTGCCAATTGGGGCGGAACCTGTAGTCTTGCCTTGGGGCAGGGTAGGTATATCTCCATTTAGGTTGGCAACGGACAACAGTTTCATTGCTGCCATTCTGCCCAGGTTCAAACTGTAGCTGTTCTTGCCATCTTTGCTCTGCCGTCTGCCGTTGGGGGTAAGGGTACAGAGGCTGCCTGGTTCCTGGGTAGTGGGGGTGGGCAGCAGCGAATGAAACATGGCATAGTCTAGTATACTGTTGGGGCGTAGCTCGCCTGCCATTCGGCTCGTCATGGTTTTGGCTCCCATTTCCTTGAGGCGTGCCACCCGTTCGGGATGATCGCGCTGCACTACGGTGGGTGTAGGCCAAAAACCAGACCCGGTCTCTTCGGTGGGGCGCTTCGATGGCACAAGCCGGAATAACCATCGGTTGGACGCTATAGCCGAGTGCTTCGAAGTCTTCACATATTCGGTGGATAACGGCTTCGGCTTCCATTGTTCGGTGTATTGTTTCGCCCTCAGCATTGGCCCCGCTTTCCAGGTGAGTAACACGCGGCTGGAGTACCATCGAGGCGATTCCAGCAACATTTTCACCCAGCACCCAAGTGGGTCTGATTTCTCGTATAGCGCGAAGCATTTCTGGCCAGAGGTAACGGTCGTCGTTAATTCCTCTGCGTTTTCCGGCCTGGCTGAATGGCTGGCAGGGAAACCCTCCGGTAAGGAGGTCGATTTGTCCGTAGTGGGGGGTAAAGTTGGTTTGTCTGATGTCTTCATAGTGGGTGGTGTCTGGCCAATAGTGGCGGAGAATGGTTTGACAAAAGGGGTTGTTTTCTACGGTGAAAACATTAACCCAGCCCATCCTTTCGGCAGCCAAATCGAAGCCGCCCATACCACTAAAGAGGCTGGCGTGTCTCATAAATAAAAATGGTGTTTATACTATTGGTTTTCAGTATATTACTAGTAGTTTATACGTACACCACAGCTACCAACTATTGACTGAACGCTGTGGACTATTTATCTTGAATCTTCAGGAAGCTGACTGGTATCAGTAAAAGGAGCCGCTTTATCTTGATTGAGCCTCAACTCCACTGCCTCGTCTGAAATACATTCCAGCGTGTAAGGCTTAAACTCAATGCCCCCTTCGGGGTCGCCAAAGCGCGCCGACAAGATGGCAAGCTCCCGAATGCCAAAGGCGCTCAGGAGTTCATTGTTTACCTTGAGGCTGCTGCGTTTTTTTATCAGTTTCATTAGTTTGCGTAGTTCATCCAGCGGAGCACTGCCTGGCTGCTCACTTACCAAAAAGCCCCGGATGGTAAGTTTAAAATTGTCCAGCCCCATATCCTCCAGTACATTGGTTTCGGCATTCACCATTTGGTTGATCACAATGGACTTAGAGGTACTTACCTCAATGAGCGGCTCCAAAGGAAAAGCATAATCATCCAGCTTGAGCGGCATCATAATAGGGGTGCTCAACAAGCTTTGTTTTTTACCCTTGCCCAAAAGTGCCGAAGGAGTATAGCTTTCTACCAGCTTGCCTGGCTTAGTTAATCCTGGGTACACGATAAAACGCCCGAAGGCTCTTTGGTACAATTGGTTTAAGTCGTAGGTCATTTAGTCGGTAGTTAGGAGTCGGTAGCTTCTATAGCCTCAAGCTTTTAGCGACAAGTCCTTAGATACCGATGTATATCGGTGCTTCAAGTTTGAGGCTGCTCTACAAGCAACTTGCTAATTTTGTAGAACGCTGATTTTTAGCGTCTTATAAAATCGGTAGATAGAAGTTTTTTAGCTTATGCGATTATTAAATTTGCAATAGTAGTAGTTATAAAATTAGTGGCTTCTTGAAGAACAGCCTTAAGCTAAAAGCTAATGGCTGTAGAAGCTCCCGACTGACTCACATTCACTGCGGTTTGCTTGCGTTCTTCGTCTCTAATGTATTCCAACAGGGCAATTTGCCGGGCAAACTCGTCGTCTGAAAGCGAATCTATCTCGGTGCTGCTCAGGGAAAAATAGTACCGCAAAAAGCCCTCGTGGATAGCTTCCCATTGCTCCATGTCCACTTTTTCGCCTTTGATGCGGTACTCGGCTACTTTTTTACCAGCTCAACTATTTTCCGGGTTTTAAGTTCCTGAATTGCAGCAAGTACGCCCATATAGGCAAAGTCGTCCTGGCGGAGCTCGTTCAGGTCGCCTTCCTGCCAAATCATTTCCAGCAAGTGCATTTCAGTGCCAAAAGGTTTGTTGGCGGTGTTGCGTTTTTCGGCTTGTTTGCGTTGTTTGCGGCTAGGTTTTGCCACCTTACCCACAAAGCCCTTGACCTTAAGTTCGTAGAGGTTTTCGTCTGCCAGGAAACGGGTTTCGGCATCGGGTATTTCTACCCAGGGCTCAAACTCATTCAGGGCAGCTTCATACAAATCTTCGTTCACAAGCCAGGCTTCATTGCCCGCCAGCCAACAGCTTTTGAAAAGTAAATCTTCAAAATCAATGGTGGTTTTGCCTTTGCGAAACTGGGCAATGGCCACCCGCATAATGGGCAAATCGGGGCGGCGCAACCAAAGTTTGTGTTCCTCGCCATCGTTGGCCACCAGTACTTCGCCAAAGGTAGCCTTCCACTGTGCTTCTTCTTCTACAGTGGGTGGGGTGGTACGGTACTTTTGTTCTTGATGGATAAAGTGCTCTATAGTATTGGTTTCTTGGTTCATTATTATTTTTTGAGAGAAAAGTAAACAATAATGAGCTTGTATTAGGCAGAGTTTTTTGTAGGATTGCATAAAAGCAAAAGCCTATAGTAAAACTGGTATATATAGAGGTTTAGTTTATATGGATAGTACAATGAGGAAGCCAAGAACTTATTTTATTTAGTTCTTTTTGCGGAATAGGATTTTGAGCTACATTTAAATACTTCAAGGCAGGTAATTGCTTAATTTCTATGGGTAGGAAAGTTAGGTTATTCCGGTTCAGGTTTAATTCCTGAAGTGCCTCTAACTTTCCAAGCTCTGCTGGTAAAGACTCTATTTGATTATAGGGTAAGTGCAATGTACGTAGTTTTTTTAACTCAAAGATTTCTTGAGGCAGGTAACGAAATTGATTAAGACTGGCAGATAACACTTTCAGGTTTTGCAACTTAATTATTGTTGATGGTAAAGCTGTTACTTGGTTGTTACCTATATACAAGTCCCTTAAGTTTTGTAAATCACCTATTTCTGGTGGCAATTGATTGAGTTGATTAGCGAATAAAGCCAAATTTTGCAAATTTTGAAGGTGTTTGATTTGCGCTGGGAGGTAATCTAAACGAGTGGAGATTACTTCTAGCTTAGGTTGATTAAGTGCTGCAATATGTCTGGTTTTAACAGGGCTCCTTAAGTTTTTATCAAAAAAACATCTCCATAAAACCAAATAGTCATTCAAGTACTGTTGTAAATCAAGTTCAGGCATACTTTTGCCCATTTCGAAAGCAAGTTTTATATTGACTTCATCGGGTGAATGTAGTAGTTGTAAAAACTTTTCCTTAAGATCGGGATTGTTAGCATGAGTATTCATAAAGCAACATTTAATATGTAAAGGTATTTTAATTTTTTTTGAATAACAGACATTATCATGACTCATTTTTTACTAATATAATTCAGCTAGTAGTCGGGGGGTGAAGACACCATCCGAGACAATGAGATCATTGTTTGTGTCTCAAATACAATCAACTTATATACTCAGTCGTGATAACGTTAATAAAACACCTTTACATCTTACTTGCCTACTGCCTGCTAATCTTCCCAATACTAATGGGCAGTTCTACCTCCATAAAGTCATCGCCTTGTTCCATTGTAAGTTCATACTCAGTTACTTCTACATTATTCAGGATGTGGGTGACTACCAGCCCGTTCTCGGCGTATACCAGGGTAATATCAAAAGGATCGAGGTCGGTCAGGTCGGCTCCACCGTTCTGGATGGCGGCTTTTTCTAAGGCAATCACTTCCCGAAACAAAAGCTTGATACTGCCCTCGTATTCTTTCTTTCCCTTGGCACGGGCAATCGGGTCTTTACCCCGCCCGTGAATGTTTGCCTTGCTCTTAGATACTTTGTATTTAAAGCCGCGAAAGCCATCTACAATTCGTCCAAACAGGGTGATCGTTACATCTTCCCAGCCTATTTCAAAGGGGAGTTGTGAAGAGTTATTCGCCATTTTTTAAATGTTTAAAATTGTTTATTGTAGCGGTGTTGTATTGCACGGCTTTGCCCAACCATTGAACCATAGAGCGTAGCGAAACCATCCAACCATATTTTACTCAGGATTTACAAATCCCAGATCAATGGTGATTTTTTGCGCCATACCCACGGGTTCAATGTCAATTTTCACTTTCAGCTCGGCAGTGGCAATCACGTCCTGGTCAGGGTCAATCAAAGGAGCAACCGAAGACACCTCCCCGTTGTTGGTCATCTGCAAGTCAAGGGCTTTTTTAATGTCCTGCTCAAACGCTTTCACCTTTGCCACAGGCAACTTGCCTTGTTCCAGCTGAAAATCGTCCAAGAGTTCCTGCACATACACATTGTAGGCAATGCGGGCGACTTTGTCGGCAACCCTGCCTCGGCCAATGCTATTATAATCGGTGGTGAGCGCAATGGCCACCGGGTCGCCGTTGAGGTAATAACCCGCTCGGTTGGCAAAAGCCCGTGGTACAATATAGCCGCGTTGGTGCAACAAGTTGAGGTTGCCTTGCCCATACTGTTCTACCGTTTTTTTGGGCGTGGTAGCCGTCACAATATACGCCTGCTGAATGCCCAAGTCGCCGTCTTTTACCCGCCCAATATTGCGTTGCACAGGTACCCCGGCTACCTTGCCCAGCACCAAACCCAACCAACTGCCTTCGTAGCTGTCGTCGTGCCAACCCAAACACACCGACACCCGGTTGGCGGTTTGAGTGCGTAGATTACTCACCGCTGAAGCGTTGCCCTGAAAGTCGCGCCCTTCTACTATTACCTGGACAGGTTGGTGCAATGTCTGTTGGTTTTTTATCAGTATTTGGGCATTTGCCAAAGCTGCCAGCACATCGGGGTCAAGTTCCTCGCTGGGGCTTGCCGTATAAGCCACATCGGGCACCCTGCCCACCCCCAACAGTTTGATGTTGCCCTGCTTTTGATTGAGCAAATCAGGGGCATAGTTGCCTGCGGTGTCCAGCATTTCTACCATGGTCACCGTTTTTGGGGCAAGCATCAAATACAGTTCTGCCCCTTCGCCCGCCTGACGGTAAAAATCTACACAATGGGCGTATACTTTCAGCGAATTACTGGTGTCATACTCGGCGGTAATGCCTTTTTTCTGCACCTCTTTGATCCCGAAAAAGGGACCAATGACCACTCCCAAATCAAACCCTGTATCCCCGGAAAGGGGCACGGCAACGCCCGAAAGAAGCATTGCCGCCACCCCGTCGTTGCTAAAGCCTGCCCCACCGAGTTGCCCATCCAGATAATTGATCGAAACGTCTGGTAAATTACTCATAGTGTTAGTTTTGTTAGTCAATAGTTGGTAGTTTTTAGTTGGTAGTCGGGAGTCGGGAGTCGGGAGACGATAGTTAGTAATGTAGTGCAAAAGTGATGAAGCTTCAACCTGTGAACTTTATACCTAAAAAAATCAACGTGCTATAAAGTTGGTTACCTGCTTAAAAAACAGCCTCAAGCTAAAAGCTAATGGCTAAAAGCTTAAGGCTGTAGAAACTCCTGTCTACCAACTCCCAACTCTGGACTATTTCTACTTCTTTGCTTTCACTCCAGCCGTACCACTTTTGCGTACCGTCGTAGCCGTTTTTTTAGCCTCGGCTGCCTTTTCATCTGCTTTTACTTGCTGGGCAAGGTTTTCAGCAATGTCTCCTTCTTCTTCTTCCTCCTCTTTTTCTGGTGGCAGCTTGCTTGTCCCGGTCTTTTTAGGGGTGGCTTTCGCCGAAGCTTTTGTTGCCCCAGGGGTGGCTTCTTCTTCCTCTACATCTTCTATCACTCCAAAGGCTTGTTCCTGGCGACCTTCGGCATATTCGGGGTTTTGAAACCGAAAAATGCGGGCGTGGAACTTATGCGAGTGTTTGACGGCCAGGCTTCGCCCTCCAGGGTCATCGGCAAAAATGTTGGTATCCGAAAGCACCAATAAAGTTGGGCGTTCGTGATAGCGTTTAAAGGCTTCGGGCAACATTTCCCGAAGCTCTTCTTTGTTGTATTGTTTGATTTGTGTCATGTTTAAGTTTTTAAAAAAATTGTTGAATTGCTGGGGTTGTTGAATTGTTCGCGAAACGCAGTAGAATGGCTTCGCCCAACCATAAAACCATAGAGCCATAAAACCATTTAAAATGGAACAATGAGCGCAGTGATAACAATTGATTTTTACCCCACAATTGCCCCTACTGCACGGTTGGCTTTGGGCAACGCCACAAAGTACAGGCGGAAACCCACTTCGTGCTGACGCAAACGAGGGTTGTTTTCAGAGCGTTGCCAGTACATTTTTACCTCCCGGTCGCGTGCCTTAAACATCTCAGAGTTTACAAAACCCACGCTGGCAATGCGGTCGGTGCCAGGGTTGTACAGACTGCCAAAAGCTTTCTTGATGCCACTGGTGGCATAGTAAGGCAAAGAGGTATATTCGCCGATCATAAAGCCATACAAACGAAGGGGTTGCCCCTCGCGAATGTTTGCGTATTGGTCGCGAAAGCTTTCGTGGGTAGTGATCAAATCCTGGATGTGGGCAGGCGAAAGAATCAATTCTCGGCCTTGCTTGGGTACATTGTTATCATCCCAGCGTCGCTTAAGGTGAGCCACATCGCCAGGCACCATGCGGTTACGGGTAATCCCATCTTCGCTTACGGCTTCGCCACTGGTAACAATCACCGGAGTGCGCGCGGTATTAATTGCCGGGGCAAAAGCGTGAATGGCTTTGTCGCCCGTTGCCTCGCGCATTGATTCGGTGTGTTTGGTGGTGGTTTCGCCCATTTTATCGATCGAAATGGCGTACAAGGTATCGTCCGACACCGAGGTGTTTTCGGTGTCAAACTTGTCCAGGCTGATAGCCACATCCGAGTCTACATCGTTTACCGTAGCAATGGGGTAAGTACTGTTGTTAATGAGCACCTTGGGGTCGGCTCCCAATTCGGTGAGGTGAATCACTTTGTTATTGACCAGATCGCTGCGATCCGGAATGCGATTCATAAATGAAGTATCCTTTCTGAACTTGCGAATTACTTCCCCCGTCCAGATTTCCTTATGAACTCCTGCCATAAAATTTTGAATATTTAGTGTAAATGTTTTGAAATAATCGGAAGTCTGATAAAGCTCCTGACTCCCGACTCTTGACTAAAAAACTATACTAGGATTAAAGTGATTTTAGGATTTATAGGATTAGCTGAAGCTGAGCACAGCAAAGCTGTAGCTTCGGTTGATTAATGTTGGTATTCAGACAATTAATCAAAGTCCATCCTCAAAACCATTTTTGTTTAAGTATAACTTAGAGCACTGGCTCGGTACCGTATTCCTTGCGGAACAGTTCTTTGTAAAGCACTGGGTTTTCGTTTTTGATCAGCATCAGTTTTTCCGGAAACTTGTTGGACAGTTCGCTAAAGCTTAACTCCTCAAAACCAGCATTTGCCCCGGCTTCGTTGCTGGTACCCATAGCCTTGATTTTGTTCACCAGGTTGGGGTGGGTAGGCATATCGGCAAGCGTATCGCGCACCATGTCATAGTTGTCATAGGCGTGGTTAAGCCATTTTTCCTTTTTTACCGGAGCAATTTTCCCTTCTTTGATGGCATTCTCTACCAAGGCAATGGCTTCGTGTTTTTTCATTTCGGCTACCTCGTCGTGTAACCTTTTCTTTTCGTTTTCCAGGTTTTCGACATTGGTTTTGTAGCTTTCAATTTTGAGGTCAAGCGATTTAAGGCGTTTGATCTCGTTGCGAAGTCCTTCGACATGGCCAAGAATACCGTCGCGTCCGGCATCGGTGGGTAGCCCACAGGCATTGAGGACAGCGGTCAGGTCGCCTTTATAGCCCAGCACCTCATTACGAAGTTGTTCTGCCTGTTCAGATGTTAAACTCATAGGGTGATTTGTATTTGTAGGTTCAGGTAAAAATTTTATGGGGTATTGATTGAAAATATCAAAGAGGCTTGCCACATCGTTTTCGGCGGCAGCCACCGATGTAGCCATGCTTTTCTTTTTGGGGTGCTCAAACACTTCATCCACAAAGCCCTGGCGTTTTGCCTCAGCTGCACTCAGCCAGGTAGTTTGATTCATCATGAACGATAAATCTTCCACTTTTTGCCCGGTGCGGGTAGCAAGCAAAGTGAGCAACATTTCTTTGACCTGCATCAAGGTTTCGTGTTGCCCTGCCTCGTTGGGGTCAGTGCTGTTTTTACTTCCAATAAAAGGGTTGTGGAGCATCAATTTGGCAAAATTGCACATGCCTACTTTTTTGCCGCATACCGCAATCAGCCCCGCAATGCTCAGGGCAAGCCCATCGACATAAGTATCAATGCGCACATTAGGCGTACTTTGGTTGATGTTGAGAATGGCAGCGCAAATAGACAAGCCGTCAGTGATTTTACCACCGGGCGAGTTGATGCGTACATTGAGGCGGCGGTACCTTCGGGCAAGCGAGTACAGTTCTTTTGCAAACCGTTGCCCGGAGATACCCTTGCCTTCGTCATCAATGCCGATTTTGTCGTAGAGCAAAATATTGGCAACCTCTCCTGCGGCGTTCCGAATGTCAAAATATTTGTATTCTTCCATACAGTTTCGTTTAGCTCAGTGCCGTAGCCGTATCGGTGTCAATGTTGTATGTAATCGGTTTCCAGGGGGCATCCCCATCTTCCTGGGCGGCAAGCGCGGCAAACTGTGAAGTGCTCACCGCAGCTAATTGCACTGCCCCACCCGTGGCATCGGTCACCGTGGCAAGCAGCCCCGGTGCGAGCGTGCGCACATCAGGATTGCTGCCCGTGGTGTTGGTCCCATTTTTCAAGTCCAGTATTTCGGCGCGACTGCCTGCCACGTGGCAATCGCCTGTGTATCTTAAAGCCATCAGTTTTTTTGCTTGTTTGGTTTGGGCAGCTATTAAGCAAGGAATGAGCAGGCTAAAAAGAGGGGTTTTATAGGAGTGTAGGTTTGCTGGGTTGGGGTGATGGGTGGCAAGGGTGGAGATAAATTATAGCGTATAAAAAAGGGGCAAAAGCCCCCTTCTTTACTCCACAAATAATTCCCTCGCCAAGTCATACGCCTGGGTGATATAGCCCCGGCTTTCTATCCAGGCGATGGGTGTTTTATCGGCTTTTTGGGCAAGGTGGTACAGTTGAATCTGATACCTTATGGAGAATTGACGATAAAAAGTAGCGTACACCTCCTGGGGTGGTATTCCCTTCGCCAAAGCGAAAGACTTGATGAGGTGGTCAAAGGCACGGCGGGTATCTACAAAAAGGGTTTGCGAAGGAGCTTTATTGATGGCGGCAAGATAGGTCTTGGCATCTTCTCTTTCTTGTTCCAAATCGCTGATCCGTTCCTCATGGTCAATCAGGGTTTCCACGCTTTCTTTGAGAATCTGAAGTTTGTTCTTGCCCCTGGTCAGTGCTTTTAGTCGTTTTTCGCACTCCAGAAAATACAGTCTAACTTCGCGCCCTTTTTCAGTTTGGGCAAGCATGGCAAAAGACTTGGCGCAGTCAATCGTCAATTGATAGGTTTTGATCTTGCGGGTTACTTGCCTTTTACCTTCCTTTTGAACTTTAACTTCGCGGTTAAAGTTGAAATCTATCCCCTGAGTGAAGTTTTTCTGCAACATTTGTTCGGCTTTTTGTTTGGTAGAATACCCACACCATTGCCAAAACGCCTCAAAGTCTACCGGAAAGGTTTGATTGCTTTGTAGGTAAAGCGTAATCTCATTCATTAAATCTTTCATTCGTTTTTAGTTTGATTTGTCTTGGTTATTGATCAGTTGTTTTACTTCATTGCCCAGCGCAGTGATTCTATAAATCTCGCTGCCAAACATTTGTAGTTGCCGGGCTTTGCGCCACAAGCTTTGCAGTTGCCCGTGAAGCACCGCCAGGGTATGTGCCGGGTAATCCTTGAAGTTGGCCTGTTGCGCTTCAAGCGCTGACAACTGGTGGCAGATGCTGGTGGTCTGACGGGTAACATTCATCAAATCGGGCTGAGGTTGGGCGCGGGTTCCGGTGCCCTGCGTTTTTTTACGTTTGGCAGTCAGCCACTCCTGGTATTGCTCGCCCGTTTTGGCAAACACCAAACCCTGCCAGCCATTGGCAATCGACTTCCCGATAAGTTCCAGAGCAAAGGCTTCTTCAAACCCCGCCAGCTTGTCCAAAATGCGTTGCACACTGAGCATCGATTTGTAGGGCTTTTTGATCTCTGCGCGGTACTTCAGCCAGTCGCCCCACGCCTGTTTGAAAGTATCCGAAGCAAAAGGCAGCTTGACTTTTGAGGCAAGGCTTGTTTTTTTAGGCGTTGGCTTTTTGGCTGCCTTAACTTCTGCCGTTTTAGGCGCCTGCTTCTTTTTAGGTGGTACAGTCGCTTTTTCTTTTTCAAGCAACCCTTTCTCTTCTATAGAGATATTGTTAGTTGACTCATTACTGATACCATTATGTGGACAAGTTGGCATGGTTGGGGGCTCTTTTTGGCATGGGGGTGTGGTTTGAACCTCGCCAAATTGTCCTTGAACCTTGCCAGTTTGTCCCTCAACCTTGCCAAATTGTCGAGGTTCCAGCCGGGAAAAATTGACCCGAAGCTGGCGGTGATGCCCGTCAAATCCTGATAAAATCAGGTAGTTGTCTTTGACAAGCTCCGAAATATACCTGGCCGCCGAACGCTTGCTAATATTCAGGGTCGCCGCAAAATGTTCATTGGAGGCAATGCAGCCCAACGGACGTTGCTCCAGCAAAGAAATTTCCACGAGCAGATTTTTTGCCACCGGGTTGAGGTGCTTGTCCAGCCAGATGCTGGCGGGATAAAAGAAGCCCTCAAATGCCGGGAGGCGGGCAGGATTCAGTTCTTTTACCGTGGTGAAGTTCTTTGAAGTTGTTTGTTCGCTTGTTTTCATGGAAGTAAGTGGGTCAGTTAGTCAGTCAGTAAATAGAAGTTGTGGTTAAAAAAACTCCCCAACAATGATTCGTTGGGGAGGGATAACAGCATCCTATGCCACCACCATGGCATACGTTTGCCTGAGCTCACTCAGGTACTGCCCCAGACTGCTGCGTTCGTGGTGTTCACAAGGAATCAGATAAGGAATCAAGCCTTCCAGTTCGCCGCTGTATTGCCAGTAACTAATCAGCATTTCAGCTTCGTCGTGGGTGAGCTCGTCGCCCCTGCCTTCCAGGTGCATGGCTTCTGTATAAGCCCTTCGCTCATAAAAAGAAGTACCCGCCCCGGCAAAATCTGCTACTGACCAAATACCCGGAGTGGGCTCAAAATCCATGCGCCAGACTGTTCCCTGGTGCACATAATAAAGCGCGTTGCCATGGCGCCCCACATAATGGTACCTGGCGTGTTGCAAACGATGGTAAGGGTAGAGTATCCCGTTAAAACTCAGGTGATTGATGACAGGCTTTTGCCAACGCTCTACCATACACGAATGACGGTGGGCATCATAACTTTGTACCTGCCCTGCACCCAGTGCCGGGTAAGTCACATCCTCTACCCACAAACCTAACATCTGGTTTGGGTTTCTTGTGGAAATTGTTGAATTTTGCATATTGATCCAATTTTATAGGTCCCCGCTTTGAGTGCTTTCGGTCTGGAAACTAAAAGGCACTTTGGCGGGGATTTTTATTTGTAATTGTGTAGTACAAATATAATCAATTGTAGTGGGTAATCGTAGGGAAACGAGGAGAAAGAGTGGGTGGTTTTTATGAAACTATATTTAATTTAATGATCCCTCTCCACCTGTTTGAAATTGGTGGGCTTTATGTGTACATTTACGCTCTTTGGATTATTTTATTGCGGAATATTACCTTGCGCAGCTTGTACGCCACTGATCAAGCTATTGATCATACAAAAGTCAGATACATTTACATGGAAAGTACCTACGAATCGGACATAGAAAAAAAGTTTATAGAATTGCTCGTTGGGCAAAAGTATACGTACCGCAACGACATTAGAACTAGAGAAGCACTAGATCAAAACTTTAGAAAAAAGTTTAACGCCAACCATTATGTAACCCTCAGCGACGATGAGTTTACCCGCTTAAGAAGCGACCTAATCAGTGCTGACGTGTTTAGGGCGTCTAAGTTTTTGCGCCAGCAACAGTACTTTGAGCGTGACGACGACACGCCTTTATATTATAATCTGGTGAACACCAAAAAATGGTGCAAAAACGAGTTTGAGGTGGTAAACCAATTACAGATGAAAACCACCGAGAGCCGCCACCGCTACGACGTGATTTTGTTGGTAAATGGGTTACCTTTGGTGCAAATAGAGCTTAAGCGGCTCGATGTGTCGCCGCGCAAGGCAATGAAGCAAATTGTAGACTACAAAAACGATCCTGGCAATGGTTACACCAACTCGTTGTTGTGCTTTATGCAATTGTTTATAGTGAGCAACCAAACCAATACTTATTATTTTTCCAACAACAAAAACGAGCATTTTAATTTTAATGCCGACGAGCAGTTTTTGCCTGTATACCAATTTGCCAACGAGCAAAATAAAAAAATAACCCACCTCAAGCCTTTTACCGAACGCTTTTTGAACAAGTGTACCCTGGGCGAAATGTTGAGCAAATATATGGTGTTGGTAGAAGTGGAGCAAAAGATATTGGTGATGCGCCCCTACCAAGTGTATGCCGTGAAAGCTATAGTTGACTGCATTGAACAAAACCGAGGCAATGGCTATATCTGGCATACCACAGGCAGTGGAAAAACCTTGACTTCGTTTAAGGCGTCTACGCTGCTCAAAGAAAACCCCGACATAGAGAAGTGTTTGTTTGTGGTTGACCGCAAAGACCTAGACCGCCAAACCCGTATGGAGTTTAACAAGTTTCAGGAGGGCAGCGTAGAGGCTAATACTGACACGGGCAAGTTGGTGAGGCGGCTGTTGTCTGAAGATTATGCTGATAAGGTGATAGTAACCACTATTCAAAAACTAGGGCTTGCTCTGACGGGTGCCACCAAAAAAGACTACAGGGAGCAACTCAAGCCCTTGAGTCAAAAGCGTTTGGTGTTTATTTTTGACGAATGTCACCGCTCGCAGTTTGGCGACAACCACAAGGCGATCAAAGAATTTTTTCCGAAGGCACAATTGTTTGGTTTTACGGGTACGCCCATTTTTGAAGAAAACGCCACCTACCGAACTATAGAAGGGGAGCAGGCTTCTTATAAAACCACAAAAGATATTTTTGAGAAAGAGCTGCACAACTATACCATCACCCACGCTATAGACAACAAAAACGTGTTGCGCTTTCATGTAGACTATTATACCCAGGAAGGCAAAGATGCCCAACCTGGTAACATATTTAGCCGCCAGGTGATAGCCGATGCCATTTTAGAGAAGCACGACCGTGCCACGGGCAATAGACGTTTTAATGCTATTTTTGCCACGGCGTCTATCAACGATGCCATTGCTTATTATGAGCTGCTCAAGGCAATGCAAATACAAAAACAAGCCGTAGACCCTGCCTATAAGTCGCTCAATATTGCTTGTGTGTTTTCGCCCCCTGCCCAACTTGCCAGCGACAAAAACAAAAAAGATATTCAGCAGATTCAGGACGACCTGGAACAAGAGAAGGCAGACAACCAACAAGAGCCCGAAAAGAAAAAGGCGGCACTGGAGGGCATCATTGCCGACTATAACATTCGCTTTGGCACTAACCACCATATCAACGAGTTTGACTTGTACTACCAAGATGTTCAACAACGGATCAAAGACCAACAGTATAGCAATAGAGACTATGCTCAAGACCAAAAGGTAGACCTTACTATAGTGGTAGATATGCTCTTGACGGGCTTTGACTCTAAATACCTTAATACGCTTTATGTAGACAAAAACCTGAAGTACCACGGGCTGGTGCAAGCCTTTTCGCGCACTAACCGTGTGCTAAATGATACCAAACCCTATGGCAATATTTTGGACTTTAGGGGGCAGCAAAGTGCGGTAAATCAAGCTATTGCTTTGTTTTCGGGTGAGCACAAGCAAAAAGCCAAAGAGGTGTGGATGGTAGACGCTGCCCCCACCGTGATAGATCATTACCAAGAGGCGGTGGCAAAGTTGGGCGATTTTATGGCAGGGCAAGGGCTGTCTAACGAACCCCAAGAGGCTTATAACCTCAAGGGCGACGGGGCGCGCATTGCTTTTGTGAAGAACTTTAAGGAGGTGCAAAGGCTCAAAACCCAACTAGAGCAATATACTGACTTGAGTGAGACACAAAAAACGCAGATTGAACAAATATTGCCTACCGATAGGTTACGCGAATATAAAAGTGCCTACCTGGAAACCGCCAAACAACTAGATAAAAACCAGCGCGAAAAACCCGACAAAGAAGAAGCCGACAGCTGGCAAGAGTTTGACTTTGAACTAGTGTTGTTTGCTTCGGCGATGATAGACTACGACTACATTATGGGCTTGATTGCCGATAGCACCCAAAACAAGCCCAACAAAGAGAAAATGAGCCGCGAGGAGATCAAGCAATTGTTGAGGTCGCAATCTAACTTTATGGACGAACAAGAGGTGCTAGAGGCATACATAGATAGCCTGGATTGGGGGCGTGGCTATAGCCGACAAGAGCTTACCGAAGGCTATGCGGCATTTAAGGCAAGCCAACAAGCCGAAGAGCTGGCGGGCATAGCGGTAGAGTTTGGGCTAGAAGTGGCAAACTTGCGGGCTTTTGTAGACGAGGTAATGAACCGAATGATATTTGATGGCGAACGCTTGACCGACTTGTTGGCTCCCCTAGAGCTAGGCTGGAAAGCACGCCGCAAGCAAGAGATTGCTTTGATGGAGAAGCTAGTACCTTATTTTAAAAAATTAGCCCAAGGGCAAGAAATTTCAGGATTATCGACGTATGAAGATTAAAAAAACAAACCAACCACTAGTGCCCACTTTGCGTTTTCCTGAGTTTGAAGAGGATGGAGAATGGGAGGAGAAGAGGCTGGGAGACATTACAATTCTGGTATCTAAAAGGAATAAAGATAACAAGAAATTGCCTGTTTACTCTATTAATAACAAGGAGGGTTTTCTTCCTCAAGAAGAGCAATTTGAAGGAGTAATTAGCAGTAAAAGAGGGTATGATATTTCATTATATAAAATTATTGAACGAAATACTTTTGCTTATAACCCTGCAAGGATTGATGTAGGCTCTATTGGGTTTAGTGGAGACCTTTACAATATTATTATCAGTTCATTGTATGTATGTTTTCAAACGGAAGATAATATTGACAATCATTTTCTTTGGCAGTTTTTTAATACATATTACTTCAATACGACTGTTAGAAATAATGTGGAAGGTGGCATAAGAAACTATCTTTTTTACGAAAACTTTTCGAGAATACCTGTAGCTATACCCAAGAAACTAGAACAACAAAAAATAGCTGACTGCCTACGCTCATTAGATCAATTGATTGTGGTGCACGAAACCAGACTTGAGAGTCTCAACAACCACAAAAAAGGTTTGATGCAACAGCTTTTCCCACAGGAAGGCGAAAAAGTGCCGCGTTTGCGTTTTCCTGAGTTTAAGGGAAATGGGGAGTGGGAGGAGAAAGAGTTGGGAAGTATAGCTAAAGTTACTACTGGAAATAAAGACACTAAGAATAAAGTTGACAATGGACAGTATCCATTTTTTGTGCGGTCACAAAATGTAGAACGCATAGATTCATACTCATTTGATGGAGAAGCAATATTAACTTCAGGTGATGGTGTGGGGGTTGGTAAAAACTTCCACTACATCATAGGCAAATTTGATTTTCATCAACGTGTATATGCTATCTACGATTTTACTGAGGTAGTTCTAGGTAAGTATATATTCATGTACTTTTCTCAATACTTCTATGATAGGGTAATGAAAATGAGTGCAAAAAATTCAGTTGATTCTGTAAGAAAAGCAATGATTACAGAAATGCCCATTAAATTCCCATCACCCAAAGAACAACAAAAAATAGCCGATTGTCTATCTTCTTTAGACACCTTAATAGCAGCAGAAGCGCAAAAAATAGGGGCTTTGGGCAAGCACAAAAAAGGTTTGATGCAACAGCTTTTCCCTGAAATAAACCGCTAAGTATTATGAGTAATCAATCATCTAACAACAACCCAATAAAGGCAGACTTAACTGAAGTAGCCAAGGCGATTCAACACCGACTCAATAGTAGAGATTTAGTGCTCTTGTTTGCCTACAATGGCACAGGCAAAACAAGGCTGTCGATGGAGTTTAAAAATTTGAGTAAAAATAGACGTCAAAACCCTGAAACCAACACCTTGTATTTTAATGCCTATACCGAAGATTTGTTTGTTTGGAACAACGATCTTGATGGCGATACCGAGCGTTATTTACAAATGAACAAAGATTCCAAATTTTTTGATGGTTTTGAAGATTTGGCGCTAGAGGTGAGGATAGAAAAGTATTTACAAAACTATGTAGACTTTGACTTTAGGATAGACTACGAAGATTGGCGGGTGATATTTAGCAGGAACGAAATAACAGATAACAACGCACAGGAAGAGGGGGAAGAAGCCAACAACAATGAGGAAGTGAATGATAGCGAGGAAGAACAAAGTCAGACAGTAGACTTTATCAAGGTATCGCGAGGTGAAGAAAACCTATTTGTATGGTGTATATTTTTGGCAATTGCCGAGATAGCCATAGAAGACCACGAGCTGACAAATGCCTATAGTTGGGTGAAGTATATTTATATAGACGACCCCATTTCGTCGCTTGACGACAACAATACTATAACCGTAGCTACCGACCTAGCCCAATTGCTTGGAAAAGCCAAAGAACGGGGCAAAGAACAAAGCAATCCAAGTCCTGTAAAAGTGGTAGTGTCTACCCACCATGCTTTGTTTTACAACATCATGGAAAAAGACTTGAGGGTAAGAAAAACCAACTACTTCTTGCATAAAAAAGCAGGGGGCTATCTGCTACAGGGTACCGATCAAAGTCCGTTTTTTCATCATGTGGCATTGCTTGCCGAACTCAAGCACGTAGCCAGCACAGGTAACATCAAAACTTACCACTTCAACGGTTTGAGAACCTTGCTAGAGAAAGTCGCCGCCTTTTTTGGTTATCGACGTTTTCAACAATGTATAGAGTATATGGCACAAGACGAGGACGAAGTATTGTTTAATCGTGCGGTACAACTCATGAGTCACGGGGGCTACTCAGTATATGAGGCTAAAGAAATGGTAGAAGACAACAAAAAAATATTCAGAAAGGTGCTTACCTCATTTTTAGACAAATACGAGTTTGAGGTGCCCAACATATAGGTAAAGGAGACTAATTAGTTGGGAGTCAGTAGTCAGGAGCTTTTACAGCTTTAAGCCAAGTTGGTTAGTCAGTAGTTAAGCCTGTTACTGCAAGTATTGTATTTGCAAATATGATAGAAGCTATTGATTGTTACCTCCCAGCTACCGACCCTCGACTACCAAATTTATAAACAGCTAAAAATCAACGTACTATAAAATAGGGTAGTTGCTTGTAGAGCAAGGTGTAAAAACCTAGAACCCAGCGCCTAGTTCCTAGCACCTTGAAGTAGCTCCCAACTATAAACTAAAAGCCAAGTTTGTAGAAGCTCCCGACTCCCAACTATAGACTAAAAGAAAAAATTATGACACAACAAGAACAACATAACCAATTGGGCAGTACCCTTTGGAAAATAGCTGATGAGTTGCGCGGCGCCATGAATGCCGATAGCTTTAGAGATTATATGCTCTCGTTTCTTTTCTTAAAGTACCTATCGAGCAACTATGAAGAAGCCGCCAAGCGAGAACTAGGGAGCGACTATCCAAAGCTAGACGGAGAAGAAGATACCCGTACTCCGCTCAGCATATGGTATGCTGCCAACGCCGACGATGTGCCTGAGTTTGAGGCGCAAATGCGCAAAAAGGTGCATTATGTGATAGAGCCCATTTACCTTTGGAAGAGCATCTCGGAGCTTGCCCGTAGCCAACACGAAGATTTGCTAAAAACCTTGAAAGAGGGTTTTAAATACATAGAAAACGAATCGTTTGAGAGCGCCTTTCAAGGCTTGTTTTCAGAGATTCACCTCGACTCAGAGAAGCTAGGCAAAAACACCACTGAGCGCAACAAACGTTTGTGTACTATTGTGAGCAAAATAAGCGCAGGCATTGCCGAGTTCTCTACCGATAGCGATGCCTTGGGCGATGCCTACGAGTATTTGATTGGGCAGTTTGCGGCAGGTTCGGGCAAAAAAGCGGGCGAGTTTTACACGCCCCAACAAATCTCTGGTATTTTGTCTGAGATAGTGACCCTAGATTGCCAAAACCCCGCAGCGGGCAAAAAGAAGAAGCTAGAGCATGTGCTTGACTTTGCTTGCGGGTCGGGTTCGTTGCTATTAAATGTGAGAAAAAGAATGGTGCAGGCAGGGGGTAGCACGGGCAAAATATATGGGCAAGAAAAAAACGTGACCACCTACAACCTGGCACGCATGAACATGCTCTTGCACGGAATGAAAGACACCGAGTTTGACATCTTTCACGGCGATACTTTGCTCAATCAATGGGGTGTACTCAATGAAATGAACCCCGCTAAAAAGCCAAAGTTTGATGCTATAGTAGCCAATCCGCCCTTTAGCCTTCGTTGGGACTCTAGCAGCGACCTAGCCGAAGACTTTCGTTTTAGGGGCTATGGCTTGGCGCCCAAGTCGGCAGCCGATTTTGCTTTTTTGTTGCATGGTTTTCATTACTTATCAGACAATGGCACTATGACAATTATATTGCCGCACGGAGTATTGTTTAGGGGCGGAGCCGAAGAGCGCATTCGTACCAAGCTGCTCAAAGACAACCACATAGATACAGTGATTGGTTTACCTTCTAACCTGTTTTATTCTACGGGTATACCCGTGTGTATATTGGTGTTAAAAAAATGTACCAGGGCAAACGATGTGCTCTTTATCAACGCCAGCGAGCACTTTGACAAGGGCAAGCGGCAAAACGCCCTCAACGAAGACCACATTGCTAAGATTATAGACACCTACCAACACCGCAAAGAAGAAGAACGCTATTCGCAGCGGGTGACTATGGCAGAAATAGAAGAACAGGGCTACAACCTCAACATTACCCGCTATGTGAGCACCGCCAAGCCAGAGCCCAAGGTAGACCTCAAAGAAGTAAATGCGGAACTACGGACAGTAAACAAGGACATAAAAAAACATACCGATGCTCATAATGAGTTTTTGAAAGAATTGGGCTTGCCGCCTGTTTAAGCTAATCGATATTTAATCATAGCCTAATAAATATTATTTGAACTGTGAGGAATCAGACTAGTTCATACTCTAACTATCAAGAAGTTTACCTTGGGGAGCAGTAAACCTTAAATATTTGATACTTGCCGATCTTTGAAAATCGGGCAAGTATCAAATGTAAATTACAATGTAAAATGAAAGAAGTAATAAATCGCCTCGTTATAGAGCCTGGGAACAGTGCTTTTCAAGGCTTCGCTCAACTCGTGGAGACACCATCTAAGACGATGACGGTGCTTTTGAAAAAAAGCTGGGTAGAGTAAATATTGAGCATAACTCCTTGTGGGGTCACCACAATGGTATTCCCTCACTCAAAGTGGGCTTGTTTTTACGCTTGTTGTCTTTTACAGCTATTAAGCAACAAAAGATGTAGTTTTTGGATTGAGCATTCGTTGATGCTTTTGATCACATCAGTAAGCCAAACCTGTAGGGTTATTCCTGCCATTTTGCAAAATCCTATCAGCGAATAGAATAAAGCAGTGTGTTTGGCGGAATTTTTTGACCCTCCGCAAAGAGATAGCTCTTGTACATCCCCTCACTGAATAGGATATTTGAAATATTATCTTCGAATTCTCAATGAGTGAATTTTAGTCTAAAGAACTCTGAGCACTCGAATTAAAATTTTGCCCTGTATTACTAAACAAGAATATTAGTAACGAATAACCTTCTGTTTAAGAGTAATTTTACTTACTTTTAAGCATTTTAAAAACCATCCTTCTTTAGTTTTCTACCATGCAAGAAATATTAGATGCTTACTGTGACTCTAACAATGGTCTATTACTCCTTGATCCGCCTACTGGATTTGGCAAAACTTATCATGTTCTTCAATGGATTTATAATAACTACGAAACATATTGTAAAGGGGGGGAGAAAATCTTTTTCGTGACTAACTTAAAAAAGAACTTACCTTACAAAAACTTGGAAGAGCTGTTTACAAAACAAGGTAAGAAAGAAAAATTTGAACAAGATGTTATTTTTATAGATTCAAACCTTGATTTAGTTTTAAAAAACTTTCCATTGGTTGAAAATGAGATTAAAGATTTCTTCGCAGAAGAAAGTTTTGATGAATTGGATCACTTATCAAAAAAAATAAAAATACTAGAAAAACCAGATGTCAACCCAGAAACAATTGCAATTCTAAAACAAGAAATCCAAAAAAACTTAGAGCCAAAGGTACGTAAAGCTATCATTAAACGCTTAAATAATAGATTTGGAAGCAAGAAGAAGAAGCTAAAAGCAATTAATGAAACGAAGAAATATGGCTGGATTAAAAAGCTATACCCACAAGTAAGGAGCTCAGAAGCTAAAATCTTCTTTTTGAGCATACATAAATTTTACCTTAAAAACTCGAGTTTAGTCGAACCTGCTTACCATTTTATAAATCATGATATCACCAAAAATGCACTAGTTTTTATTGACGAATTTGACGCTTCAAAAGATATCTTGATGAAAATTATGATTGATGAAGCTGTTGGGCAAAAAGTAGAAATTATAGAGTTGTTTAATAATATAAAAAGAAATTTAGATGCCCATGAACTTCCTGCCAACTTACTTCAAGAATCAGAATGGCGGCAAGAGTTAATGAACAAATACCCCAATGTTCAACCGCTAACAAAAATGGTCAAAGAACTCGAAGGAGTTGCCACCGAGAACTTTACAAACTATAACCTTGCTTTTAAATTCAAAACAAAACAAACGTCACAAAGAAAAAGAAACCTTATATTTCAAGATTTTGAATATCATACCATTGCTGGAAAAGGCAAGTATTTTAACCTATTTACTGACTCTAGTCATAAATATAACTATTTAGAGTTACTTGTTGATAAGCCAGAATCGTTTGAACATGATATAGTAGCCTTGATTAACAGGTTACGATTTTTTTTGAAATCATTTAAAAACCTTGTGAAATCCTTATCGCATAATCTTTATAAAAATAGAATAGAGAACAGGGAGCAAAATGACAATGAACTTAGTCTCCATTCAGCCATCAGATCAGTATTAGATGCCTTTGGTCTAGAAGGAAGGCAAAGACATTTTTTTGAAAACTACATATTAAATGATCAAGATAAAGACTTCAATGCAATTAATTTTTCAATAGAAGAATATGACCTAACTATTTATTCAAATGGGTTTAGGTATTATGATTTTGTAGATGATGACGATCATGCGTTAAGAACCAAGATTTTGTTTTTCAACTATGAGAAAACACCTGAAAAGTTTCTTCTAAGACTTTGTGAAAAAGCCAAGGTCATTGGCATATCAGCCACCGCCAATATTAAAACTGTAACTGGTAATTATGACATCGATTACCTGAAACGAAAACTGGATGCTAGGTTTCATGAATTATCTGAAACCTACAAAAACTCATTGAAAAGTGCTTTTGCTATACAAAATGAAAATTACAGTAAGGTCAATATTTACGTGGAATTTATTGAAATAAATAAAGATTCACCTTTTGATTGTTTTAAAGAAATATTTATCGATAGAGATACAGCCAAATTTCACTACAGCAAGATACAGTTTGAAATATCGCCAGATGACAATTATTATTTATTAAATAGGTATTATCGTATCCTAAAAGCTTTTAAAGTCTTTGCAGAAAAAGATGAAATCAAAGGTTTTTTATGTCTTTTGAATAAAATCCCTAAAGAAGGTGATACCAAACTTAACCTTGATATTTTACAAGAAGCGTTTTCCGATATAGTTAAACTCCTCAGTAAAGAGTCATTCTTTACCAATAACACTTCCACAAATAATAAGCTCAACACTTGTGTTGTTGCTTATGGCAGCACATACGAAAGGAGTAAACAACTATTCAAGGAAATATTGGAACAAGGAGGAAAGGTATTTGTAATTTCTGCCTATCAAACAATGGGAGCAGGACAAAATATACAATACAAAGCTCCTGATCCTGATAATTTAATGAATGTAAACAGTAGGGCGCTTGAAAACTGGAATAAAGAGTTTGAAACTGATTTTAATGGTCTTTATTTAGATAATCCTACCAATTTGATGCAAAATGTACAAGAGGGGATATCTGAAAACGATTTTGCAAAGTATGTATTTCAATTAGAGTTTCTTTTGGAAGTTGGAGAAATATCTTTTGGTGATATGTTATATGAAATCAAACGAGCGTTCGGCTATTTATTAGGTAAAAATCAAGCTAATACTTACATAAAAAGAATAAAAAACAACGAGTTTTCACAAATCAAAAATCACTGTCGTAAAATAATTATACAAGCCTTAGGCAGAATTTGTAGAACTAACTTGAAATCATCTAAAATTTATATTCTGGCTGATAAAAAAATAGAAGGAGTTGTGGCTGGATTTGACATAGAAAACAACTTAGTCCTTAACGAGTTTAAAGCGTTAGTGGAAGCAGCCCAAGTTATTGATCAACCAACTTCCGAGCTTGAGAATTTGGCAAAAAAAGCGACCAATACTAACTTCAGGGTAAGGAAAAGAATTAAAAAATTTGTAGATCGATATGAAGAGTGGGGGTGGACAACACTTGATATTGCTGAGTGGGAGCAGTTAAGACAAATGTGTCTTCGTTATCCGACACTCACAGAAGAGAATGCATCAAAAAACAAAAAAATGGTTGGTCTTTACATCCAACTTCCAACAGAAAATGATAGTATTTCATATCAACAAAAAGATGATTTTCAAGAAATAGAGGTTGATTTTCAAGGTAATTTAAGTCAAAAAGTATCAGCAGAATCAGCAAGACTTTCTCTGCTTATGCAAATAAATGGAATGAAAGAACATTTTGAGCGAAGTGGATGGGCAACTAGCTTTGCTAGTGGATTATATATTCTATCACCTCAACTTTTCAATAATATATATAAAGGTGCTTTGGGTGAACAGGTAGGTAAATTTCTTTTAGAGAAAGAGTTTGGATTTGAACTAATAGAACTCCCGAAAGAACATTATGAGCTTTTTGATTATCAAATTAAAGATACAAACACTTACATAGATTTTAAACATTGGCAAGAAAGTACCAAAATTGAAGCTGACTTTGATGAAATTTGTCATAAATTGAAGAAAGTAAGTGGTGATAAAGTTTTTATTATTAACATCATTTCAGATGGTTATAAAAAAACAGTGTCTAATAATGCTGGTACAATTCACCAAATCCCCTGCCTTTGGGATTTTTCGAAACAGAAGATATATTCTGAGGCTTTTATTCAGATTAGTAATAATATTGATTTAGAACCCCAAGGCTCATCTATTGACCAATAACATCTCATTAGTTTTTATTTAATATGCAATTAACCCAAACTAAAACTAATCAATTAGCCATAAATATTGATAGAAAAAAACTTTCACAAGATTTTGTAATCATTAGGTTTAAACATAAAAAGGGTTATTTTCTTCAAGGAGCAGGCATTTTGGATAACATCCCAAACCTCCCCCAAGTTAAATCGATTACTATTCGTGAAGATGATCAAGATAAATCTCTTTATGCCCTTTTTGATAAAGCTCAGTTTAATACGGTTCACATACCTACATTTTTACTTAGGCAAGGTTCTGACGCAGAAAATATCACCTATGAAATAATTGATCAAATCTCTGGCTTTAATAAATTACCTGACCATATCATTTGTCAATTACTGATTAATTCTCTTGCTAGTCCTAAAGGTTCCAGATACAGCTTCAATAACCTTACTGGACATTTCTATATTGTGCATCCAGAACATAAGGTACCAGTAATAAAACCTAAGGTCAATCAACCTAAAACAAAGCAGGTAGTAGCATTACAAGTGGTAATTAATAGACACTCTTGTTTGGAAATAAACGTTAAGACATTTACCAATATATATTTTAAAAACCGATTAAGTTTTAGCAAAAAAAGACCCTATACAAGCTATCCAAAGTATGCACTTGAATTTATTACGATGTCTATGAAGCGTCTACCTGGTTTTAGCGATCAAAAAGAAGACGATGATCAAGAGTTGTTTATTATTAAGCAGTTCCCTGGCAAAAAAAACAATATAACGTTTATTGACTTTGGTACATTTGATAAATTTCAAGTTAGCAAATGTGGAACCGTCTCCACTATATTAAAGCTCATCAAACAGGAGTTAAATAGATACTTATTTATTAGCTTTAAAGAATTAAGCCCTCAGCTTATTTGTCAATACAACTCTAAAAATACTGCACTAAAAAAAGTCAGGATAGGTCATCATTTAAGCTACAAGAAAATCAATATTGCAGATGTTATCAATGATGCTGAATCACAAGAACTTGTTCTTCATTTGTCAAATACATTGCGTACACAATATCCCACTTGTACCATTACTCAAAAATCTCGTATTCAAAAGTCATCGTTTAACTTTCGTCTTATTCACGATAAAGAATTTTACGAACACAATAATCTTTCTGATTCATACCAGGTTTACAACAAAGTGCCTGTAAATCACTTAAACCTCTATGAGCTTAAAAAAATAAAAGACAGTGATGATTTAGATAAAAAGGAAACCAAAAGAATTAAAGCAATAGCAGATACACTTATAAAAGAAGTAATTATCAAATACGATATCATTCAAGGCAATATAAGTATTACTGATTGGAAAGCGTTTGGAATAGATGGTGTGTATATATTTGCTTCAAAGATGCCCGCAGAAGAGAAAGAAACAATTGATCAATATTGTTTTTTGGAAATAGATACCACTGGGAAATTAAATTTTAGTCTCCATAAGAAAGATACTTTTTTGGGTGACTCAAGATATGATGAAATCGCTGAATATTTCGAGGATGATAATACCGTTGAAGGCATAGTTATAGATCCCTTGGGGAATATTAATGCTATTAAGAGAACTGATATAATTACTTTACCTGAGATTGTTAAAATTGGGCATATACTGGAAAAACAAGCTCAGAAATACTCATTTAAGAAAAGTGAATTAATTGCATATCTTAAAGAGTGCCGCCCCATAGATAAAATAAAACCATACCTAGAAAAAGTGAATAACTATCCGAACACGAAAATCCCCAAAGATGAAATTAGAGGTTTATTGAAGCAACAAAATTTGACAAAAGAATTATCTAACCTTGTATTTAAAAAAACAAATGGTCAAATTTTAATCAGGGCTTACCTTAAAGGTCAAAAGCCTCGTTATGAACTTCTTTCATCTAGCTTTGATATAAATTATCAAGAACTTAAAAACTATGCTCTTTACCACGTAGGAATCAAAGATGTAAACGGTTATGATATCAGCCGGGCATCAGTTATTAGAGTTATAGAATCGCTCGATAACTCAAATTTATTCTTTGAAAAACTGCTTCCTTTGATGAGTGTCGATTTTGTAAAAAATCATGAGCTTACCGTAAAACCATTTCCATTCAAGTATATTGATGAATGGATTAGAATGAACTGTTAAAGCACTGATTGCCCACTCAAAAAACTACAACTTTTGTTGCCAAATAACCGGAAACTACAACAAATATAAAAACAAGCCCCTGTTAGATAAGGCGATATGATTATATAGCATCACTTTTTAACAATAAAGGTAGTCATTTTCTTGCCACTTATATTTTGCTGTTTATGATGAAAAATTTAGTTTTAGCCATCATCAAATACAAGCCTTCTTATGACTGTAAGCCAATATCTTCAAAAATTTAAATGTGAATCACGCAGAGAAAAACAAAAAAGGCAGCGTTGCACCGCATAAGCCTATTTTGTTGTTGAGTATGATCAGGTTAATTGAAGATAGGGTCATTACATCTCAGCGAATATATCTCACGCCTGAGCTACTGTCAACTTTTAAAGAGTACTGGGAACTACTTGCCAACCCTAAATACCACCGGGAAATTTCTCTTCCTTTTTTTTACTTAAAAAGTGATGGGTTCTGGAAACTCATACCCAACCTGGGACATGAAGAATTCTTTGCATCTAAGAAAACAATCAAGACTTTTCATCAGCTTACTACTAAGGTAGCCTACGCCGAGTTGGATGAAGCATTGTTTCAGTTTTTACAAAACAAGCAACATCGCCAGGATTTTTGCCAAATATTACTAGATACTTACCTTGCCTACAGTAAAAACAAATTTACTGAGCAACTCAACTATAAGCAATATATTCAAGAAGTGGGTAAAAACATTGTAGAAGAAGATTTTGAGACATACTATACACGGTTGAACCAAGTAAAAACAAGGCTCAAAGCTGGAAGTAAAGCCAGGGAACAAGTAGATGAAGAAGAGTTTATACGAACGGCTAAGTTTTCAGAGTTTATTTTAGAAATATATAACTATTCGTGTTGTGTTTCACAGTTAAACATACAAGTAAACCCCAAAGTCAAAAGAAAAATCAGCATGGTAGAAGGCTGCCACATAGAACCCTTTCATATCCATGGTAATAATAGCGTAAATAACGGCATTCCACTTACCTATACCATACATAAGGCTTTTGATAAGGGTTTGATTGCCATTGACGATCAATACCGGGTAATTGTTGGCAATAACTTTAAAGAAAATAAGACCTCACCCTATCATTTGCATCAGTTTCACAAACAAGAGATTCTATTGCCACAAAACCCCAAATATTACCCAAGCCTAAAAGCCCTTCATGCACACAGAGTAAAATTTGGATTTCCCAGGTCATAAACCAAACCCCGCCCAACACCCTCAAAACCAATCCATTATAAACCCTTGCCCCACCCGTTTTTCTTTGGCGCGTGTTGCGCCTGTATGGGCGAAACAGGGGCAAATTCTGGGTTAGGAAGCTACCCTACTAATGAAAAAGAAAAATCCTCTATCTAAGCTACACTATAGATTCACATTAGTTGACTTATATAAGTGACTCATTATGATGCCAAATTGTCAAGGTAAGCTTGCTAATTTGGCAAGGTTCGAGGACAATCTGGCGAGGTAAGCTTGACAACCTGGCAAGGTTCAGGGACAATTTGGCAAGCTTGCAAGGTCGGTAATGCAAGGGCAGAAAAAAAGATAAGAAGCAAAGCATCAGCTGCTTATCTTATCCTTCCAACCTCCAATACCCCCACATCTCCTCCAGCCTTTGCCCACTGGCAAAAAAACGATTATAAAACATGTGGATGTAGCTGCTGAGCAGCGAACGGAGTTGTGTTTCGCTTGCCCCATGCTGTTGCAGGTTGGCTTTTATTTGTTGGGCAAGGGGCGCTTCCTGTTCGGTAAGTTGATCAAACAGTAGGCGGTAAGCCGGAGGCAACCAGGGAGGCAGTGCTTGCTTTGCCAATGCTTTTTTGAGGCGTTGTGCCTGGGGGTGGACATCCAACCCAAATTCGCGGCTAAAGTTTGTTTTACCTTGGCTGGTGATTTGCTGCCTGGTTTCTTCGGGGAGGTCAAAAGCCTGCAACAGGGCTTTGATGCGTTGCAGGGCAAGTGCCGATTTGAGTGTGTCGTTAGTGGCTTCGTCTTTGGCAAGTAGAGCCAAGGCGTGGCATACAAAATCACTATCCAGAGCAAACCATTCTTCGCTTAGCGCCATATTATAAGGCAGATAACGGTTCAGTTCACGTTGGTAAGTATCGGGTACATAGTGGATAATTTTCCCCTGTTGCTTTAGCCCCAGCAACTTTTGCGAAAATGCTTGCACTATCTCGCCAAATTCTTTGGGATAATGGTTGATGTGCAGTCGCCAGCGCAAGTGGGTGCCATAGGCCTCCGGATCGGTATAGCGAATAAAAAACCACTGGTCAATGTGCCCTGAATCTCTCAACTCTTTGCTCAAAGGGTGCAGGTCTTCCGCAATAAGCCGATCGCTACCCAGGGTACCCAGGTAAATTTTAAAGTACACCCATTCGCTGCCAAAGCTAAAGTTTTTTTGTACATCTGGTACCCAGGTTTGGGCATCAAAAGCAGGCGATTGCTTGCTGCTTGGTGCAGCAGTATTAATGATAGGAAAAATCATTTCATTGCTATAGGGCTGGCTGGGCAAGTGTTGTTCTATTACTTCTTCTAATACCAGTTCTTTACGGTCAAACACCTTTTGCAAAAATACTCCTATGCTCAAAGGGTGGGCAAAATCAATGTAGAGCTTATTGTCTGCTTCTACCAAAAGCACCGCTTGAGGCAAACGCAATTGTTGTCTGAGCCTTTCTATTTTGTGAGTCCAGGTACTGACGGCATGCATATCTTCTTTTTTCTGCAACTGTACTGCTTCCAATGCCTTGTAGTTCACCCGCCATTGCCTGGGTGATAGAATCAGGGTACCATCATAGACCAGGCGGGGCAAATAACTCCTTTGCTGCCAGCGCTGCGCCCTAAAAAACGGGGGCAACTGGCGGTACTCTTGTTGGTATTGCAAATCGCACAAAAACTTATAGAGCGGGTGGGCATTGTGGGCGTAGTTATGGGCATTGCTCATCCGGGGTACTACTTGTTTGTTTAGCTTACGCGAGTGCAATACCAAACGTTTGCCTCCATCCTGGGCACTCAACCACAAGTCAGTCACGGGTATTTGGTGAACGTCGTTGGTATTGGCACCTCCCAAGGCAATGCTATAGTCACGCAACCGGGGGCGGATGATCACATTGCCCACTCTTTGCCCTGGCAAATGGTCTATCTCGGCGTATACTACACTGTTATCATCAGGTTCTACCTGAGCAATGGTAGCACTGAGTTGCTGCTGGAGCAAGGGGCTACCGTAGCAAAACCGCCCCAACAAATTGCCCACCACGGGACCCGTGGCGTGGTACAACTGAAAACGAAAATTACGCGGGTTATCCTGTTTGGGGTTGTGTTCCAGGTCATCGGGTGCCTGGTAAAGCAGCTTACCCATCGCCACCATTGCCGGAGGCAAAGACCTTGGTTTTTCTTTGGTTGGTAACTGGCTTGCCTTCAGACTTTGTACTTCGCCTTTGCTCAAATGTATTGCAGGTGCCCCGGTTTGTAAAGCCTCTACATATTTTTGTTCCAGCAAGGCATCCAGCGCTGAGGTCTGTCCTGCCTTTGGGTCAGCAACTTGGGGCATTGCTCCACCTTCGCCAACCACTACACCCAACTCCTGCAAATAGGTAGGTAGCGTTGCTACCCGTTTGCCATAAGGATAACCCACCCCTGTTACCTCGTCCATTGCCAACAGCAAGGGCACGGCTTCGTTTTCGTAACGCTTAAAAAAAGCCTGGGCAAAGGTACTTAAGTCTGCTTTTGTTGTGGGCACCTCACCTACAGTGTCTATCAAAGTGGCTATTTGACGTACTAGGTGGCGGGGAACGGTTTTGCTTAGTGCTTGCCCATTTTCATCCCTAAAAGCATCTACCTGAATAAGTTCTTTTTTAGACGCAGTTTTTTCGTTGGGGTGGGCAGTGATAGCTGTCTCTTGTGCCTGATAAAAAGGCTGTTCACTCAGATAGCCTGCCAATTGTTGATAAAGCCCCAGGCTTTGAGCAGGGTCAGGCGTGGCATCAATCAGCGCCAGCTGCCTACGAATATGATTGATGATGGCGAGGTAGCCTTGGGCAGCAGGCATTTGAGCTATGCTGGCGTGCAATTGTTCCAGGTACTCTTCACCATTCAGACTGGGATACAGTTCAGAAATAAGCAAATGATGGTTAATCAAATACTCCACAAACTCACGGCAATCTGCCTCGGTGAGTTCGGGGCCTGTCATCAGGTGGGCAATCATTTCGCCTATACGCATACCACCCGCTTGCCCGCAGGCAATAAACAACTCCCAGGCTACCTCATGGTATTCCTTCGATGAGGCAACGTGTTGCAAGGTTTGCTCATCGAAAAACGAACACAGCATATCGTCGCCATTGCGGTACAGCGTATTGTTAGGAAAGTAACGCAACTGCTCCCTTATTTTTGGTTCGGCTTCCAGGGAGGCTCTGAGCCTCAGCAAATATACCATATCCAACCGCGACGAGGTACGCATGTTGCCAAGCTTATCCAGCGCCAGGCTGCTGTGTCTTTGCAAACGAAACTCGCCCACGGTAACCGCAGCAAATGTACCAAAGGGGGTACAACGATAAGCCGCCCTTGCCAAAAACATCCACAGCTTTTGCTCCAGGTTTTGCAAATCTTTGCGCTGCTTTTTATTGGGTGCAGGCAACGCTGCCAAAGCGTGCCAACGGTCGAGCTGAGCAAACAAATCGGGGGAGGCAATGTACAAGGCTTGTTGCAAGGCTGGCAGCCTATAAGCCGCTTGTAGGTGTTGGCGTACCGTATCCACTCATCGGCTGGGGTATATGAAAAACGACTTGCTTGTATTTGCTTTGCATCATCAAATCACTAAACACCCAATACGATGAGCAAACAATATGATCGTGCGAAGATATTTAAGATGGTGTCGGAAAGCTATGAGCTAGGACTAACTGCTGCCGAGTATTGCCGCAAGAAAAATTTTTCTTCCAAGATATTCTATCGTTACCGTCAGCAATATATAGAGGTTTATGGGGCAAAGCCAATGCCTACTACACCCATGGCTGATTTTGTGGAGTTAGCGGTAGCTCCTCCTGAAACTACTGGTTTGAGTTTGGAGGTAGGCACCCATATTCGTTTACGTTTTGAGTCTTTGCCTGACCCTGTATATTTATCCCAACTTTTGAGTCAGCTCTCCAATGTTACACTTAAGTAGCGTTCGTCATTATTATTTATATACCGAGGTATGCGATTTTCGCAAAGGCTTCGAGGGCTTGTGTAACTTGGTGATGGAGCGCTTTGGTGAATTGCTCACCAGTGGCTCAGTGTTTATATTTTTCAATCGTCGTCGTGATCGGGTAAAGTTACTATGTTGGGAAGGAGATGGTTTTGCGATTTACTACAAGCGTTTAGAAACAGGTACTTATGAACGCCCTCAGATGAGTTGGGGTACCCGCCCACTGACTGCTTCCGAAGCTCATTTACTTTTATCAGGTATTTCTTTGAGTTCGGTGACTTATCGCAAACGTTATTTGGCAAAAGCGTAGATATTTCGGTTAGATTTAATAGTTTTGCCCTATGCAGGAACAAAAACCTACATATGAGGCACTTGCCAAAGAAAATGCTGATTTGAAGGCGCTTATCTCAAACCAAAATCTAGAGATGACTGAACTCAAAGCCCAGCTTGATGAACTACTTCGTTTGACCTATGACACCAAGTCAGAGTCTCGTGGTAGCAACTACACCCCTGCAAAAAAAAAGCGCAAGTTGAAAATCCCGAACTTGCATTCGGGGAAGAAGTAGTAGATACGGTTAAGTCCGCTTCACCTCCCAAAAAAACATCTAATAAACTTTTAAATGCTGAGGGCAAGTTCCCTGAGCACTTACCACGCAAAGAAGTGGTGATCACTCCTGATGAACCCATCACCGAAGATATGCGTCGTTTGCCTGACCGAATCACCGAGGTACTCGATTATGTACCTGGTCATTTGGTGGTGATTCGCTACATTCGTCATTGTTACATCAAAGATGTAGCAGACGGTTTACATTCTAAAAAAATAATGGCTGCTAAACCTGAACGACCCATCAATAGGTGTTTGGCAGATGCAGCACTACTTGCGCAAATTATTTGTGACAAATACTGTGACCACTTGCCTTTATATCGCCAACTTCAACGCTTTGAGCGGTCAGGAGTTCAGATAGGCTCGTCTACGTTCAATTCTTGGGTTGAAAAAATCGCCCAATTACTCACTCCATTGTACGATTTACTACAAGAAGAGGTGCTTTCAAGCAATTATGTCAGAATAGACGAGACCCCCATCAAAGTACTTGACCGAGCAAAGGAAAAAAACATCCACCAAGGCTATTTATGGTACTATCAATCCTCTAAGGCCTGTTTTATCCAATATCACCGCTCGCGAGGCAGTGAACCTCCTGATGAAATGCTTCAAAATTTCCAAGGAAAAATCCAGACTGATGGTTATGGAGTCTATGATCATTTTGAAGAAAATGAACATATCAAGTTATTCGGATGCTGGGCACACGCGAGGCGCAAAATATTCGAAGTCAGCAAGGCACATCCTTCCCTGACCGAAGCTCCTCTGGAGTTCATCGGAGAACTATATCTTATCGAAAAGCAGATTAAAAAACAAGGATTGGATGTAGCAGAAGCAAGCTTGCTACGCCAACAAAAAGCAGGCACTCCCTTGATGAAGCTCAAGCACTGGATGTATAAAACCAAGCCCAAGCTCAAACCCAAGATGAAGCTTTATAAAGCGATTGAATACATCCAAAAACGTTGGAAAAAATTGATTCGCTACCTCTGGCATGGAGAGGTGCAGATTGATAACAACCTGATAGAAAACGCCATTCGTCCTGCTGCACTGGGGCGCAAAAACTACCTTTTTGCTGGCTCACAAGATGCCGCAGAACGCACCGCACTCTTCTACTCTTTGATTGGTTCTTGCAAAATGGCAGGGGTAAATCCACTAGAGTGGCTTACGGATGTGATCAAAAACATCAATAACCAACCCATCCAAAAACTACATCTTTTGTTGCCTAGTAACTGGAAATCGCAACAAGGTTAGGGTAGCACCCCTTTGAATGAGGGGATACGGCGTACCTGCTCGATGTCTTGGGCAACTCCCACCGGAGGCTCCAGGTAGCTGCGCTCCAGCAATGGAGTACGCAGTACATAAAAATTACCTGGTTCGAATGTATTCATTGGTTAGTTTTTTAGTCAGTAGTCCAGAGTTTGAACCCTCTCTTTGCGCTCATTCGTAATTTCTAAAGCTACGTTTTCTTATTGTCCCCAATAAAGCGAGCCTGACCAGCATGTACAAAACATAAGTCCAAGTGGTGTGGTGCCAAGGTGGGAGCATGGTAATACTGAGCTAATAATGCCATCGGTGTTTTTACAATGCACCTTAAAAGTGTAAGTACTCTCACGCAGGTGAATATATTCTTTCTTTTACTTAATACTCCATTTCAACCAATCCTCATCGAGCCTCATCAGTTGGTGACTATACAAATTTCGCTCATACACCGTCCAACTGTTGTTGGTATAAAGATATCACGATGGCAGGGTAAATACGAAATAAAAAGCTGCTTTTTCTTGTTTGACCATAGGTTTTATTTAGAAACAAACGTCTGAGGGATGCTTTATAAATCTATTTACAGGAGCTTTGATTATTTGTTAGCATTATTTCAATTTATTGAATGCTTTCTCCCAATCAAAGAACTTCAAATTGATCTGATTTCTGGAAACGAAACGTCCTATAGTCTTATATAAATTATTGGCAATAATATACTCTTTGGTGTTTAGCTGACCATTGGTATTCATCATCAAAATGATACCCATTGGGATGTCAGTCCTCATGATAAGTGCAGACTGATACTCTCCAATATGCCCAGTGTGCCCAAAAAACTGTACCCCATTAGTGAAAAATTGGGAATGTAAAAAACCAAAAGCCCGGCTAGAAGCGGCTTCTTCTTTTTTGAACATGATGGTGTACTTATTAGCTGGTTTTTGCACATCTACTTGGTGATAGTATTTTTTGATAATCTTCCAAGGTAGTACCTTATTATAATTGGTAAGGCAATTTTTGCGTTTTCTGAAACTTAAAAAGTCCATAAATTTTAACATATCCATTACAGACGCCCTTATTCCTCCGTGAGCCTCGTGGATGCCATGATTTCGGTCAATTCTTATCTCTTTGATGGAATCATTCCCTGTTTTACGATAACTGCTTGCCAATAAGTTCTGGAATCTCTGAGGGGTTTTGCCATAATGAGTAGTAGTTTCCATTCCTAGTGGTTTAAAAATACGTTTTTGGATGTATTCGGTGAACTTCATACGGGTGACATGTTCTACTACTAACCCTAATATTGAATAACTACCATTGCTGTATTCGTACTTTTGGCCAGGCTTTCTGGATAAGCTCAAATACTTTAAATAAGGCTTGATCATTTTCCAGGTATTAACATACCTGATTTTAGGATACTTGGCTTTCAATGTATCTCTCAAGCTTTGCCATAACAGACCACTGTTGTGGTTGATCAAATGATGTATTTTTACTTGTTCATAGTCGCCGTATGGGGTATTAATAACTTTGAGTTCTGGCACATATTTAGTTACGGGGTCATCTATCTTTAACTTACCCTCTTCTATGAGTTGTAAAACAGCAATGGAGGTAAACATTTTGGAAATAGAGGCCCAGGGGTATATCGTTTGATTGTCTAATTTTAATTGCTGTTTTCTATTGGCGTACCCCATACGTTTGGTAGAGATAATTTTACCCTCCCATACCAAGACTGCATTAAAGGCAAAATCGGGGGCTACCTCCTTTACCCTATGAATAAAAGTATCCAGCTTATTCCACTCTTTGAGCAATGTTGCTTTGATGATTGACTTCTTATTCTGAGCCTGGGTTTTTAGTATAAATAGGCTTAGAATAAGGAGTAATGTGGCTAGTTTCTTCATAAGACACTTATTGATTTTTTTAGTTCATTTTCTTATTTTAGTCTAATGTATCAGTAATTTCTTATTCTTTCTTTACTTCTGCTTCCAGCACCTTCAACTCCCTTAATTTGGCTGCATGCAATCCTATCATTGTATGACTTTTACTAAGTAAACGAGCGGTTTCCTTGGTACTTTTGCCTCCTTTGAAACAGTGAGCTGCTCGCCACTCGTTGGGAGTAATAATTTCGTCGAGCAAAATCGAGTCTAAGTGTAATACAAAATCTGGATGATGCTTCCGAACATGTGTCTGGATAGTAATGTAAGTATTAAGCGTTTCAATTTCACTCCTTAACAGACTCAGACCTGCTTCCAACCCTTCTTTTTGGTATACTTCTTTTATTTTGAGTAATTTAAATGATACGTGCATGATTCCTTCAATATTTATATTTAGTCAATAGCTTCTACAGCCTTAATTCCTTAGATACCGATGTATATCGGTGCTTCAAGTTTGACACTGCTCTACAAGCAACTTACCGATTTTATAGGACGTTCGTTAACTTTTAGCGATTTATAAAATCGGTAGATGGAAGTCCATAGCTTTTAGCCAACCGCTTATACTACAAATGGGACAAAAAACGAAAATATGGATGGCTACACTGATACATTGCGCAACCATCAACACTTTTATAATAAACCTGCCTTGCGCAAGCGAGAACCATACGAATAAATGGTAGAAGGCTTGACATCC
Source organism: Microscilla marina ATCC 23134 (assembly GCF_000169175.1). Taxonomy (NCBI): domain Bacteria; kingdom Pseudomonadati; phylum Bacteroidota; class Cytophagia; order Cytophagales; family Microscillaceae; genus Microscilla; species Microscilla marina. Next base: position 71,467 of record NZ_AAWS01000004.1, read on the forward strand.
AGCAGTGCCGAAATTTCGTTGGCAGATTTACCCAGTTTCAAACATTGTCCTACCTTCCATTGGGTATAGGTAATGTCTTCATCCAATAGTACTTTGTCCAGCTTGGCTATAAACTCAGGGTAAGCCTCGCGTACTTCTGCCTGAATGCTGGCCATTTTGCCCGCAGTATTGAGTTCATTTTCCAGAAAATGGAGCCCTACCTCCAGTCCACGACTCTTAAATATGTCTATCACCTCTACAAAACGCTCGTTAGAGTCAGATACCCGCTGCACATAGTATTTGAGTTTATCTTCTTGTTCTTTTTTGATTTGGGCATTGGCATCCTCTAAAGCCTCGTTGGTGGTTTGTAGTTCCAGGTTGGTCTTGTGCAGTGCTTGGTTGGTGGTCTTTAGTTCCTTTGCCGTAACTTGTAGCTGAGCATTGGCAGCGTTGAGCGACTCATTGGTTACTTTTAACTGCGTTGCCTGTTGGGTAATTTCGGCTTTTTGTCCGCTGATTTCCTCAGTACGCAAAGCCACCGTTTGCTCCAGTTCCCGGTTGCGTTTTCTGAGCTGCCTGCTCCGATATTGGTTATAGCTCATACTTGCACCCACCGTCAGGCTTACTCCTATCAATAGATACAGCGTATAAGCCCACCAAGTACGGTACCAGGGAGGTAAAATAGTAAAGGTGTAAGTATCTACCGAGCTAATGGTACCATACACGTTTTTGCAGCGTACCTGGAAGGTATAAGTGCCTTCTCGTAGGTTAGTATATTCCTTCTTTTGTTCTTTGCTCCAGTTCGACCAAGATTTTTCTAGCCCTTCGAGTTTGTAACTGTACCTATTTGCTTCAGTGGCCACATAATAATTGCTGGCAAATTTGAGGGTAATGCTATTTGTTCCATAGGGTATTTTCTCTACTTTGTGTTGTTGTGTAATCCCCTGATAAATTATTGAATCCTTATAGTTATTTTCAACCAAATCACCTTGGATAGTATCTGATATGTTTTGCTTGAGAGATACTTCCCTGATATAACTATTGAATTTATGTGCCGGAATATTTCCCTTGTTTAAGTTACAGGTGATGATTTTCTTTTGTGTAATGATTTGAATATGGTTAGAGTCAAGTTTTTTTACGTCAGTGGTCACAGTGCTGCCAATTCGCTTAAAATCTCTGGTTTCAAAAGTATACCGACCAGCTTGATTCTTTGATAATACCCCTGGGAAACTCCTTGATTTATCTCCACCTGAATAAACTGGAGTTAAAAAAAAACGATTGTTTGCCAAAGGCTTGGCAAAAGAAAATTTTTGGTGATAAATACCTTGTTCATTGAGGGGGAGATTTTGGAGGTTTGCAGTAAGGCAAGTAATTTTTTCGTGGTTATCTACTTTAAATAGCCCCAATGCATTGACAATGTAAACGCGGTTACCTTTCTCAAAAAAACTAAAACTATAGCGGGTTTTGGCAGGGAAGGCTAATTTTCTTCTGCTTAAAACTGATTTGAAATCTGACGAGAGCCGAATTTGATAGACCTCATTTACCGTAGAATAGTAAATCACTCCATCAGTAGAAATAAAGGTATTATAAATGCCTCCATCTGTGAGGCGTATTGTATTAATCACTTTATATTCTTTATTTAGGACTTGCAGAGTTTGAGTGCCTGCCAAAAGGAATACTTGCTTGGGCAGATAATTTACAACTCTCCTAAACTTTCCATTTAATATTTTTTTACGAAAGCTACCTACAGTATCAATTTTATACAGCCCTTTTGAGGTACTAACCAGAAAGCGGTTGTTGTCTAGTGTAACATCAGAAACGAAACCATCAAATATGATCGTTTGAGATCTTTTGCTATTATTAATTTCAATCTTATGCTCACTTTTCAATAAATACACTTCATAGTTGCCCAATCGTTTACTTTTTCTGATTCCCTTATTATTGGGCTGGAATGTGAATTTTTCATTTAATTCAATGTATAAAACACCGTTGTTGGTAGTCACCCAAATATTTCCTTGTAAATCGAATGCAAAGTCATTGGCAGCTAATTGTTTGAACGTGTACTGAAAACCAATTTCATTATTTGCAAGATTAAGTTTAAGCAACAATTCATTGGTTAAGATCACCAAATATTTTTTTTGTTGCTTCACCTGAAATTTTGCGCCGCCTTTGATTAAAGCAGAAATGCGAGGAATCTCTCGTATATCAGAGGTACCCGTTTTGAGATAAAACTTTTTTTCGCTGGAAATTAATACCAACAAACTGTTTTCAAACTCTTTTAAAAAAATAGGCTGATATTGTTGGATTAAAGAAGGTGGGGCAACGAGTTTTAACCAGTGATTGCCCGAAAGCTTAAATAAATCACCCTTGGCAGAAGTAATCAAAATATCTTGATTGATCTTCAAAGAGGAAAAGCTAACCGTATTGTTTATAGGAGGAACATAGCTTTTTTGCCCCGTTTGTTGATTATAAACAATACACCCCGAAGAAGCACCCAAGAAAAATATCCGCTCATCTTTTTGATAAATATTTAATAGCCGACCTCCTAATTTTTCCTTGTTTTCTTTAAAACTTATAATTTCCTTAAACCGAAACCGATCATTCTTCAAAACAAAAAAGCCGATTTTACTAAGACCTCCTACATAATACCTGTGAGCATTTTTTTCATCTCTTTTGAGTTTATTAAATCTGGGGTGCTTCGGTTTATCCATAAGTTTCATATCCCAGGCATAACCGTTAAAAACGTTAATTCCGTACCCGGTAGCAACCATGACCAAACCATCGTTGGTAACTTCTATATCATGACAATCTCTGGCTACTCGTTCTTTTCTTGTAAAATGTTTAGTAAACTCCTCTAATCTACTCTGAGATTTAACTGGGAGTGCTATGGATAACATCAGAGTCAAAATAAGTGATGTGATTCTGAAGGTGTATATAGTATCAGAACTCATTTTCATTTAGATTTATCAGTTGCCCAAAATCTCCATTGACAGCAAATTTAGTAATAAGCCAGCTTAGTTTGTCAATCAGTTTATAAGGAGTACCCTTGGGATCAGAATAAATATTAGAGGCCATCATCACCCCAAATGGCATTTTTTTATTGAAGATAAAATAAGATATATAAGTAGCTACTTTCCCACTATGACCTATACCGATGTTTTTTTTCTCTACTCTTACCCTAAATCCATTGACACGGTAGAACTTTGTGCCTTTATTTTTTCTGAGAAATACCACATTTTGATTATCAATAATATCTAAATCAGCATCAAACAAGTATTTCTGTAAGGTTGCACGTTTGAGTACTTTTTCTGCCCTTTTATTGCTTTTTCTAAATCGCAGAAAACTCATAAACTTCACCATATCATTGGGCGATGCTCTAATACCGCCATTGGCAGCCAATATGCCTTGCGAATAATTTGAAATATGAGAAAGCTTTTCTCTTTTGCCATCTTTGTCTTGGTCATAATAACCATAGTAGGCGGCAAATTTCTTCATCATCTTTTTAGAGAGGGGACCATAGCTGGTACTTTTCATGCGCAAAGGCTTAAGAATGTTTTGCTTAATGTAGAATTTAAACTTGATGCCCGACACCTTCTCAATGACCAAGCCAAGCAGTGAATATCCCATATTGGAATACTCATACTTTTCTCCCGCTGGAAAGGTTTGTTCGGCCAACTCTAGGTAAGGTAAAAACTCTTCATTTTCGGCTCGCCTAAATTTCTTTTCTTCCTTTTTTATTTTTGCTGCAACAGTTCTGAATGCTTTAGTGAGGCTGAGACCGCTGTTATGGTTAATTAAGTGATGAATTTTAACCTGATTGATTTTTGCAAAGTCCCCCGTTTTTTTGCCCAGGTTGGGAAAATAATGGGTGATGGAGTCGGTCAGCTTGAGTTGACCTTTTTCTACTAATTGTAAGATGGCTACTGTAGTAAACAACTTAGATACTGACCCCCACATGTGTACCATGTGACGGTTCATTTTGACTTTATTCTTAATGTTGGCATAGCCCATTTGCTTTTCAGAAATAATTTTTCCATTATAGACCAATGCTGTATAAAACGAAAGGTCAGGTTGTTTTTTCTTGGCCAAGGAAACAAACCGATCCAGTTTATTCCAATTGTCCAGTAAAGTTCTTTTTTCGCTTTTGCTCTTTTGAGCAAGACAAGGCGAAAAAAGATACATAGAAACAATAATAAATATGGTGGTTTTTAGGTGATTCATGAATATGTTTTTTTAAAATAAAAACTTCAACCAATTTAGCTGTTGTATCTGTATAATGTTCTGTTCGACCAATAAAAAGCTTAAAAGGGACAGACACTGCCCAGTAGCGCCAAATAATAAACCACTAGATTGTCCCCATTCCTGATGCCCTGTAGTTGGGTTTGTACCATAGTGACTCCAGCCAAGAAATTTTTCATCCCAATCTGCTTGACTAAGGCTTTCATTGAGCCAATAAAGGTACGCATCTTTTGCTTCGGGTAGTTGGGTATGTTTGTACAGCAAATAGAATAAAAAAAATGCCCCAAACGACCCATGACAAAGTGTGGTGTCGAGTCTGGTAGCATCTTGGTGTATGCCTGAGTTAAGTTTTCTTACTTTGGCGGTTTTTTTTATGATTGAATTGATAATATCATCAATTTTTTGTGACTTCAAGCATTTGTTGGCGGCTATCAGAGAAAAAACGATTCCCAAATCACCTTTACACCAAGCAAGTGAATATTGATTTGTGTTTAATTTATTTTCATCAACTGATAGTTTATTGGCGAATGTAAAGTGATTGTGGTCACTAGATTTGCGATTAATTAAAAAACTACAGGCCAAAGAAAGGCAAGTCTGAATTTTTTGTTTGAGATCAGCATCTATAAAGTCATAATTGTATGCTTTAGCCAAAAAATTAATAATACTCGCTAACCCGTGGGCTAATCCTGTATTGATGATACCTTCAGGGGTAGCGATGGTTTCCCAAAAAATTTCTGCTTCACCATTGGTATACTTTGCGTTGTCAACAACATACTCAATGCCTTTAATTACATTTGCTTCTATCAAAGACCTGACATCATCCTCAAAAAAATCTCTTACCTCTGTGAGGGCAATAAGTTTCCCAATTAACCCATGCAAAAAATCGAGGTTACAGTTCTGAAAGTCATAAGGGATTGAGTCAAGTACCAAATGCTGCAAAACTTTCATTACTTCCTGTATTTCCTGCTTATCGAGTTGGCCTTCTTGAATGAGAGTACTCAGTGTTAACAAAACCCCTGAGTATCCTGAAAAGCTTGCGTTACCGTCAAGGGTTTGGAGGTTATTAATGCAATGGGTTATAGAGTCATACAAACGATCCTGATTAACAGGAGCCAAGCCACCTTTGTTTAACAAAGAAAATAACAATGCCTGACCTAATGAACCTCTATATACATTTATTTGTGTATTTGCCTCTAAACTTTCTAACAATATATCTTTTACTAACCTTGCTGTTACTTGATTAAGATTTTTGTGCATAGTTTAAAAATATTAATAGGTCAGAACTGAAAAAGCTCTGACCTAGATATAGGAATTAAACTATATGAGTTCTTTCGGTCTCTTTACCAGCTTGCGGATTACAATCACCACAACCATCATAAAAAGATGCCCCACCTGCTGTACCACCTTTAACATTATGCATGTTCATAGGTTTGATGGTTAAAGCTTTGCTCCAATTTTCTTTAATCGTTAGTTTATTTTTCTTCTTCATAATAAGTGTATTTAAAATTGAATATAATTAAGATCATAGCTTTACAAGCTTTGTGTTAGTAGGGCTTAAAATGCCAATCGCTTGATGAAACAATTATCCTCAAGTTTTCTTATGCAAGTAATGCCTTGAGGTGTTTCGGAAAGTTTCACAATAGTAGGGTTTGGTGGTTCAAATATCAAATCAAAACCTTGATCAAACCTTGATTTGCGTGATTTACTGCTTTATAATTATATATTTAATTGATATAATTCAATATTTTGCCCCAAACTGGAACGAACTAAAAGCACGCACTAGCAGAGAATAACGGCTAAACTATTGCCTGGTAACAGTAGACTTCTCCATATAAGCATATTGTTTTCGAAACAAATGAGCCGTGTTGTACTCAAAATGGCTTCGCTCACAACCATACCAGTGGAGGTACTGGTGCATTTCTTCAGCCGAAATGCTATTGCTTGCAGCACACAGTACTTTGTAAGAGGGTGTGGTAAGTGGATTTTGAGCAATTTCCTAAGAAGGAATGGTCTCGAGTGCCTCTGCAAAAGTATCGTCAAATGTTTGCCGACAACGAAAATGGATGAATTTTTCCAACCATTGTAGGTCTTGTAGGTAGTAGGATAGATATCATCAGTTAGTTGAGGATTTATAGTTACTGTAAAGAGTTTTAAAGCTTACTTATATTAATTAATCAGCTTTAGGTTTACTGAATAACTCTTGCCATTTTTATCGGTATTGGTTAAATGCCCTGCCAAATCTTTAAGATTTTCGGGATTTTTAGTGCACAAAAATAACCGAGCAGTCAGGGTATTACCAGTATATTCTTCTATTAATAAACCTTGCTTTAGAACTGATTTATCGTATTTATCAGGATGACAGGGTGCCTGTCCACAATGTCCTGATAATCTATAAAGTCGCTCAGGATGATGATTTACATAATAATAGCTTCCTTTCCATAAAGCACAAGGGTTGCTTTGATCAAATACAAATGTAAATCTTGCTTCAAGTTTACCTACCTTTCCAGCATATAAGTAGGTTTTCAGCTTCGATTGGTTGGTTTGCGCTTTTACCTTCAAGGTGGAACATAAGCTCAGTATTATTATGAGGTAAATGTATTTTTTCTTAAACATATCAAGTTGTATTTATCGTGGAGTAAATAATCATTTTTTTAATCAACAAAATCACTGTAATTCAACAGTGTATAGGTGATTTTACCGTGCCCTGATTGGACGTGTTTCCTGAAAAATGGTAACAGTTTTTTAAACTCAGGCTCTGGAGCGCCTTGACATCCTTGACTCCAGGGAACTCCAGGTGCATTCACTGTACGGCTTGCTATTCCATTGTTACTCATGCGATGCGTGTTTGTTCCGTAAAATCCTTTATATACTTTTCCTCTATCCAATTTTAAGTCTTTAGTGTTATCTCGGTAATAATCCATAGAACCCGTTTGATACAAATAAGGATACTTGAGCCATAAATTTTGATAGTTTTTAGAATCCATAAATGTATAAACATTTTCGTATTGCTTTTCTATTATAGTAGCTGTTCCTGCAACTCCAGTCTGAGTTTCAACTGCATTTAATGGATCAAGGACACCTCCATGAGCAAGCGTACCAGCGGTAGTTGTCCAAGGGATTTCTATTATTTTAGGTTTTCCTTTTATATGTTGAATAGTGAATAGTTTATCACTGAATTTATTATCATAGGTTTCATCCATCCTAATTGCTATCAAGTTGACTTTCCCTTCTTCTTCATAAAACTTATATCCCTTTCGTTTTAGTGTATCTTTTATCCCACTGAGCGAAAAGTCAGGTTTTACCCGTTTTTTGACTTTTTTGGGTGTTTTCACCTTTTTAGGCGTATTCTTTTTATTTACCTTTTTCCCCTCAAAAATCGGTGGTTGATACACTTTGGTATTATCCGCTTGTTGTTCCATCATTTTCAGTTCAAGTGCCCGTAATTTGTCGTTTATTTTAGGCGACGTTTTTTGGGGAGGTGGTTTTTGATTACCAAGATTAACAGTAGAAGGTACTTTAAGCATTTGCCCGGGAGCAATTAAAGCCTTAACGCTCCCTAAATTATTCAACTTAACTATTTTCTGCACTAGTTGGGCAATCTCGGTTATAGGAGCCAAGGGGTTATATTTTTTGGCAATTGTCCAAAGTCCTTCTCCCGCTTGTACAGTGTGTTGGCTTATTTTAGGTGCTTTCTTTCCTAAAATTCGTTCTGGACTGGCTGCTACCAAGGTTCCATAAGGTGGCTGTTGTTTCTGGGTTGGCCACGAGGTTTCTTTTCCCATCAGGCGTTCCAGGCTTGGCTCAACGATTCGTGGTTGTATTGATCCCTCGTGTTGGTGTTGTGGATCGTGTTCGGCATTGGCTTGGCTTGACATAGTAAATAAGGTTAGAATAATATAAAATTTTTAAGAAGTGGGTTAAGTGCGATTGGGCACTTTTTCCGAGGCAAGAGTAGGTGTTTTGGCAGATAAATTCCAAATCTTAACCTTGATCAACCCTTGATTTGCCTGACACAGCAGCTTATATTTTAAATTTATATAGTACATTTACATAAGTATTGCATCAAACTGGAACGAGCCAAAAGCACGTACTAGCAGAGGGCGAATGCTAAACACTGTCTACCGTGGCTTGCCCAATGACGCACTAACTACCTTCAGCCCCCTCATAAGCATATTGTTTTTGGAACAAATGAGCCGTGTTGTACTCAAAATAGCCCCGCTCACAACCATACCAATGAAGGTACTGGCGCATTTCTTCCGCAGAAATGCTATTCGTGCCCTTGGCGGTAGCCTGTAGTACACAGTAAGCATAAAACTGCTCTATCCAGGCGGCACTCACATTGGCGGCTTCGGCCAGTTCCCGAAACCGGGCTTGGCTAATGGCGGGGTCTAGCTGCAAATAACCTGGTTTTTCAAAGAAATGCTGCCATAGCTGGGCGCGGGTATACTTATCAGGGGTTTGGAAAGTAATCCAGGAATGAAACCGTCGCTGAAAGGCTTGATCGATGGCAGTCGCATGATTGGTGGCCAGAAAAATCATTCCGGGGTATTCTTCCAGTTTATACAGCAAGTAGCTTACCTCCTGATTGGCATACCGTTCGTTGCTGCTGCTGCTCCCTTCGCTACGCTTGCCAAACAAGGCATCGCCTTCGTCAAAAAAGAGAATCCAGTCCTGGGCTTCGGCTATTTCAAAAATGCGCCTTAGCTTTTTACTGGTTTCGCCCACGTATTTGTCTACAATATTAGAGATATCGATGCGGTACACAGGCTTGTTGGCAGCTTGCCCCAGTAGAGCAGCGGTCATCGTTTTCCCGGTACCAGAGGGACCTTCCATGAGTAAACGATATCCCTGGCGTTGGTTTCCTTGGGTAGCTTGTTGTACCTGGTGATAGTATTGTACCCATTTACAGGCTTGAGCCAATAGGGTGTTGGTTTCTTCGTCCACAATCAAGTCGTCCCAGGTTTTGGTGGTCGTGAGCAGGGTGGCTGGGAAGTCGGAGGAGTATTGCACAGGCAAAGCGCGTTCAGTGACTAATTGATGTAATACGTTGGAGCTTAATTGGAGAACTGTGCCCAAGGTAGGAAGTAATTCATTAGTAGGCCATTCTAATATGCCTGATGTACGCAAGCGGGTGTCAGCACTCAATAATTGCCATGTTTTCTTCTGTTGGGTTGGGTCGTTTCCTGCTATCAGAAACAGCACCGTACCCACTGTAGCCTGAAGGTAAGGAGTATGGGGAAGTTTTAATAGCCCAAATTGCCCCAAATCTAATTTTGCCTTATTTTCCGCAAAAGCCTGCCATAGCGTTGGATATACCTGGTTGGCTAAAGCACCAAGTATGACCAATCGTTCCACAATGCTAAATGGAGCAATCATTTGCTGGTAATCTTTTTGAAACTCTTCCAGAGGAATGCTCAGGGGCTCAGCCAAGGTAGCTTCTTCTTTTTGGGAGTTACTCCCTTCCTGATCGAGTCGGAAACAGATGTAGTCTTGTAACCATTTCAAGTCTTGGGAGTAGTCTTTTAGCATAATTGTTTGCATATCTGTAGTCAATATTTAATTTTAGCGTTGGGCAAAGCTTCTTGCAATGCCTTTTTATCGGTTGTTGACAAGTGTAAAGGGTTACCTGATAAATTCAAGTGTTTCAAAGATTTGAGTTTATAAACACAATCTGGGATTTTAGTAAAACGATTGTTAGCTATGTTTAAACTTCTGATGATGCGTAGCTTGCCCAATTCGATGGGTAAGTCACTCAATTGATTGTTTTTCAACCCCAAATACACCAAAGGTGATTTGCCTAAGATGGCTGGAATATACGTGAGTTGATTATCACTCAAATCCAAGTCATTTAGCCTGGAAAAATGAGGCAGATCATTGGGCAACGCCTTGATTTTATTTTGCTGTAATTCCAGCGTGCCCAATCTTTGGCGTGCCTGGTAGGTGGCTTTTGGGAAATGGGTCAATTGGTTTGCTCTTAGGTCGAGGATATACAATGACTTAGGCAAACAATTAGGGGGAATGGATTGAATTTGATTATGACCAAGATTCAATACATTGAGTTCAGACATTTTACCCATGCTGGCGGGCAGAGTTTTGAGTTGGTTATGGTCAAGGTCTAATTTTTCTAACTGACCTAAATTACCAATTTCAACAGGAAGTACCCTTAACTGATTCTCGCCTAAGTTTAATACCCACAATCGAGCTAATTGACCAATCTCTTTGGGAAGGGATTTGATTTGGTTTTGCGTTAATGCCAGTCGCAATAGCTTTTTTAGTTGACCAATTTCAGGGGGTATGGTGGTTAGTTCATTATTTGGGAGGTAAAGACGAGAGGTGGAGTCTAGTTGCCCAATTTCGGGAGGCAAGGTTTTCAATCCTACTCCCAGAAGGTTCCATTCACTCACTCTTTTGAGCTTTACAATGTCAGGTGGTAAGGTTGTTAAGTTCTGGCTATGGTCCCCTATCACTTCTTTTACCTGGGTGGCTTCCGCAAGGTTAGTAGGCCAATGTTGGAATTCAGTCCCATCTCTAAGTTCTAGAGTGGGAGTATGTATATTTTCTAATGTCCAGGTTTTGGGAGACGGCTTGGGGGCAGATGGTTGACTTATGACAATGGCCACTACCAACACCACCACCAGGCTCAATAAAAATAAAGTTTTGTGGGCAAGTTTCATATTTGAATAGCTTTTTATAAAATAACTGATTGCTTACAATACTACCTGTAATTGATATTTACCATTAATGTTTTTAGGTCCATAGCTTTTGTGTCCTGCATGACTCAAATCATTAATGGTGAATACAGGTCCAGAAGCAGCGAACAAAAGGTTAAAAGAACGAATGTCTTTAATGTTCCCTTTTTTAGCCGCCAAAATGTCCTGGCGATTGGTATGTACCCATACATCCCCAAAGTTGGTTTGGCTAAAATCGAGGTAAGTTTTCCCTGATTTGCTATAGGTAGGGCTGATGGCTTCGTTGGTAATTCTCTTTATATCTTTGCCTATCATAACTACTGCATCAGGGCGACGAGGAAAGACCATTCCTGGCGCGCCGCCAATCCAATCTGGGAAACTATTATTCATTGTCTGTCTGAATAGGTTAAGATTAGTAACTTTGATTGGTAGTTTCCAGTTCTTTTCCCCCAAGGTATTGCTTTGGCGCAATCCTTTATGAAATCCAGGGGTAAAGTTATAGTCTAAACCCATGTTCTGTAGCGTGGAACGCATATTTTGGTACGCCAAATCATAAGGTCCCTGAGTAATGGTTTCTATGGTTTGGTAGGCATCTTTTTTGACCGAAGTAGCGGCTGTAGTAGGCTTTTTACCTGTGGTTTTACCAAAGTCTGGTTCTTTGTATTCTTTGATGGGCATTTCTTGCAAGGCACTAAGCGCATATTCACTGACTTCGCCTTGAGGCTTATAGCTTTTATGAGTTACTTCACCATCACTATCCAGTTTGGCACCGTAAAAAAAAGTTTCGGTCAAAAATTGTTGCTCAGCAAAACTACTGATGCCAGCATGGTCAGCCTTATCAGTTCCAATAAACCCATATTGAGCCAACTGAGGAAAAACCTGAGCTAAAATGGCATGGTATATAGCCAGTTCAACATCGCTTAGTTGGTCGGGATCACTCAAGTTAAGAGGAGGAGCTTGGGCGGCCTCTTGTGCCATTTGGAGCATGAGGTGGTGAATCGCGTATTGAGCAAGCTCTTCTAACTTAATATTGGCTTTTTCTACGTTTTTTGTCCATTTGCTTTTATTACTTTTCCAGAGTCCTCGTATTTGCCCTACAGTACTAACTATTGCTCCTCGGTAGGCAGTAGCACCAAAAGACTGGATATTTTTACCCCATTGCGGAAGACGAATATTGGTTACCAGGTCAGGGTTGGCAAGCTTTCCTAAATATTTTTGTCTAATTGCATTTTCCAGAGCTTTGGTAAATAAGTTGGCTCCAATCGGAATAAAGGTATTTAATATATTAATAGTAGCCATTAATACACTTTGATGATGCTTAGTGCGGGCTTCTGCGGCTTTGTATTTTTGGGTGAGTTTGCCCACTGCATTTTTTTGTCCTGCCTTGATGCTTTTGAATATTATACCTACTCTTCCTTGTATCTTGTCTATCAAGTTCTCAGCAAAATTATCCAAGCCATAGGCTTTTTTAAATTTGGCATCGGCATAATTTTTTGAACGAATAATTAAATCATCTGATCCATACTTGTACCCTCCTTTTCGCTCAGTCTTTTTTATGCCTTTACTACGATCTAATAACTCCTCCAATAAAACTTTTTCTTTTTCGTCCGTCATTATCGGAGTAGCCAAAAACTCTTTACTTGTACTTAACATATCTAATTCTTGCGAAAGGAGGGTTTGAGGTTGATTCGTCTTTTTTTGTTGGCTGTCAAAAACATGAGACACCGAAAGTAATTGCTCAGGATGAATTTGTTCTACCGCTTGAGACTGTAATAAATCCTGTGTTTGCTGTTGCGGATCGTGTTCAGCATTGGCTTGAGTTGACATAGTAAATAAGGTTAGAATAACATAATATTTCTCAGAAGTGGCTCCAGTGCGATTGGGCACTTTCGCTGCGGCAAGAGTAGGCATTTTGGCGGATAAATTCCAAGTGAATACCTTGATGAAACTTTGATTTGTGTGGTATATATAGTTATAGTTATATAGTAAAACCAAAAAGTGCTATTTAAAAAAAGAGACACTACATAAAAATAGCCCATTAAGATCCAAAATTGCCTTTTGGGGTACTTATAATAGTTAAAAAGGATTTTTATATGATTATTTAAATAAGATATATTGTTATTTTAACTTAAATCAAAAGAATCAAACTTTCATCAAGATCGAGATTTGCCCCCAACCCCTGTACTTTCCTAACATTGTGCCATCAGTAGCTCACAATATGGTGAAGCTTTTTATACTGATTGTTTCATGGTTTCACTCGCAACAATCTCTTATCAAATGATTTATTCTATACTTCAACTTATTCAGGAATCCCTGCAAGATTTCATGGAACTTCAATTTCCTCAAAAAGCGTATGAGGTAGCAGTAGATAAACTGGTGACGCGAGAGGGTAAATCGACCACCGATGCCCAATCTGGGCGGATAGTCATTACTTTATTACATGCGCAGGAAGAACGTACTATGCAAAGAAGTCGCACCAGTGACCTTACTCAGCCTTATCATTTAAATCTCTTGCTGTTGTTTTCGGTGCACGAAAAAGAGCAAAATGCGAGCGGCAATGCTTACCTGGAAGCGATGAAGTACTTAGACATGGTTTTAGGTTATTTTCAACAAACCCCAGTATTTTCACCCCAAACCCATGCATTACCTCCCAATATTCAACACTTGCATTTTGAACTATTCAATGAAGACCTTCGGGAAAGCTCTTATATCTGGACAATGACTGGAGCCAAACATACCACTTCTGTACTTTATCAGGTGCGTAGTGTGACAGTAGGGCAAGCATTGGTTGGCTCGCAGTTCGCTGCCCACAGTCAACAACTATTTGGTACTTGAACTACCCATGATTAAGCATCAATCACAAATAATCAAATACAAAAAAAACTACCTAAACCCATTAGGCAATACAAACAATTAAATCATCTTAAACTCTCTAAAAAAAACGATTATGTATCACAATCATCCACCTACTGTTTCATACCCTACTACCCATAGGCAACCACCATCCTCTCCATTGACTCCCAATACATTGACCTTCGAGCAACCACAGGAACTTACCTTGGAGAGCGGGCTTGTCGTATGGGATATTAAACCAAAAAAGCCGAAGAACTCCCTTCGGGTCACCAAACCAGTGATAGAAAATCCCCAGGTTACCGAGATCAAAATATATACTGAGAAACTTGTATTGGGGGGTGACTGGCAAGGTGAAGTAATTGCCCCTATTACTTCATCAGGAGGGTTAGATGACGCTAAAGCGACCCATTATTTAGTGAGAAATGTTTGGTTAGAATTGATTGGCTATCAGGTTGAGTACTACATTTTTCGTATCCAGGCAGCCTTTATGGTACCCTTGCCCAAAGTGGTATATCTGTACCAGCAAAACAGCCGAATTATAGTAAACAAAAATGTGGTAAAGTGTAATGGTTAAATTAAGAATTGAAAACTCCTAATTCTCAAACAGTGCCTTGCCGCATTTCAATTGTTTACACAGCGATTAAATTTGTTTCCCATAGTGCAAGGTGCTGTTTTTTAGTAAGTCAAGAGTTGAGAGTCGGTAGTCGGGAGCTACCATAGGCTACCAACAATAGACTAATAAAAGAATCAAACTCTAAACCCAACCCAGGGTAGTTCAAGTCATCTACCGACTCCTGACTACCAACTACTGACTAAAAAAAAATGAAAACATTCACCCTATTTTGCGTGCTCCTCTGGAGCCTTGCCCAGCCCTCCTATGCCCAAACCCAACTTCGGGGGCAGGGTACCAGCTTTGCCATTAGTACGCTGACTGCTGCGACTGCTTATATAGAAGAAAGTGCCTCTGCGGTAGACAATAGTCGCCCAACTCCCGATCCAGTGATCATCATCCCTGCCGACCCGGTGACCGCCTGCAATAGAGGCAAGTCCGTGACTCTTTCACCCATTATCATCAGCGAGCAAAGCACTGGATCGTTTGCAGTAGGTAAAGGAGTGTTGGTGTTGGGTTTCGATCATCCCGATTTTGTGATTAGTAAGTTGCCTGTGGTAGTGGTGACAGGAGCTCCTGGCGATTTTCTTGCTCCTACTGTAGAGTTAAAATCAGGCAAACTCTACATAGACTATGATTTTGTGGGTGCCACCAAGGTAGGCGGCATTGTGCTGAGCGGGCTGGAAGTATTGGCTAAAAGCAAGACCGCAGGAGCAGTAGCCCAGTTAAAACCCGTAAGTGGTTACGCCCACTTTACGGGGCTTACTACCAGTGCCGTTTTTGCCACCATAAAAGGCATCAATGCCACCACAAGCAGTGCGCTTCCTGCCCCAACAAATATTGGGGGCTTTGGCGTAGTGTGTGCCGGGGGCAATGGCTTTACTTATACTGCCGATCCGGTGCCCGATGTCACGGGCTATTTGTGGAAGCTGCCAGTTGGCTTTCTTGCCAGCAACGATCCCCAGGCAATTCAGGTATCGGCAGATCAGTATTACACTGCTGACAATATGATTACCCTGGACGTGGCAAATTCGGCAAGCGTGGGAAACAAACTGCTACAGGTCAAAAGCGTAAATGATTGCAAAATAAGTACTACCGCACGCAGCAAAACCATTCGGGTAGCAGTTCCACCCAATCCCAAGGTAAGTTTACCCGCTACGAGTTTTCCCGACAACGATTTTTCTCCGGTAAACATCACCGTGACCAATAGCCCGGCGGGGGGAGTAGGTGTACTTCGGGGCGATGGGGTAGTAGGCAACAAACTCTATCCAGGACTACTTTTTCCGGGCACGGGTTACAAGGTGTATTACGACTATGCCATCAACAATTGCACGGTGACGGTGAGTACCTCTTTCAGCGTGTATGATGCCGATGCCGTGGTATTGGGACTTGCCACAAGCTATTGCAGCAATGTAGCGGCTTCTCAAACCGTGACGATTGCCAATCTAAGTTCGGCGTTGGGGGCAAAGCTCTATAGCCCTACAAACACCCTGATCCCTTTAAACTTGCGGCTGATCAGTGGCAACGATTACCGCTATACTTTTAGCGGTCAAGACTTGTATAAACACTACGGCGCCGGGGCTTACCGTTTTGAGGTCACCCAGGCCGGGGCAAGCGTGCCCATCAAGGTGGCTTTTCAGATTACTACCCCTCCCGCCCAAAGCATTACCGGAGGCACAGGCGCCCAGGTATGCGGCGATGGCAGCTCTATTTATAATTATAGTTCCAGCATTGCCGCCACCACCGACGAATTTGAATGGTCGGCACCCGCAGGGGGGGCTACTTTTGTAGGAGGCATCCACCGCCAGGCGACGGCATCGGTAGTTTGGTCAGGAGGCACCCCTACGGGAACCAGCAAAATCCTGCGCCTTGCCCAAACCCGCAATGGTTGTACTACCATTACCGACTATGCGGTGAAAGTTTTTGCCCTGCCTGCCCCCGGCATTTTAGGGGATTTGACCCCCTGCGCTGGTGAAACGATCACGTATAGCCTAAGTAATGGTGGTAGCACGAGTGGAGGCACCTACAGTTGGCAGGTAGCAAACGGGCAAATTGTGGGAGCAAGCAATCAAAATACGATTGTCGTCAAGTGGGGCAATACGAAGGGTAATCTCAAAGTAACTCAAAGCCTCAATGGTTGCACCAAAAGCGCCGAGATCACCACTACTATAGAGGCGTTGCCCACGCTCAGTATTGCAGGATTCAACGCTGAGCGTAGATATTGCGTAGGAGATGCCACTCCTGTGGTACTTACCCCTGTATTTGGTGGTACTGCAACGCTACCTTCGGACTATTTAACCAAGGGAAGGTTTGAAATTCAACGCATAGCAGGCAACAAACCAACATCAGCTTCCTTTGTTCGCTTGGTGGCACAAAGTGGAGCCCTTACTGATCGCTGGTTGCCTGCTTTTCCTATTATTGGGTCGGGTGAAGCCTCTATTCCAACAGATGCCAACACAAACAAACTCAACCTCAACGCCGGGCAGTACCTCATTCGCTATACTTATACCAATGCCAATGGCTGTGTAAACTACTCGGCGGCTTATACTATTACTATCCAACCCTTGCCTACCCTTAGTTTCACCGGGCTTGCCGACAGTTATTGCAGTAACGACTCACCTGTAATGCTGTCAGCGTTCAAAAACGGGGTACTCACCCCGCTTTTGCCCGGTTTTATTGCGCGAAACCTTGCCACAGGCGAAGAAAAAGCCTTGGGGGGCAACCTACTCAACCCTGCTAACTTCGTGGCGGGTAGATATGAGTTGTTTTTAGCACTTGCCAGCACAGGCAGCACGGGCTGCGCCAACACCTCCAACCGCGATACAACGGTGTATTTTGAGGTCATTGATCCACCCGCGAGCGTGCAGGTAGTAGCCGAAAGGCGTTGGAACGAGGATACCCTCCGTTTTACTGCGGTTGCTGGCACTCCTGTGTCAAGTTGGGCGTGGAATTTTGGTAATTTGCTCGCCTCTACCGCAAGCGTGGCTTATCCGGTACACCCCGATAGGCAAGGAAGCATTCCATTACTGAATTATAGCCTAAACGCTACCAATGCCTCCGGTTGTAGCGAACAAATCAGCCAGGCGTTCAAAGTAGATTTTGATTTTGAAGGACAATATATTGGCGGCAAGGGCGAGTCGTATCCCACCCGGTTTACTGATCTTTCGCTGGTAGTAGGCGATTCTATCCAGGCTTATGTCTGGAACTTTGGTGATGGGGCGACTTCTACAGCAAAAGACCCCGTGCACCAGTACCAACGCCCCGGTACTTATGAGGTAAGTCTGACCATTCGCACCTCAGTGGCGGCTTATACGCTGCACCGCCGCATCGATATTTTTCCATTAATAAAAGTCACTGAAACGACTCCTTACTATAGTAGTTTCGAAAACACCGCAGGTGGCTGGCTTACCCACGGCACTATAGCCAAAGAGAGCACTACCGAAGGCAGCAGCTGGCAACTGGTGAATGATGCCTGGCAAATGCCGGGTGGCTACGCTCATCAGGAACAGTCTTATGTAGCAAGCCCTGCCTTTGACATTAGTGAGCTGACCTGTCCCGTACTTTCGTTCGATTACAAGCTCGATACTGATGCAGGCGCTGACGGGTTGGTACTCCTTTATACGCTTGACGATGGCAAGACCTGGCAACGCCTGGGGGTAGTAGATCAAGGCGTTGGCTGGTACAATACCACCCCCATTTTGGGCAAACCAGGTGATCGTTTTACGACTAGCAACGGTGATGCTCAGGGTTGGTCAGGCAAGTTCAAAGGTTGGCGCACCGCACGCATTGCTTTGGATAGAGCCATTGCTAATTTACCCGCTGCTGCTGCCAATCCCAACATCATCCGGTTCAGGTTTGCTTTTGGCTCCAATGCCGACAACCCACCGGGCAGCACGTACCAAGGGATTACTTTTGACAACTTTGAGCTGCGTAATCGCAACCGGGTGGCACTCCTGGAATATTTTACCAATCAGGGCATAGCAAATGCGGCGATTAAAAGCACTCAATTAGCTCAGGTAATGAGTGCCAGCAGCAACGGCGAAATCGTGAGTATTCATTACCATACCAGCTTCCCTACGGTAGATGAGTTCAACAGCGAAAACTCTAAAGACCCCAGTGGTAGGGCTTTGCATTATGGTTTGCGCAACGTACCCGCTACGGTGGCAAACGGCAGGGTGAAAGATTCCTTGTCAGTGACCCAACTCAAAGACAGCCTACTCAAAGAGACCTTGTTGCCAGCAGCTTTTGCCATCGATATTGCACCTGCTCAATGGCAAAACAAACATCTCGAAATTTCAGCAAAGATCACTGCCTTAACTGCCTTCAACGAGCCTGTTGTTTTTCACGCGACCATTGTAGATAGTAGCCGGGTGGCTAATAACACAGGAGAAACCTACGCTCAGGTACTTCGCAAGATGTTGCCTGATGCAGCAGGGATTTTTAGAGGGAGCGTGTGGAAAAAAGGCGAAGTTCAAAGCCTTGGATTTAGCTACAACGCGGGACCAGGAAGGGTGAACCCTCAAAACTTAAAAGTAGTGGTATTTGTGGCAGACTATCAAAGCAGGGGCATTTATCAGGTAGCTACGGCAAAAGTGCCTGTGAATGCCGGGCGTGATGCTGATGAAAATACGGTCACGGGGTTAAATGGACAGTCAAAACCACATGCTACTAAACTGCTTGCCTACCCCAATCCAGTGAGGGAAGCAGTGACCCTGGTGTTGCCCCAAGGCCTGGTGCCTTCGCCCGACATCCGTTGGCAGGTCATCAGCCTGCAAGGGCAGGTAGTAACCAGGGGGCATTGGGCAAGTCGTACCCACCAGCACCAAATCTACCTGCACGAACTCTCGGCGGGGGTGTATGTAATCAAAGTATATGATGCCACAAGCCCTGGGCGAAGCAGTTTTGAGTGTAGGGTTGAGAAAGTAAAATAATAGCAGTGTAATGTAGTTAATGTGTCCTGTTTTTACCCTCATAGAACTTATGTTGGTTAGTGATGGATGGATAACAGGGATAAACCAAGAAGGCAGGTTTGCTGAACCTGTCCTTCTTTTTTAAAAAGTGCAGACAATAGTCAATGGCGCTTTGCGAACCATAAAACAATACAACCATAAAACAATCAAATGATGATCGATACGATCCAACAATCATTAATCTCAGAAGGCTTGCAGGAAGCAAGGCAACTGGTGCAGACAATGAAGCAAAAAGCATTGAAACTTACCAATACCGATTTGCTCAAAAGAATTGTGGAGTTAGAAGATATGCTGCGCAATATTGACGATGTCAATAACATCTCTACCGAAGCCGTGCACATAGAGAAGTGCAGCCTTAAGGCACTCATTGATACGGCTTACCAAATGTACCACCTCTACTTTAGCCGCAAAGACATTCGTTTTTCGAGCTATGTGGCAAACCTACAAATCAAAGTAGATAAGATGAGCTTTTTTAGAATGTTTTTCAGTTTGGTTCATTATATGGGCAAGCACGCCCACCCCGACGAAGAGCGCTTTATTAGTATTGAAGCGGCTGCTTATAATAGCCAAACTATTGCTATGTATATAGAAGACAATGGTGTATACCCGACCAGCAATACCGATATTTTCGACCAGTCGTTCAAACGACGGATTACCGGGGCAATTTCAGGAGTAGGGCTCGCTGCCATCCAGCAATGGGCTCACTCGGTAGGGGGCAAGGTATGTCCCGTTGACAAAGTAGGTAGCGGCTTAAAGCTGTGTTTTTTGTTGCCGGGCACGGCGAGTCCCCATTTGCGTGAGCAGCCTTTAGGAGAGGCAAGGTTGCCTTTGCAAGGAGCATCTGTAATTTGTTAGTTAAGTCAAAAAACTGGCAGAGCAATTAACTCCACCAGCTTTTTCTGTGCCCATTGTTGGTGTCAAACTCAAAGCCCCGGTAGCGTACGTTGGCTTTCCACCACTCTTCGTTTATTTCAACATCGTATATATAGTGGATGCTGTCTTTGCCAAAGTCACGCTTGCTCTTAAATTGAGGGTTTTGGATGGCGGTACGGGGTACCCACATCGAGCGGTATTTATCGAGCCTGTCTTCAATAAACACCGCTTCTTTGTTCCATTTTTTGATCCAGATATTGCGGGCTGTCCAGGTAGTCTTTGTTTCTATTGTAGTCATTGTTTTAAGTGATTTAGTAAGTCCTTGTTTGAATTATTATATGTCTAAAGACGACTAATTTAGTCCGACTATCAACTCGCTGTTGGTGAGTAGATGATGAGGTAATAAAGCTTGCCGAAAGCGATTTTTTGACGCAGCTTAGGGCACTCAGAATAGTGCAGGTTTTTGGCGGGTAGTGGGCATTTCTTCCAGTAATAGTGCTATAGTAAAAGATTCCTGAAGTTCATTGGGGCAAAAAATGATACAATCAAGGGGGAATTTCGGGCAACCGAGACATATTCAAGGCAAAAAGGGTGGTTTGGAGGCATTATATGCACTTAGGCGGTTTTTCTTATTTGCCCTAACCCCAAAAGGCGAACCAGATAAGATAGGTTCACCTTTTGAGAAATAGAAGCGTACAAGAGAGGACTTAGCCAACCCCTATAAACAAAAACACTTTGCCGTGTTTCCCTTTGATTCCGTTTTTGATCCGGAAGGCACTGGCGGCTGGTCCCTTGAGCCTTAAGCCCAGAGTTTTATTTTCGTCCACCATTGCCTGGGCAAGGCTGAGCACCTTGGTCTGCCGTGCCTTGGGTACAAACAGCAGGTAACGTTTTTTGTCCCACTCGCTGGCATCCGTTTTGAGCGAACAGCAGGCTTGTCTGATCCATTCGGCGTATTTGAGTGGGTTTACTCCGGCGGGAGTGTTGATTTCCTCAAAGGTTGTTTTGGTGTGCAAATCACTGTTTGCCCCGGCTTGTTCCTGGGCTTCTTGATGGGCAGTCCAAAACGCTTCCCCTATACTTGCCCCAAACCCTTGTCTTTCAAAATAAGTCATTTTCATTTGTTTATTGTTTAAATCACTGTCACTCTCACAGGTAGAAAAACCAGCTTTCGCTGGTCGTTCCTTAACATCTGGCACAGCCAAAAAACAGGTACACATTGCCTTGTTTGCCCGCGTAAACTGTCCTCCGGCGAAACTCCTGTGCCTTTTTTCCGGTCATTTTGATGGCCAGCGCTTTGGCACTGGTGTTGGCGTAGTAATTAGCATAAGTAAATACCCTTGCCTGATGCCTGTCAGGAATGGAGCCCAGCAGTTTGTCTTTTTGCTTTTGGCTAATGCCATAGCCCGTAAAAGCCTGATTCGCTTTTTCAATCCAGCTCAGGTATTTGGCAGGGGTCACCCCTTCGGGTACGGCTACTTCTATGCAGCCTGGTTTGGAGTTGAGGTCTCCACTTGCTCCATCAATAATTCCAGTAAAAGCTTCGGCATCTTCGTAAGCCCTTTGGTAAGCTTCTTCCATTGTTTTTCCGAAGGCGTAGCGTTCAAAATTTGTTGCTCCCATTGCATTTTTATTTAATGGTTAATTATTTAATTATAGTGCTAAGTACGAGTAATCTTACCCCCTTACCAACCCACTGTGGGCGAGGTAATTATGATGTAATACTATCTGGCAAAAGCGATTTTTAGCGTGAATTTTTGTGCCCGGAAAAGTGCCATTTTTGGGCGGGTTTCAGGCAACTATGCTGGCAATAATGCAACAGGGAACTACAGGATAGTGGAATACAGGCAAACGTTGAAAAAAGTGGGGGAATTTCAGGCAAACGAAGACAGTTTATGCGCAATCTGGCGGTTCCGGGAGTAGAATATGCACTTTGGTAATTAACCTTATTTGGCTTGTGATTCAGCGATTAAGTACTGGATAGTTCCCCAAAGATTGAGGTACTTAGAGGTATAATAAAAAAGGGCTTGGAAGGTAACAGCTCCCAAACCCGTTGTTTTTAACTTTAAAAGATAAAGCCAATGCAAATGTCAAACAACCTACTGAAAAAAGCAACCCCAACCGACATAAAATGGAGCACCGAAGAAGAAGAGGAAGGGTTTGATCCCTGGGGGTGGGAACCTAACTACGGAGACAAAGACTTTGGGGTTAGCGACCGGGATTTTTATTAGTATTAAAATGATTGAACGAGGCTTTATGTGTTGTAAAGCCTCGTTTTTATCTTGGTTTAGGTGCTCGCTTGTCTAAAAAACTGTTCAATCTTGGGGGCAAGTTGTTCCTGCCAGTCCTGTTTGCCATCTACGAGGATAAAAATATCCTCCATGCCCTGTTCGGCCACGGTAAACAGGGCGTAGTTGAAACAGTCGCCGTTTGGCAGACACATCAGGTACAAATGCCCTTGGGTGTATTCACTAAACTCCTCCAGAATAAACCCTGATGCACTATCTGAAGCCGGAATGACCTCTTTTTGGTATTCCTGCGGCTGCGGTGCCTGGTCTGCCTGGTGGTAGTAGCGGGCACTCAGCATATCATCCAACCGGGTAATGAGGTAGCCTAACTCCTCGTCGGTCAGTTTTTCAGCGGCGGCTATGATGGTCGTATATTTCATTTTTTCCGGTTTAAGTAAAACAAATGATCTACCCAAAAAATGTCCTCCCAATAATCCTGGTTAATGCTGATGCGATAAACCCCTTGGTTATCAGAGGTAACCCCTGCCAAAAACCGGGGATTACGGATAACGGTCACGGGTAGCCAGGCATAGCCGTGGGCTTCATGGCTTATTTTGACAATGCCCTCCTGAATTTTACACAAATCCATTGCCACCTGATGGGTGACTAAATCCTGGTCAAAGACGTTGGCGGGTGGTGATTGCTTGCTCATTTTTTACAGTATTTTTTTAGTGATGATTTGAAACTGACACGCGCTGTGTCAGTCTATAATGCCTTGTTCGGTAAAGCCTATAATAAAGCCTCTGGTAAAACTTATCTTGTCCAGGTTTGGGGTTTTACTGTTACTTGCTTCTTTCAAAGCAAGGGCGTCCAATTCCTGAGCGTTGAGGATAAACTCATCCAGCATTTTTTGTAAAGTGGCTTGGTCTGTTTGGGCTGCCTGGACTGCCCCGGCATTAAATCCGGAGATAAAGTCTGCCTGATCGAGTTGATGTGGTAGTTGCTTTTTGTCAAAATACCTTTGGGACATTTTAAATTTCTCAAGGGCGATATTTTCTAAATTTTTCATTTGTATTGAATGTTTTTGTTTACTGCTTTCATTGTTATGACACAAAGCACGACTAATTGTGTGCCCTTAGCAACTCACTGTTAAACAGAAGGTTATGATGTAATACTATCTGCGAAAAGCGATATTTTGAGGTGTTTTGTGTACTTCTAAAAGTGCCATTTTTAGGCGGGTTTGGGGCAGTTTCAATTACCATAGTGCCATAGAGTAGCGATGCTATGGGCAGATAATAACAAATGGTGAAAAGAGTGTAGGTGCTTTAGGGCAAATCAGGACATATTTGGGGTGGTTTAGCTGGTTTGGAGGGCGTAATGTGCACTTTGGTAACTAATCTTATTTGCTTCGCTATCAGGGGTTTAAGTACTGGCTAGTGGGCAAGGTATTGTCGTTTTTTGTTTTATAAATAATTACTAAATAAAACAACGACATGGACAACGCCATTCAAATTGTAGAAGCCCAAATTGAAGCATTACAACAGCATAAAGCAGCCACCAGTCAGGAGTTCAAAGCCTGTGTAAAGGCAGGCAAGAGCAATGAGGCTGACCGCTGCGAAATTGAACTAAGTAATGTCGATCGGGCAGTATTTGAGTTGATGAAACTCAAATCAAAACTAGTGACTGCTGGTGCCAAAGGCAGTGAATGATTAATACCACCGGGGCGGTTTTGTCCCGGTGTTTTTATACAAACTATAAAACAGAGATCAAATGAATACCCAGGCAGCATTAGCATTGTATACCCTGCTTACCATACGCAGTGAAGAACTCTGCAAAGAGCGACTACTTGCCGAAAGAGCTCTGGAATATGCCAAAGATGCCCGGTCATTGGTAGATGTGGCTTTTTATGAAAAAGAGCTGGAGATCATCGATAGGCTGGATGGAGAACTCAATCTCTTAATGGAACAAGCCGAGCAACTTGCCGAAGCAAATCGTGAAGTAAAATAATCAACAGAAAGCTCCACTAACTTTTATGAAGTTGGTGGGGTTTTGCTTTGGGTAGGTTCAACCAGAAAAAGATAGAATTAACACAACGAACGACAATTATTCAGCTACTTGCGTAAGCACCCAACGCCTCACTTGCCCCTGGGTCTGGGTAGGTGTTTATTTCACAGGCATCGCCTGGGTAAACAAAATCGCTACTGAAGGCATCAAAAATAGCTTGTAGTAAAAGTAAGCGTCATCAAGTAAGACCCAGCGGTAATTCAACTTAACCGCTGGGTTTGGTGCTTGTCTGGCATTACAAATAAAACCCTGACGTAGCGCATAAAAAATACCTGATTATGCTGTATATTTATGGTGTGCCCGCAAAAACGGGCAGTAAATGATAAATCATGTGACAAATGAAAGAAGATCAAGTAATGTTCAAACCGTCAGTATTTTTTGATGATAATAATGAATTAAACGATTCAGGGATTTTATTATATGTAGATGCGCTCAGGCTCAACCGGGAAAAAGAGTTGCCAGGCGAACTTACTGCGCATATTCTTCGCTCACCTCATGATCGAAGAAGAATTCTTGAGTATTATGAGTTTATAAAGGACGACGATATTCGGGAATTGATGCCTCACCCATATTTTGCACAGCATTAACTAACCCAGACAAAATCAAGAGGCTGGTTGGTGATCCATTCCAGCCTCTATCACAAATCAACGCTTTTTATCCTCCCAACTCTTCTTCAAAAAATGCCTCCAGACAAGCCTGATAATCACCTGACCAATTGTCGTCATAGGTACTGAGTGTGCTTTGTACTTCTTGTATTTTTTTAGCAATTGGCTGCTGCCAGGATTCATCCCCGGTATCATGATAAATGACCTTCAGGAAAGAAATATCCGCCCGTTTTATAGTAAAGAGAATACACACGCTGGTTGTGAAGCTGACAGGATGCTGCTGAATGTATAGTTTGCCTTCGTGAAACAGATTGTATCCATTTTTGAAATAACAATCAAAATTAACAGACAACGTGCCATCTGCTTGTATACACAGTCCTTGCACTTGAGCTACAGAATAAGGTACACCTTTAGGCGCGGTAAAAAAATCACCAGAATTAAGAAGTAGAAATCTGGGTTTTTCTGTGGGTATATTGATTAGTTTTAATTGCATAAAAAATTATTTATTTGATTTATAATGCTAAGCACGATCAATTAAGTGCTCTTATCAACTCGCTTTTGCCCAACTAATGGCGAGGTAATACTCTTTGCGAAAAGCGATATTTTGAGGCGTTTTGTACGCCAGGAAAAGTGCCGTTTTTGGGCGGGTTTGGGGCGATTTGGATTGGAGTAGTGCAATGGTGAGCCTACGCAGTAGCTGTATTTGATCAAATCAGAAAAAAAGTAGGGGTGTTTTGGGGTGAACGAGGACATATTGGGGGTGATTTGGCTGGTTTTGGGGCAAAAAGTGCACTTCTACAACTAATCTTATCTTGCTCGCTATCAAGGTATTAAGTACTGGATAGTAAGAGATTGTTTGTCGTACTTTGGTTCATAATTAAACAGTTAAACCACGCATTACTAAATAAAACCGCCATGATTACAAACGAAGCATACTGGGTAATAATAGAAAGAAGAAATGAGTTAGCCATTGAACTATCCCAGGTAAAAAAAGCACTTGAAACAGCCAAAGCGACCAAAGCCATGGAGCAAGTAGTAGCACAGGAAAAACAAGTGGAATTTTTAACCCTGATGATTGAGGAGTTGAGACAGCTCAACTATCGCATCGCAAAAGCAGAAGAAGCAGCGAAAAAAGAGGGGTAGGCTGGCAGTAAAACGAGGTTGGTCATACAGCCTCGTTTATATATTCAGAAAGCAACCAAAAAGTGTTATCTCTTATCTACATTTTTTTGTTACCCCTGCTTTACCGATTACACCGACCAACGAAACCTGATATAGGGTTTCGTTTTTGCTCCTGCCCAAAGCAAGGCTCCCCCGAAAAATCAGAACCTGGAAGCCGACTCATCGAGGGAGGCTCCCGGTTCCTTCCTTATTATTCAAATGCTGTTGCCCCTTTTTCAAAAAACAGTCTGATTTTCGGAGCCAGTTTTTTCTCCCAATCGAAGCTGCCATCCGTTAAGGTAAACAGGTGTTTAATTTCGATATCGTGCAGGGTATACAAGGCATAAATCATTTTATCTCCATAAGGTTCTGCCATCAGCTGAAGTTTTCCTTCATCGTATTCCGGCTCGTCAGTCAGAATAAAACCAAATTCGTTTTTTTCAGACAACACCACACCTTTAGTATGCCCCTGAAGCTTAGGACGTACTTCATCGTATTCCTTCACTTTTTGCATGTGGTTAAGGTCGGCAATTAGCCAGAGTAGTTCGTTGCTGCTAAGTTTATCAGCTTCAGTTAGTATTTTATCGTAGTTCATCTTTAGGCTTGGTTTGTTGTTTTAAAATCATATTTCGGTGGTTTAACCCATCCAAAAAATATCCTTCCAGTAATCTCGGTTTACTTCGATGATGTAGTTTTTGGTGCTGAGTGGTTCTATGTTTCGAACCACACTGATGGGTAACCAGGTGGAGCCAAGTTGTTCGTGGGTCACCTTCAGCAACCCTTCATGAATTTTGCCCATGTCAAGTATTACCTGGTGTTGTTCCAGGTCCCGGTCAAAAACGGTTCTTCCGGGTATTCGAAATCTTTTTCTTGTTTTCATTTTCTTGTTTTCTAATAATTTATATCACGAAGTACGACTAATTGCGTGCCCTTAGCAACTCGCTGTGGCACAAGTGATTATGGCGTAATATTGTCTGCGAAAAGCGATATTTTGAGGTGTTTTGTGTACTTCGAAAAGTGCCATTTGTGGGCGGGTTTGGGGCAATTTAGATTACCATAGTGCAATAGAGTAGCTATGCTATAGGCAAATGATAATAAATGATAAAAACAGTGCAGGCGTTTTGGGGCAGATCAGGACATATTGAGGGTGTTTTAGCTGGTTTGGGGGCAACAAGTACGTTTTTGAAACTAACCTTATTCGCTTCGTTATCAGTGATTTAAGTGCTTGATAGTGGGCAGGGTATTGTCGTACTTTGGTTCATAATTAAAGCTAAACAAACTACTAAATAAAACAAGAATACATGGATCAGATAGCTATTCAAAACCGAAGCATCTCACTTGATTTGTTCAATAAAATAATTGGACGACAGAAAATCTCACGGATTTTCCTGCCAATCATTGGTTGGGAACAAATTCAGGATCAAAACAGAGAAAACATTCTACAAGCTCAGGAGGATTTGTTCGCTCAATTAAATGATCAGTTATCAATGCCCATTGAAGGAACCAACCTTTCCTTGATTATTAAACTGACCACTCTAAAGGTTCGGAAGTTTTGCCATATACTGAGTCTCCTGGATATAAATTATATTGACTCTAAGGTATTCAAGGCTGTAGATCAATATAACTACCCAAGAAACCAGTATTTGTATAAAAATTATTCAACTGGTGCTTATGATTTAACTGACTCACAGGAGAGCGTTAAAACTTATTTGATAAGCCATTACGGGAAAGCATTCTGGGAGAAAAAGCCTTGCATGGCAGTGATTGACTTTTCAATAGAAAGAGTGGATGCAATATAAGCCAACAAAAAAAGCCCCACTGATTTTACACGAAGTCAGTGGGGCATTGCTTTAGAGCAACCAAAAAAGATAAAAAAACGAACGGTCATTAGCAACCTGCTCATAGTTTGCACCAACAAGCAACGCCCCACCTGTAGAGGTAGGGCAAGGGCTTGGTTTTGTCTGGCTTTATATTAATTTCTTGAAAATGGTTACGGGCATTGTCTGGGTGAAAAAGGTAAGAACTCTTATTTCGCTTACCTGTTCAAAATCAATTACTTTCCATTTTTCTTCGCTGAGGCTGTAAAAGGTGAGCTGCTTGCCCTGGTGGTTTTCTTTACCGATTTGCTGTTGCTTTTTAGCTGGGATCAAATCAAGGTTTAAGGTGGTTTTTTCAATCTTTCCGTTGAGGGTAATTTGAACTATTCCGCTGCTTAATGCTACTATTGTTCTTTGTTTTATCTGATTCATCTTTTTTAATGTTTTTGTTTACTTGTTTAATTATTATGATACAAAGAACGACTAATTGCGTGCACTTAGCAACTCACTGTGGCACAGGTAATTATGGCGTAATATTGTCTGCGAAAAGCGATATTTTGAGGCGTTTTGTACCCTTGGTAAAGTGCCGTTTTTGGGCGGGTTTGGGGCGATTTGGATAGGAGTAGTGCAATGGTGAGCCTACGCAGTAGCTGTATTTGATCAAATCATAAAAAAATCAGGGGTGTTTTGGGGTAAACGAGGACATATTGGGGGCAATATGGAAGGTTTTGGGGCAAAATGCACGCTTTTGCAACTAACCTTATTCGCTTCGTTATCAAGGGTTTAAGTACTGGTTAGTGGGCGTTTGTTTGTCGTACTTTGGTTTATAATTAAAGTTAAACAAACAACTAAAACGCTTACTACAATGACCTTAGCAACCGATACAAACACTGCCAACTCCCTCACTAAGGAGGAGTTAAAACAAGATTTAAGAAAAGGCATCGCACAGGTAGCCTACACCAAGTTAGATGGTACCCTGAACGTACGGAAAGCAACTTTAAACTTTAGCTTGATCCCGTTAAAAGATCACCCAAACGGCGCGGAGTATAACCCACCCAAAGACAAAGGCTGGGTTAACTATTACGACCTCGACAAGGGCGAGTGGCGCAAACTGCACATCGACCGTTTAAAAGAATTGAATATCTTATTTGAGTTGAACCCGGTAAATGAGGAGTTTGAATACCACACCCTGCGCTTCAAAAAACTGAGCTATGAGGCAGTGAAACAACAAGCCACAGCTTACTTTAACCAACATAAAATACTTACTACCCTACACCTAAAAAAGGCGTTACGTGAAGCAGGTTATTGGGCAACTCAGGAAAAAGTAAGCGAGCTGATGCAGGAACTGGCAACTCGTGAGGTTGACTGGAACTTTAGCCTGCAAGAGGGCGAATTATTTAGGCTGTATTATCAGGAAGAGGAAGTGGAGTTTTAGACTCCAGTTTTTTTGATTAAAACGTTAAAAAAATCAGCGGCGCTATTTTAAATTATCAAAAAGGAACATACCTTTGTAGCGCATAGCTGGTTGAAGAATCTTGGGGGATGAGTAGATTTGTATCTACTTTCCTTCAGGTTTTTTTTGCTTTAGGGCAACTAACTACTCACTCCTTCTCCACCACCTCTACCGTATACTTCCCCATCACCACTTACTACCTGAAAGTAAAACACCCGGAGTTTACTAGCCGCCTCCGGGTGTGGAAAGGTAGGTACTAGCAGATTCGGTGTGTTGGCAGAGCAACAGGTAAGGAATGAGTTTTTCAAGTTTCTGGGTATGCTGCGTATTGAATAATCATTTCCTTGTCATCAACTGTTAGCAGTTGCCCCTGTGACTGATGCCTTCCTCTGATGTAAGCCCTTCGCGCACCAAAATGTGTATTTGGGTTGTCAAAATCAGCAATAACAGGCAAATGATAAGTGGGCGAAAACTTTACCTGGTATACCTTATCCAAATGAGCGTAATACAGTGTATTGCCGTAACACCCCAGATACAAATGCTCTGCCAGCTGAAGGTGATCATAGGGGTACAGACTATAGCTGTTTATTACTGACTTTTGCCCCGGAGCATCGGAATTTATAAACCAGCTTTTGATAAAACAGGAACTATGGCTTAGATCGAAGCCATGCACCTGTCCGGCTCCGGCAGTTGGGTAGTAAATATGCTCTACCCATAAGCCCAACATCAGGTTTGGGTTTATAGTGGATATTGTTGAAATTTGCATTATGTATCTAATTTAGGTTTGTCCCCATTTTGTGCTTTAATTGTCAAACATGAAGGCATTTAGACGGGGTTTATTGATTGTAATTGTGTAGCACAAATATAATCAATAGCAGCCGAAAGACGTAAGGATACGAGGAGGAAATGGAGGCTGGGAAACCAAAAACAATCAACTTTAATCACTATGTTTATTTAACAGCAAAAACCTTGTTTGAATGGGGAGTATTGAAATAATTCAGGCTCCTATGCCCTGCAAGATTTAGTTGAGCTTGCCAGCACCCTAAACCGTGTTTTAAGCAAGAGATACTTTCACCAAGTGCTGGCTTACTGTTTTTTATCCCAAAAGTCTTCTATTCGAAACATTTCGCTATATACTTTTTTACTTAACTTTTCTACACTTTTAACTTCAGGTTCCTGCCCATAGGCTAATTCAAGCTCGGTATTTACTCTTGCAATTATATTGGCAGCTACGTTTATTTTTTGTTGGATTACCTGAAGCTGCTCTTCGCTTAAACCTTTATAGTCAGGCTCTTCAAACTCTATACTATTTGCGGGCTTATAAAGGTGTATGACTTCAAATTCATTTTCACCTTGCTTTACAAAACCGACACTCCCGGCCAATCTGCCAGATGCTTCAAAATTTACTGAATCAAGTAGTTCCTTACTGATGGTTATTCTTTGTTCAGACCGCTGGTGGCAACAAATCAGGTGATCAAGAATGGTTTGCCTTAAGGCACCTGATAAATAGCCTTTGCCCCTGTATTCAGGTAAGGTAAACCAATGCAAGTCCTGGATCATATCAAATACAGCCGCTACAAATTGATCTGTCTCATTTTTGACGAAATAAAACCGATGGGGATACTCTATTCCAAGTGTGGTTAACGCTCCTGCTGGTAAATCCCAGACGACCGCCAAATAAACATTATCAGTTAATTGTTTTAGTATTATATTTTCCTGATTGCCACTGTTAAGTTGCCTTATCAGATTTTCAAGGCTTTGATCTGTCATTACATTTCAGTTATATGTTCAAAACTTTATATTCTTCATAGTCATAGTGGGAGCACACCCAAGTCATAATATTTCCGGGTTAAAACACTGTTATTCTTGATAGCCAAGGTAGACTTCTTAGCTCTTAAACCCCTCCATATCTCCAAACTTTTCACCTTATAAACAAAGCTGTTTTTAATTATAAAAACAAACAATAATAATCTGGTAAGTAGTTGATATACAGGTATTTGTGTTTTATGTTTGTTCTGTAAATAATGGTATAATAAGAAACCCGCTACTCTCCCCTTCCAAGTTTGAGTAACGGGTTTATAAAACAATTTGAAATGCAATCTATCAATTATTTCAACATTGAACAAATATCCAACAAGCAGGAGCTGAAAATTGCCTACTGGACGTTGTGTAAACAACATCACCCTGACTTCCACCCTGGTATAGATGATACCCCGATTAAAATGATTAATGCCGAATATGAGGTACTTGCCCATTTGATGGAGACTGAAGGACGATTTGAGCAATTCAAAACAGGAGAAGAGCAGGGAGAAATTGATCAAATGTTTATGGAAATGTATCTTAAGGTATGCCATCTTCCCCTTATTTTCGAACTGGTGGGGAACTGGATTTGGGTGACAGGTGATACCCGTGCCCATAAAGAAACGCTGAAAAAAGCAGGCTTTTTTTGGGCAAAGAAAAAGCAAGCCTGGTACTGGCGGCATGCAAGTCAGAAATCCTGGTCATCAGGTAAAAGCTTAGGGCAAATCAAAATAAAGTATGGGGCAAGAAGAGTGTCGCATACTCCCCTGAGCCTGGACGTAAATTAAACAAAATGTCTCTTTATGATTTTTCACATCATTCTAAAAACTAACAAACAATGAAAGCTGATTTTGCCAAACTTATAGTAGAGCACAAGCCTGAAAGCGATGAAGAAGAAGGTGTACTGGATTATTCAGGACGCAGCATGTATGGTCAGAGTGTGCCAGCGGTTCAAGTAGATGACCTAAATCATTTTCACCATTTGGTTGCCGAAATCATAGAGGAAGCGATTGAACAGGCAGATTTTGAATCACTCAAAGTAGTAGTCAGAGGAATCAAAAATTTGAGAACCGACAATATGAGCTACGGCCTGGTAATTTATTAACAATTAGAAAGTGTGGTAATTTTACCGCACTTTTTACTTTTAGATTTTTTTCAAGCATGAAACTTCAATATACGCCTCTTATGTTTGCCAGTGTTTTGTTGCTTGCTAGTCAAGGTGGTTTGGCACAGGGAGCTGCACCAACTGGGATTACTGGGGAGATATTTTTTGGAGGGATTAAGCCTCAATTATGGACTATAGAGAAGCAGTCAACGAAATGTGAAGAATCAAAATATAGTTACAAAACATGGGCTTGCCAGACAACACAGGAAAAAGTAAGTGAGCTCCGGTTACCAGCGACGCTGACTGGAATTTTAGCCAACACGAAGGCGAAGTATTTAGGCTGTATTATCAGGAAGAGGAATTGGAGTTTTAGACTCCATTTTTTATTGCTTGATTAAAATGTTAAAAAAATCAACAGTGCTATTTTAAATTACCAAAAATAAACATACCTTTGTAATACATAGCTGATTGAAGAATCTTGGGGGATGAGTAGGTTTTTATCTACTTTCCTTCAGGTTTTTTTTGCTTTAGTGCAACTCACTATTCACTCCTTTTCCACTACCTTTACCTTATACTTCCCCGCCAACACATCGGTCAAAAAGGCTTCAAACACCTCTGCATTCCAACCCATTTTAAGTATTACCCCATTGCCATCACCCCGGCTTGCCACCTGAAAATAAAGCAAGCGAAGCTGAGACAAAAACACCTGGGCAGTGGCGGCCGCTGAGTTCGGAAAAACTGTGTTGAGCTTGCCTTGCACAGGTATTTGAGCTTTGGTTTCGTAATAAGCAAACAAAATGTCCAGCGACAAACCCAGGGCTTCTATAATCTCCGGGCTTGTCTTGCGCCTGGCAGTGAGTTCTTCTTTGAGTTTGGCTGCCACAAAAGCAAAAAACTGCCCCAGGTCATAAGAAACCACTACCCCCACTTTATCTGCTGATTCCTCTGAAAACCGGAGACCACCTACGGCATACTTATTTTCAATGAGGACAGTTTTGGTGTCGCCCAGGGGCAGTATTTGTCTGGTCTCCACACGGGCAAATGTATCAGGTAGTACCTCTCTTAGTTTTTGGGTGAGCTTGCCCGCCACAAAACGAGGCAGTACCATTTTTTCGGGGCTGAGCTTTTCATCCGGGGCTTTGCTTACCCGAATAATTTTGTGGCAGCCTACGACCAGGCTGGTCCCCAATAACAACAAGCCCAGCATGACTGCCAGGTGTTTGCGTGTGATTTGTTTCATCAATGTATCGATTGTGTTAATTTTGAAAAAGCGAAAGCTAAAAGAATCAAGCGTGCCGTTTTTCGGGCATTTTTTCAGGATAGATACATTTAACTGTATGATAGAGAGTGAATTAGGGTTTGATAACTTTTTTGTAATTTAGTAGGCAAAAACAGCAAAACACCATGAGCACTACATACCCTACCCTGCCTCCCTGGGAGGTGGTAGCCCTGGAAGCAATGATTGAAAAGCTATACCAGGCAGACGAAACCAAAGAACCCGCTGTGCGCCGCCGCGACGATGTATTGGGCAGTTTCAAATACCTGCAACGAATCAAATATGGGTCGATGGAGGTCATTTGCCAAACCCTTGCCTACAAGTATTATTACCGCCCCCGTTCGGTGTATGCGTTGGTTTTACGCAACGCCAATCGGCTCAAAGACGCTGAACTGGAGGAACTTAAAGTGGGGGTGGACGAGTTGATGTACATCCGGCAACAGGTCAAGTCACTTTATTGGATGGAGAGCACGCGCCGCCACGAGGCAGTGCGGGCTGCTTTTAGAAAATGGCAAAACCTGGGCGACATTAGCTTTTTGTGTCGTTTGCTGGGCTACATGTTTTATTACCGCCCCGAAACCGTGCGCCAACTCTTAAAAGAAGTGGATTATAAAAAAGTAAGTCACCACAAGTAGCTATTATTTTACTCATTATTAACCAAAGAATGACACCGCGCATGAATAAGAAGACAGGAGATAAAGATAAAGGCAAACCTACCCCACTTGCCTGCAAAATATGGGGGCACAAATGGCAGGGTGACAGCCTGAAGAGGTGGTGTACCCGCTGTGGCAAAACCCAGGTATCGAGGTATTCGGTAGAAGGGTGGGTGGATGTGTGAGGGTTGGTTTGCCCTCCTTCCACATTTCACCCAGCTACCTAACATTTCACAAAAAAAATGATTTGATCTAGGGGAAATGGGTAAGTTCACATATCCTCGATCTTATTCAACTGTCCACATTTTATACACAAATAAAAAGAGTATATGATCTCTATTGTGTCTCCTTCAAACTCTACCTCTTCCATCTCTGAATAAAGCCAGTGTTGAGTAGATTTTTGATTGCAGTGAAAACAATGCTGATAAAACTCATCCCCTTCGGTAGGTTGACTCATGGCTAAATATAACTTAACACTAATAACTCTTGAAGTACAGGTTTTGGTTTAAAAACCAACTGGAATTGAGACTTTCCACTTGCTCCTTATTATAACGATTCTTTAAATACATACGATACGTAGTACCAGAAGTATCCGGCCGGTGCTTGCAGCGCTACTCCATTCTTACTGTTACCTCATTCCCACCAATCTTCTCCCTTTTCACCTGTGGCGAATAATCCTTGTAACTCATTTCATAGTTTTGCTCCACCCGGTACAAATAGCCGTTGCCATTCACGGTGCGCCTACTCGTTTGGGTAAGCGTACCAAACTTCCCCGATTGCCAACCGTGGAGTTGGGCAGTGATCACTTGGGAGAGCAACAGGATGCCTTTGCCCGTGGTAACTTTGGCTCCGGTGGTAGTAGGACGGTAATCTTTGCAACCCAGGTGCAGGGTAAAGCTGGATTTTACCAGTAGCACCTTGTCCCCCAGTGGACTGGTGTCTTCGCGGGTGATTTCCAGGTAGGCGGCAGGCAAGGGGTAAGGAAATTTTTCGCTGCTATTATCAAATTGACCTTCCCACAAGTCAAAATGGCGGATGCCTACTTCGGGGGTTTTGAGGTGTGTCTCTAATTCGTTGTATAAATTAATCATAAAAATAATGGTTTGATTGTTTTATGGTTGGAGTCAGGTGTAGCCATCAAGAAATAGCTACCTGAACACTTTATCCAGTTCTTTGTTTACAAAATCTTCAATGGCTGCCCAAAGTTCCGGAGGGAGTGGTTCTTTACCTGGAATGGGCATAAATTGTCGTTGGGGCAACTCAGTTTGCCTACGGTGGCTACGTACCCTTACCGAGCCGTTACGCCCCCGCCGGGTATAGGTGCGAACGGTCGCAGCGCCTTTAGCCCCTTCATTGTGGAGCTGGGCAAGGTGAGCGTTGCCACTACTGCCTGCTGTTTGCCGATCACTGCCCACCCTAATTACCCGCCAGTTGGCTTCGCGTACCTTAAAAGAAGCTTTGAGTTTGCCTGTGTCAGTAAGCAAGGGTTTGCGGTTGTTGGTGTTCAGGTTTTGGCGGGGTGGCCAGGCGCTGCCTTGGTACGATTCACTGGCAAAGTTGCGCTCCACATAACGCAGCATGACCCGCCCTACGCCACTGGGCATCTGACGCATGACTTTCTTAAATTTTCGTTCGTTGATCATCAGTATTTAAATTCTATGGTTGTTGTATGGTTTTATGGCGTTAGCGCAAAGCGTCGTTTAGAGTTTGATGAGTGTCTTGTTACCCCTACCATCACTGTATATCGCTTCGCTTAGAGATAGCTTGATTGGTTGCTCAAGTTGAGTCAACGTATATTTCTTTGCTGTTCCCTTTTTAATAAAAGCAATGGTGGCGTGGGGCTGGTAGGTTTCATACTGCAAAGTATGTTTGAGCTCCGCCTTTAATGCTTCGTGGAGTGCTACCAGGGCAGGGCTGGTTACCTCAAACTTGAGCACCTCATAGTCCTTGTCCTTTTGATCAAACACCGAAATCGCGGTAAGTTGTACCTCCATCTCTTGTTGGGTAGAAAGTAAGGCTTCAAGTTTTTTTAAGGCATTGGGCAAAGCGTGTAGCCCATACAGGGCAGTGATATGAGGCGTGTCTTCATAGCCGTAGACTCCAGCCTTGGGGCAGATGTATAAGTCGCGTACTTCAATGTCTGGCAGTAGGCTTGCCCACAGCTTTTTATCTCTAATGGGCAGGGTCACCGATCCATACTTAAAAAAGTCCTGGTTTTTGGCAACTTCGACATTAGTATCAAGATTACTCGTACTATCCACTTGATTGCCTGTTTCCTGATTAGCTTCAGAATCCGTGGCAGTGTTAGTGTTTGTATCATTCTCAGCATTCTTTTTTACTACTGCCTTCATATTTTGGTCTACTGGCAAGGTTGCCTTCTTTTTTACCTTGATTCCCGTAGCTTTTTCAAACTCGGCAGTGCTTACCTCAAAATGGCTCAGGGCAAGTTCCAGGGCTTTCTCAGAGATACTTTTCTTCTGGCGCTGGAGTTCACGCAGGTAAGTATCCAGAAAAATAAACGAATGCCCGGCCAACGGGTAATTGAAGTCCAGCAGGCGGGGAAAAAGTTCTTCATTCACCACTGACTCCACCCTTGCCATATCGTATTCTCTGATTTCTTCGCTGGGCGTTTTGGCAATGCTGTCTTTATTCATGTAGGTTTGGGCACCGCCATCGGTATCATTGCTCAGCTTGACGTGTCCCTGAATGATTTTGAGCAGCTTCTTGCTTGCCTTCTCATCCATTTTGTCAAAGGTATCAACGGTACCACCGCCACCGGAGGGAAAGGCAATCTCTACCTTTTCTTCAATATCAAACACTCCGTTGAGCTCTTCTTCTACATTCAGAAGAGCATCCAATACTTCACGGCGTTCTTCCCCTTCCTTGTCGGTATGCACTATTTTGTAAGGCTTGCCGTAATCCCGATTAAATTCGGCGTGCTTTACCAAGGCATCTCTGCTGAGAATGGCATAAGGAGCCGCGTACAACAGCAAGCCCAGAGGAAAGCGTTTGCTATGGCAGAAGATGTACCAACGCTTCAAATATTCGGCGCTGAAATCAATGCCTTCCTGATAGGCAGAGAAAGGGTAAGGCAGTACCAGCCCACGCCCTGGAATGATGTTGCGTCGTTCTACGGTGTTGATTTCTTTGATTGAATAATCACCATCGTTCAAGGTTTGCCCTATTTCAATCAGCGAGTAGCCATAAAACTCCGCATCGAGCACCGCATTGATGAAATCATCGAACCAACTGCCTCTTAATTTTTTGGTGGCAGCCTCCTGATAATTGCTCTCCGAATCCAGCACCAGAAAAGGCTCGCCCAGTACTTTGTTCTTGCGGTTGTTGATGGCGGTGATCACTTCGGCATCGATGCACACCATATCATAGACTTCCATCAAAGGATAGGTGCGGGGCATTACCGGGCTTTCGGCAATGCGCCAGGCTTGTATCCAGTCGGCAATGGTTACCCGGTCCCTGCCGTATTGGAATACCGAGGCAAAAGTGCTCAGATGATGAGCAGCAGTAGCTCGTTTTTTTGTTTTTTTAGACATTTGGCAATCATTTGTAATGTGTATGTAACTTTTAAACTCTACCACCCTTTATAATCACTCCCCCGGCTATCCTGCCTGTCGTTGCCAGGTTTCACTTTCCCACCCGCAATAAGTATCCCCCGGTCTCCAGGAGGTTCTTGAGGCAACTGTGTAGGACGCTCGTTTTTCATATACACCTTGCACCAGGCAATGGCGTCATCATAGAATTGCCTAAACTGACTGGCAATCTCTACCGGGCTATTGGCAGGAACTACTCTATAAAGAGCAATGTCTACGGCAAAATCACGTACAATGGTACTGCGGGGATCGGTGGTCAGGGGCTGCCAATAAGCAGGGTTATCGCTGGATGGAGTAATGCCTTGGTTAGCTTTGATGGCTCTATAGTATTTCACCTCTGGGGGCAGATGAGTATCAGGACTCATATTCACCCATACCAAATCACCCGCTGCGAAAGTTTGGCCAGTGCCGTTATAGGCAAACAGCCGGATAAATATTTTTGGCAACGAAGACCGGGCAGCCATATACTCCCCCATTTCTTCGATGGCCGATTTTTGGGCTTCGGCAAGCTTGCCCCAATCCCCTTCTATAAAATCAAGCAAGTCCGCCTCGCTTAACCTTCGGCGGTAGTCGTAGCGGTGTAAAAAGTTAGAATGCATCTTTTGATCGTTTTCTTGGTACAGTTTGCGTTTTGCGTTGGCTAGTGCCCTTCCCTCTGAACTTCTTGTATGCTTTCGCAAATTTTGCCACAAAAAAGTAGCGCAAGGCATCTGAAATGTGCCCAAAGGGTTGGTAGCGAATTTTGAGTTTGGTGTCTTCGATCGTTTTCTTGCTGATGGTGCCATCCTCCGCCTCTTTGGTGTATTCAAACTCCCGAATCACCGTTTTGCAACGGGCTTTGTCTACGTGTACCCGAATGCCATAGCTCTGCTTTTCTAAGATCAGGTTGATGAAGTCCCCACTCTCCGAAACCCCTGGTGCCTTGGTCAGCACCATATCACGCAGGCTGGTAAAGTAAGGTTTGAGCTGCTCAAAAATCACCTTAAAATCGGAGCGTTTGTCCCTGGTTTTGGTTTGCTGGTTTTTGCCCGATGGATCACCGTGGATATAGATTCGCCCCTGGTGGGATTGGTATATTTTCAAAAAATCCTCACAAGTATGAGGGGTGGTGTTGCGAGGGGTTTTATTAAGTATCTCGTCTAAAATATACACATCAATCATCCCTTCTTCGGGGCGTACAAATACCTGAATGACTACGCAAGTCACATAAGGGTGCACGTTGAAATCCCATGTAATATCCAGGGGGTGGGCAGGGTCATACACTGCTTCATAATAATGTCCCGTATGCACGCTGGCATCCCACTGTTTCCAAAACTCTCCCCCGCTTTTGGCCAGGGGGTCACCATAAATCAGCATCCCGTGCCGATGGCTGGCAAGGTTGGCTTCCTGTTTTTTGATATAGTTGGAGGGCAGGTTTTTGAGGTTCAAATGAGTCGCCGAAATCACTACAAACTTAGAGTCCCCGCCTACTTTCTTTTTAAAGTACTGAGGCGGATCATAAATCTTTGCCTTGATTTCTTCTTCATACTCGCTCAACTCAAACCAATCATTAATCCAGGGTACTTTGGCCGGAGAAGTAAAAATATACAAAGGATTAAAAGGGAGGTTAGCGACTACCGGGCTTCCTTCATCGTACTCCTCACTGGTGAGTGCCCCCGCCCTTGTCTGGCTAATATACAACCCTTGCTGGCGAAGCCTTCCCAGGATTACTTCCTGCACGGCTTCTTCGCGCGTGTCCTTGGTTTCATCTAAAATCGCCCAGGCAAACTCTTTCCCATCGTGGGCTTTGTAATTTTCCAAAGAACCAATAAATACCACGCAGCCATTCCAAAAACTAATCTTGTTGCGGTAACTCTTAAAAGCGTGCCCTTCCCGGCTAAAGTGCCTGGGGGGTTGGGTGCCCACCACATAGTCGCCCTGCCCCAGGTATTCGTCATATTCTTCCAACCCCAAATCTTTCCAGACCAAAAAGACCCGGTAAAGCGTTGAATCAGTGAGCTGCATATCGGTGTTGGCGCCCATAAAACCAAACACTCCGGGAAAATTGCTAATCAAACGAAACGAGATTAAACCAGCCCCGTGCGTTTTGCCTGCCCCTTGCCCCGCCATAAACAAGTTGACAGGGGTGTCGGATACATAAATATCAAACTGGGGTTTACTGGGGCGGACAGTCACTGCTTGCCCTTTCTTTTTACTGGTCATCTATTTCCCCCTCCCCATTTTCGTTTGCCTCAGCTTCATAAGGGTTGGCAATGGTTACCTGAATATTTTTGGTGGTGATTTCACCCGAATGCTCCACCTTTTGGGTACCATAACCCAGGTGTTGCGCCTTGGCACTCAGCAGTATTTTTGCCGCGTGATAATCAGGCGGCAGGTACTTTTTCACTTCCTTTACTTCTACCCGTTCTTTGTACTTATCTACCTTCACCTTTACCACCACCTGCTCTTTGTAATACATGCCCTGGGTGCGTTGTACCAGGGTACTTTGGGCAAGGTCTACGGTAATGGCATCCCCAATCTGGTTGGCTTCGGCTACTTTTTTGGCAAAGCTTTGGTTGTTTTTGAGCCAGTGATAGACCGAGCTGCGTGATACCTTGACCCCTAACTGTTGGCTGGCGCGTTCACAGGCAAGTTGGCGGTTGCCTCCGGTATGCACTAATGCCTCCACAAAAGCCTTTTGCTTGTCAGGAGTCGTGTAGTGTTCGGTAGCCTTGCTTTTCCTTTGGGGCGATATGTTTTTTTTATCTTTGCTCATTTTCCTTCGCGCGCGCCCGCGCATGGGCGTGTACAATTTGCCCAATGTAAGTTGTTGTTACTTAGTAATAGCCTGCATGCATTTGACAGTAGTTACAAAAGTGCGTAATTGAAAGAGCTTAAACAGCCGTTTGTTATGAGAATGGAGAAATAGGCAAGGCGTGGTGGTATAATTTGCCTAAAGCAAAAAATAAAAACTTGCGGGAGTGGGTAAGCAAAGCCGTGCCTAACT
Source organism: Microscilla marina ATCC 23134 (assembly GCF_000169175.1). Lineage (NCBI taxonomy): Bacteria > Pseudomonadati > Bacteroidota > Cytophagia > Cytophagales > Microscillaceae > Microscilla > Microscilla marina. Next base: position 112,436 of record NZ_AAWS01000004.1, read on the forward strand.
GATCAGGCACGGCTTTAGATTATTTAGGCATCAGAGGGGCAAGGGCTTCCTCCGTCATCAACTCACCATTGCGTGTGATCTCAAAAGGCTTGTTTTCGCTCTGGCAATGATGAATAAAACGAGTTAGAATACCTTGCATATAGTGAGGTTCGTACTCAACACCATAGCATATTCGGCGGGTGCGTTCGGTGGCCATTAGGGTGGTACCCGAACCCAAAAAGCAGTCCAACGCAATGTCTCCCTCGTTGGTGGTATCGAGCAGGGCATCAGCAATCATTCTTACGGGCTTGGGAGTAGGGTGATTTTCCAAAGCTCCCAACTTGCCAAACTCTTTACGTTCTTCATTAGAGAAGTCGTTGGCTGATTTGTAGTCCCAAACATTAGAGCGAAAGCGATCTTTGAGTTCCAAATGAGACAAGTGTTTTGCCTCCCCTGATTTGAAGATAAAACAGAATTCGTGTTTTGCCCGGTAGAAGCTGCCATTTGCCTGAATAGATTTGTTCCAAACGCAGACTTGTTTGGGTTCGCGGCTGCCGTATACTTTGCCTCCAGCCTCGCACATGTGCCAGGCGTGACGAAAGTCCATAAAATTGTAATGAATGCTGCCATCTACGGTGTGTTGTACGGCGTGGCGCATATAGGTTGCAAGAAACTCCACAAACTCCTGGTCACCCATTTCGCCCGCAGCCATAGAAAAGTCTTCGTGCTGTACTTTGCCTAAGCCACCAAATAGACTGTAAGGGATGTTATAAGGTGGGTCGGTAATAAGTACTCTTGCTAGTGTTCCATTCATCAACGTTTCAAAGGTTGCTGCCAAAAGGCTGTCCCCACAGATGAGACGGTGTTTGCCGTTGAGCTCATATACATCTCCTTTTTGTACGACTACCTCGGCTTCTTCGTCAGGCATAAAGTCTTCGTGTTCTTCGGCGTAGGGAGCCTCGCCTCCTTCACTGCCATTACCACCCAGTCCAAAGGTATCAAAGGTTTGCTCAAAGCGGGGCATAGAAAACTCAGGGAGGTTAATTTCAAACTTGAGCTGAGGAAAGTTGAGGTCGTACTGTTCAATGAATTCAGCAAGCCCTTGTTGGGTCACCTCGCCGTAGCCGGAAGAATAAAGGAGCACCAACTTGGCGGCTTCTTCTTTGGAGTCTGCCTCGATGATGAGCGCAGGTAGTTCTGCGGGGATGGTAATTTCATAGAATTGATCCTGCCCGGCATCGGCATCGCGCACTGTAGCCCCACCTTCTTCTTCAATACGCCGCAGTACGGTATCACGGCGTTTGCCGTCTACACACCAGTGTTTGCCTGCTTCGTCTCGCCATACATAAAAAGGGGCTACGAACTGGTTATGACTAACGAGCTGACCACTTTTTGGTACTGTTCGTCGGTAGATACTTTGAAATTATCCTGCTGGATAAACTCCATTGCCTTCCAGTCAATCATTTCTAAACCTAAAATGCGGGAGCGCAGGGCTTCGGAAGTGGGGGTTTGATCTTTTGTCATAATTGAGTTTCGATTTAAATAATGCTTGTATAAGAAGTGTTTATGATTGGTTAATTACAGCACACACTATTTTTTTAGATAAAAAAACAGTGCGCAAAAAGATTGCGCAATGGCAGCTTTACTTTGTAATCAAATAGGGAAGCAAGCGTCAGCAAACAGTCAAAAACAGACTTAAACCAAAAGGTTACCATATAGGTTACTGTATGGTGTGTATATGGTTTTTTGTGTTGATTATCAGTGTGTTATGTTTTTGACTTGAGTCCTGCCCGCTTCCTTTTTAACTCCGAAGCAGTAGCTCAGTCTGGTTAGAGCGCCAACTTTGTTAGTTTTGGCATTACCCGCAAGGGTCAATTAAAACTTACTTCAACTTTTGGGAGTTGGAGGTCGTGGGTTCAAATCCCACCTGCTTCGCCATATTAGGTCAACGGTGGCTTACTTTATTTTTTTACCCGAAAATAGCCACCACATTATCTAACTTTTTTTAACAACATTATGAACACATTACTAAAAGTAAGTTTGAGGCAAAAAGCCGTATTTGTGTCCAACACGGTACACCAAACCGCACTTGCCGAGTTGCGCGAAACCACCTCGGTATTAGTAGCAAACCTGGCCCAACTGGGTTATGGCGTGTCGGAGCCATTGCTAAAAGCCTTGAATCAAACCACCCCTACTTTTCAGGCAAACTTGCTGGAGCAGTTTCGTGAGGTGATGAATGTAAATAAAAACTGGATACCTTTGGTAAAAGGTTGGAACGTGCCTACGGGGGAGTCTATAGTAGACCACATTATGACCTTTTTTGCCAATGTGTTTCAAGCAAAAGGTACGCGTTTGCAATGCGGGCATATCATTCCTGCCGACACCTTTCCATTGGAGCGTTACAATGGTTGCCCGTTTTGTGGAACACCATTCGAAACGGGTGAAATTGAGCACTATGGACAAGGAAGTAAGCTCAAAATATTGAGCTTGTGGACAGAAAAAGACGCAGAGAAGTTTTTTGCCAACTTGTTAAAGTCTAAAACAGCTTTAGACGCTACCCAAATGGATAGCCTAAAACTATTGTTGGCAGAGTTGCCTTTGCCTAAAGCAGACATTGCTATGAAAGAAACCTTGATGGCAGTGATAGATACTTTGGTAGAACTGGAGCATGCAGAAAGAGCACAGGCTTTGTTTAGCTCACCTACCGATATTATGCGCTATTTGTGGTACAAACATACCGGGTTTTTGCAGTTGGTAGCGCCCAAAACTATAGCCAAGCGCAAAGCTAAAAACAATGTAAACTTACGCCCAATGCTCGACCAAAGTGCTGAAGTAGGGGGTAAAGCCAAGCAAGCGCTTAAGCTAAAATACATCCGAAAGCAATGCTTGATGGTGGCTACCTGGTTAAACAACTTGATGTTGCCTGCCGAAAAAGCGTGTGAAATGATGCACCCAAAAAGAGGGATGTGGGTGCGGTTTATCAGGGCCTTGCGACTGGCAGAGTATAGCAAACGTGAGGGGTTTGACAACCTACGTACTTTGTTAGATGTGTTTTATAACCAACGCTATGAAGTATGGCAGGCAAAAGTAGACCGTTACCGATTGGCATCGGATGCTGAAAATACTTTAGGCTTACTAAAGCAACGCCCCGGCTTATTTGCCCGTTCGTTGTTTGCCAATATGTTGTGGTTTGGCAAAGACAAGGTAATAGAGGCGTTTGGTGAGGTAGTAGATCAAGTACCTGCCCGATTGGTATTCACTTTGAACATGTATGCCGACAATTACTTTGACAGTAAAATGCAACGTACTGTAAAACCATTGGGAGGTATAAGTAAAGCAGTACCGCCTAACAAATTGTTGAGGTTGTATAAACCTAAGCAAATCAGGGCAATGCAAGACAGCATTCAGGACTTGTGCCTGTTGGCAATGAAAAAACGTTTTGCAGCTATAGAAAACAACCACGAGTCTATGTATATAGATCCTATGTTGTTTAAGATGCCAGTGTCTATTGGCGATCGTAGCGAAAGTGTGCAAGATTTGCCGTCAGCATTGATGGGAACCCGCTTTGCCTTAGAAGGCAATACTGTGCGTTTGTTTATGCAATGGGGAGAGGGTTTACCTGCCCAACACCTCGACATGGACCTGAGCTGCTACGTGAGCTATAGCAATAAAGCCGACATTTGCTCTTATAGTCGTTTGCATACTACGGGTTGCAAGCATAGTGGTGATATTAGAAGCATTCCCGAAAAAGTGGGAACTGCCGAATACATCGACATCAATGTGCCTGAGTTGAAAAAAGCAGGGGCAAAGTATGTAACATTTACTTGCAATGCTTATAGCAATGGTTCTATCACGCCTAACCTGGTGGTTGGTTGGATGGATAGCAAAAAACCAATGAAGATTTCGGCAAAAACCGGAGTAGCTTACGATCCTTCTTGCGTGCAGCACCAAGTACGGGTAACCAGTAGTGTGACTAAAGGGTTGGTGTTTGGGGTATTAGACATAGCCGCCAACGAGATTGTATGGCTTGAAATGCCGTTTGCTGGACAAGTAGTACAGAACATGAACGAAGATGCCGTAAAAGGTATTTTGGCAAAACTAGATGCTAAATTGAGTGTGGGTAATTTGCTAAAAGTAAAAGCCGAGGCTCAAGGTTTGGTAATGGTAGAAACTGCTGAAGCCGACGAAGCATATACCTCAGAGTGGGCAATGGACGTGGCAGCGGTTACTCAGTTGTTGGTAGATTAGTAGTAATTGAGCGGTAAGCTATTAGCTACAAGCAACAAGTTGTCCATGCCTATTTCATATAAAGAGTTCTTCTTGAATAAGGAGGGCTCTTTTTTTATGGGCACAAGAGCAAATTGTATTTGGTGAATTATTCGTCGCTAAAAAATATTACATTTGCTTTTCTGTATGCCAGCATTTTTTGTATCTATACTCATTAATTAGTTTATAAACCTGGAATGGCTAGTGTGTTTAGGGAGCAACCAGTAAATAAAATGCGTATACTATTTGTTGGTTGCTCCCTTAAATCGCAAGTGAAAGCCAACAGCTTGTAGAAGCTATCAACTATGGTCTTCCATCTACCGATTTTATAAGTGTTTAAAAATCAATATATTATAAAATAGATAGTATGCCTGCAAACCAGCCTAAAGCCCTTAGCTTTAGGCTGTAGAAGCTATCGACTATTAACTAAATCATTGTGAAAAATAAATTTGAAGATTTGGGAGGTGAGTTTGTGCTACCTGCCGAAAAAATTGCCGAAAAACTAAATAACATCAAAGCCTTTGTTTTTGACTGGGATGGGGTGTTTAGCTTGGGGGCAAAAGGCGTGGGCGTGTCCAGCTCGTTTACTGAAGCCGACTCTATGGGTACCAACATGCTACGCTATAGCCACTGGCGCAAACATGAGCATACCCCTTTGGCAATGGCGATCATCACGGGCGCCAGCAACCCTACTGCAATACAGTTTGCCCAGCGCGAACATTTTTACGCAGTTTATTCCAGCATTCATGACAAAAGCAAGGCCATTGAGCACTTTTGCCTGCTCAATCACATTGCCCCTGAACAAGTAGCTTGTTGTTTCGACGATGTCAACGATTTCCCGATGGCACGTATTTGTGGGTTGCGTTTTATGGTGCGTCGTGCCGCCAGCCCTTTGTTGCTTGACTTTGCCCGCGAACACCAACTTTGCGACTACATTACAGGCAGCCAGAGCGGTCAGTTTGCTGTACGCGAAATTACCGACTTGGTCATGGGCATGCACAATGTGTACAAAGACGTGATTTCTTCGCGCATTGCCTACGATGAGGACTATCAGGCATATTTTAAAAACCGGCAAACCCGCGAAACAGTGTTTTTTACCAATGACGAACAGCGTGAAATTGTACCTATGACATATCCATAGCACTGATGAGTTGCTTGACCTGATCGAGCAACCAATCCTTCTTTGCCAGTCCGTTGAGCCATCTTTGCGGAATATTTTCATACCCAAAACGGGCGCCCAGCACTGCCCCAGCTATTGCTGCATTGGTGTCAGCATCGCCTCCCTCATGAATAATTTTAGAGATGCCTTTTTCAAAAGAAGAAGAGTACTGAAGCGCCCACCAGGCACAACCCAGTGCTTTGAGAGTGTAGCCAATGCTGGCTTTATCTTCCAGTGCAAGCACGGCAATATCGGGGCGTACATGGGCAGTGAGGTATTCGCGAATACGGGCATCGTAGCGGTCACCTTCCTGTAGCATTTCTTCCATAAAATCATCATTTATTATTTGCCCCTGCAGCAAACGGCTAATCATGAGGCACAACATCACACAAGAGCCCACGCAGCGTGGGTCATAGTGGGTGATCTTGCACACCTTTTCGGCGTTAAGTCTTATTTTTTCGGGATTGTTGTACTCCCATATCCCCAGCACCGAAGTACGCATAAGAGCGCCATTGGCAGCAGCATATTTTTTTGACTTAAGCCAGTATTCTTCAGCGGCTTTGTGGGGATTGTTCATAAACAGGGGTGAACCTATGACAGTATATATGGTGCGTCCAGTGCCTCGCCCGTCGTTGTGTGCCCAATCTACAATAGTAAGCCCAATGTCTTTAATATCAATTCTTTTATTGGCAAGCAAACTGTCTAAAATGCACAACATCTGATGGGTGTCATCTGTCCACTCGCCCAGCTGCCAACGGCTACGGTGCTTATCCTGTACAATTTGCTTGTAATCGGTGAGCCCATTAGGGTAATGATGTTGCACCATTGCCTTAGACATAAACTCAGTACCCAAGCCTATAGCATCGCCTACGGCGTTGCCAAAAATAACTCCTTTGATTTTATCTTCCATAGTTCTAAAATAAGAGATTTTATAGATACTTGGAGCTAAACTGCAAAATATTTGATCCCTTGATCAGTTTTTTCAGCTTTGATTAAATCCTCACTTGCCAGCAAGTCTAAATAGCCCACCAGCATAGGCAAAGCTGGGATGTTAAAATTGGTACCATAGAGTTTTTCTAACAATGCCATAAAATCATGTGTACCTGCCTTGATGTGCTTCAGGCACTCAGTTTTGCGTTGGGTTATTCGGTTCAGTTGTTTGGTAATTACCTCTCGGTGGTTGTCAAAAGGGGTATAGTGCCCAGGGTATACTGTGCTTACTTCCAGTTGGGCAAACTTTTGGTAAGAAGCAATCATTTGGTGCAGGCTCTTTTCTCTTTGGTAAGGAGGTTCAAGGGTAACATCAATCACCGGGGTGGGTGTAACTGCCAGTAGCATGTCTGCTGAGAGCAACTGTTGGGTGTTGGGTTGGTAAAAGCAGGTTTGGTGGTTGCAATGTCCGGGAGCATAGATTACTTGCCATTCATGTTGGCCAAAATGCAGTGTTTCGTCTTTTGTGAATTTTCGTATTTTCTCTGGAGGAATGTCACCCCAGGCAGCAGCCATCAACTTATAAGCACTATTGAACATTTGCTGTAAAGGCGACCCTTCCAGTTGAGGGAAAAGCTTTAGGTATTCCTGAATTACCCCTTGCCTTATTTCGTTCATGCCTTGTGGGTTGGTTGCCCAGTTGTAGGCATACTCCGATACCCATATTTCAGTTTTGTTACTTTCTTTAGCTATTTTGCCTGCCATGCCTATATGGTCTACGTGGGCATGGGTAACAATCACTTTGGCAAGATCGTTTATGTGAAGGTGATGTGCAGCTAAAGCCTTATTGAGTGTTTTCCACGATTGTTCGGTTTGTTCTCCACAGTCAATCAACACAGGTTCGGGTTTCAGAAACAAGTAAGCGTTTACTGTGTTCATTCCAAACAAAGTGGGCAGTTCTATACGTATAGGTGTGTGCATTTTTTATAGTTTTAATTCTTGCGCAAGGCGTGAAATATAGTTTACCCTGAGTTAATAAACAAAAACCTGTAGTGAGGAACCCTAACCTGGGCTTGTTGCTTAAAGCAATGATCTAAGGACTGAATACTTGTCTCTGTAAAGGTTTTCATCTACGGATTTTATAAATTGTTAAAAATCAATGTGTTGTAAAGCCCATAGTTGCTTGTAAACCGAATCTGTAGCTTGCTATGATAAGCTCAATGCAGTTAAATAGGGGTGTACTTGTGGCTTGTCGCTTAAAGCATAGGTATGCATTGGCATCTAAAGACTTGCCTCTATAGAGGCTTTTGACTCCAGACCAATGTTGTTTCCTTAAGGATTGAGCATTAAAAAAACAGACGCGTGAGCCATCTGCGACAGGCTAATAATGAGAGCTTTGCTCCACTCCGCCGCACGGAGAAGCTAAAAGCGTTGTTAAGGAAGCAGTATTGGACTCCAGACTATTAACTTTTAAAGTGTTAGTGTATATGAAAAAAAACTTTTTATTCAGCGTTTTGGCGTTGTTAATGACAGTGCAGGTGTATGCACTCGACTATGGTATATGTGCCCAAAGCGTAGTAGCAGTGCGCAAAACTACCTCCGCTAAAAGCGAGCAGGTAACCCAGTTGGTATTTGGCGATGCTTATAAAGTATTGAAGTGGTCGCCCAATAAAAAATGGGCATATATTGAAAACTCTTACGACAATTACCACGGTTGGATTGAGGTAGCATCGGTGTTTAGGGTATCTAAAGATTACTTTACCGACTATCATAAAAATGCTCACCCAGTAGTAGCCGAAAAACTGGGGGTGGTAAAGTTTAAAGGTGAAAAAATCCCTGTATCTTTGGGTTCTACCTTGCCTTTTTACAAAAAAGGAGAAATAAAGCTAGGCAACGAAATAGCCCGTTATGTGGGCAAAGCCAGCGATATTACCAACAAACAAAGCAAAGAGAAAATAATCAAGACTGCCGAAAAACTCTTGAAGATTCCTTACTTGTGGGGAGGCAAAGGTAAACAAGGCTACGATTGCTCTGGCTTTGCGCAAATGGTGTTTAAAACCAATGGCTATATTTTACCCCGCGACTCGTACCAACAAGCCGAAAAAGGTAAAACAGTATCTTTGGCAGAAGCTCAACCGGGCGATTTGGTGTTTTTTCAGCGCAAGCCCCAATACATAGAAAAAAACGGCCGGGTAGTGCATGTAGGTATTGTCTACGAAAACAAAAACAAACAATTAAAAGTCATTCATTCGGCAGGCATGGTGCGAATCAACAAGCTTGATAAAACAGGTTTGTACCGCGACGACTTGGGCAAGTATTCTCACTACTTTAAGTTTATTAAACGCCTAGAGTAGTTGGAAGCCCCAACAGGGTTTTAGGGACTAGGTGCTCTAGGTACACCTTCTTCCATAAGTAGCTAACAAATTCATAGTGTGCTTATTTTCAGTTGATTATGAGTCTATTAGTTAAAAGAAATGGCAGGGGCAAGCCTTAGGCGACAAGTCCTTAGATACCGATACATATCGGTGCTAAGCCTTGTCTATCAGCAACTAACAAACGTATAAGTTGCTGGTAGTTTTGTCATTGCTTGCATAAAGTTAAAAGCCTTGATTTGTGTTAGGGCTTTTAGTACTTTAGGAGGCACCTTGTTTTGCTGCAATACCTTAAGTACTTCATCATTATGCAGCAAAATTGTGGCAACTCAAAAATAGAAGCCTGTAAATGATTTTTGACTGGTTCTGCAGGCTTTGTAGATGCTCTAATGGAGTTGTTGGCATTGAATATATACGCTGCTAAATGAACTCGTAAGCTCTTGGTAAAAAAGTGAATAAACTCAGGCACATTTGCCTCTTGTGCCTCCAGATTTAATTCTTTAACTTGCATTTAGGTTAAATGGTTAATATGATCTCTCTCTTAAGGGAGTTGTCGAAAACTCAACCTCTTGGGCTGCTTTTCAGCTTGAAAAGCTCAATAAACACAAAGAGCAATAAAACCAAAATCAAGTATTTTGCTTGATAGTCAATAATTTAAACTTGTGCCGTGTCTTATGATTGTCTCCCTTACTCGTCATCACGCTACCCAATCTATTCCTTATGAGTTGTTACTTTTGGCAGATCCCTACCAAAGCAAAATAGACGAGTACCTGTCTTATAGCAAACTATACATTGCCTATACCTCAGCAGGCGATAGGGTAGGAGCCTGTGTAGTAACCGATTTGTCCAAAAATGCTTGGGAGATACTTAACCTTGCGGTAGAAGAAGCCTGCCAGCGCCAAGGGGTTGGCAAGCAAATTATTACACAAATAGTGCATTTGGCACAAACCCAACATATACAAAAGTTATGGGTGGCTACAGGCAACTCCAGCATAGGGCAGTTGGTTTTTTATCAGAAGAGTGGCTTTGAGATGCACACCATTGTTCCCAATTATTTCATTGATCATTACCCCGAAGAAATTGTAGAAAACGGCATTGTATGTAAACATCAAGTAAGGTTGGTGTATTGTTTAAGCAAAAACCAGTGAGCAGGCAGTTTTGAGTACTTACCTTCTTCTCATTTTTACCCATCAAAAAAAGCTGCTTTATAGCATTCCTGTGGGTTGGCTCTATTACTTGGTCATCTTCTCGTTTTACCAATATTAAAAAGTGCCGTTTTGTAAACAATCAGGTAATAAAACTATAGTGCCATTTTGTAAATTGAGGGTTATTTATTTGTTTTACAGGCGTATACAACACTTCAATAAAACACACCAATTATGATGCAATCACTCATAGAAGGTTTTCGTGCCCAATTGCAAAAGGCACAAGAAATAGGCAAAAGCCTTACCTTCACTGCTCCTAACCAACCTATCCAAAATGTAGTAATTGCGGGATTGGGGGGCTCAGGCATTGGCGGCAATTTGGTAGAGTCGTTTATGGCATCAGGGCTCAAAGTGCCAGTTACTGTGTCAAAGACCTACACCGTGCCTAACTTTGTAAGCGCTCATACCTTGTTTATTGCTTGTTCTTTTTCAGGAAATACTGAAGAAACCTTACAGGCTTTAGAGCTGGTAGAGCAGCGTGGAGCCAAAATATTTTGTGTAACTTCGGGAGGGCAATTACTGGAAAAAGCAAAAAGCGCAGGCTATGACTTTGCCCAAATTCCTAACGAAGCACCTTGTCCCAGGGCATTTTTAGGTTATTCGCTTACCCAATTGTTGTATGCCTTCAAAGGCTACAAATTATCTGACACTGAGTTTGAGACAGCTTACACCGAAACTCTGGCTTTGCTTGAGAACGATGCTGCTGACATTCAGGCAAAAGCCCGTGAGCTGGCCGATGCATTTTACAATCACTTGCCAGTAGTATATGCAGACACCCACTTTGGCGGCGTAATTACTCGTTTTCAGCAACAGATCAACGAAAACTCAAAGCAGCTTTGCCATGCCCACGTATTTCCGGAAATGAACCACAACGAATTGGTAGGTTGGGAGTCTGGCGATAGTGTACGTAACAAAACTGCAGTATTGATGATTCGTTCGGGGCTTGACCATGAGCGAGTAAAGATACGTATGGATATTTGCAAGAACATATTTGAAGAAAAAGCGGCTAAAGTAATCGAACTTGAGCCCAAGGGAGCTTCATTGATCACTCAGTCGTTTTACCTCATTCACTTGCTAGACTGGGTATCGTTTTATCTTGCTGAAAAAAATGGAGTAGATCCGTTTCAGGTCAACATTATTATGCACCTCAAGGGTGAGTTAGCCAAGGTGTAAGTTGGGTAAAGCCATCGAAAACAGAATGGCAGTTTTTCCGTTTTTAGAGTATGTTTAAATCTTATCTAGTGGGTAGTTTTTAGACATACTCTTGTTATTTTACTGCATTATACACAGCAGTAAATGTAGACTTAAATAGATGTGATATGAAGAAAGACATTGAGATACCTAAAGTAGAAGGAGTAGAAGTGGCGGTTGCCCGAAAGAAGACCGAAACAGGTGAGTACGATTGGCACGTGTACCTGATTAACCGTAATGACTTTGTGTTAGACAATATCCTGATTACTTCTACTGGTTATGGGCAAAAAAATGGAGAAGCCCAAAAAACATCTACTTTGCGCCAAATGATAGAAAAAATGGATAAAGAGAGTTTTGCCATTATAGAACGTATTGACCCACAGGTGTTTCATCTATCAAACGAGTATTGGGTGAGCTATTATGTAAATGGGAAAATACACGACAAAAAGTTCATCTTTATGCCAGGCAGTATTGTAGAACAAAACCTAAGCAACATAGACGTGCTCAATCTGGAAGGCGTACGCCATATATAAAATTATTGCCCGTACGTGTGGGCACTTGTCACCACCTAATCAAAAACTCACCCAATCACCAACAACCCTAAACGATCAAAACAAGTAAATGTCAGACATACAAGAGACTCACATTCACCCCAGAATAAAACATATACTCTTTGTAGATATCAAGACCGTCTCGCAAAGCGACAGTTACCATACCCTGCCGCAAAATCTGCAAAAGTTTTGGGATAAAAGATTTGCTTACCGCCGCGACGAAGATCTCAACATCGAGGAGCATTATTTTCAGCAGGCAAGCCTGCAGGCCGAGTTTGGGAAAATCGTGACCATTGGGGTAGGGTATTTTTATTTAGACGAACATAAGGAAACGGCTTTGAGGGTAAAAGCTTTTGCTGGGGCAGACGAAAAAGGACTTCTGGAAGACTTTAAGGCGTTGATAGATACCAAGTTTACCGATAATTTGGTAATGTGTGCCCACAACGGAAAAGAGTTTGATTATCCTTATTTATGCCGTCGTATGGTTATTCATGGCGTAGAGTTGCCACTTACGCTCAATTTGCTTCACAAAAAACCCTGGGAAATCCCTCACCTTGATACCTTGGAAATGTGGAAGTTTGGCGATCGCAAACACAAAACATCATTATCTTTGCTTGCCACACTGATGGATATTCCTGAGGTAGAAAATCGGTTAGAAGGGCAAGACATTAACAAGGTTTACCACGAAACCCAGGATATGAAGCAAATTACTCAGGGGTGTATGCGGGATATTGAAATTTTAGCCAAACTTTTCTTGAAGTTAAACCAAATACCCATAAATTTAGAAAATCGTGTCTATAAAATAGATTAAAGGATAGCTATTAACTAATTTAACACTTTATATGGTTTAAGTGCATTGGTAGCTTTTGCACTACACAAACACACCAAAACATCACGTGAGGGAGGCAAGTGGGGCAGGTGAAGAAATCAATAACCAGGCACCTTGTATGTGCTATAGACTAATAGAGGGAATATGTCATCATTTAGCAACGAAGAAGAAAACGAAGTAATTTTAGATGTTCGAAACCTTGAGGTGAGTTTCTCAACTGATAATGGTATTATCAAAGCAGTAGACAACATCTCTTTTCAAATACCTCGTGGCAAAACACTAGGTATTGTGGGCGAGTCGGGATCGGGCAAGTCAGTAACCTCGTTGGCTATTATGCGGCTTATTCAAGAGCCTGTAGGTAAAATTACTTCTGGTGAGATATGGTTTGATTCTCCTACCCTAAAGCGCAAAATTAATTTGGCAAAAGCCACCCCACAAGAAATGCGTGAGATCAGAGGCAAAGACATTGCAATGGTGTTTCAAGAACCTATGTCCTCGCTCAATCCAGTATATACTTGTGGCAACCAGGTGATGGAAGCCATTTTGTTGCATGAAAATGTCACCAAGAAAGAAGCGTATGATAAAACCATTGAGCTTTTTAAGAAAGTACGCTTGCCCCGACCGAAGAAGATGTTCAACTCTTACCCTCATGAAATATCGGGAGGGCAAAAACAAAGGGTAATGATTTCAATGGCACTGTCGTGCAACCCCCGATTGCTCATTGCTGATGAACCCACCACTGCATTGGATGTAACGGTACAGGCTGCTATTTTAGACCTGCTGCAGATTTTGCACGAAGACAAAGACGTATCTATCATTTTTATTACCCACGACTTAGGCGTAATTGCCGAAATCGCCGATGATGTAATGGTGATGTACCACGGGCGAATGATGGAGAAAGACGATGTATGGAATATTTTTGACAATCCTCAACACCCTTACACTAAAGGTTTGTTGGCTTGTCGCCCTCGTTTGGATGTGCAAATGCGGGTATTGCCAGTGATTGATGACTTTATGGAAGTAACAGAGGATGATTCTATCATAGAAAAGGCCAACCATAAGTATGCATCAGTAGGAGAGGCGTTGTTGCTTAACTTTGTTACCGAAGATGAGGTAGAAGAGCGCAACCGTGAACTCGCCCAAAAGCCGCCCATTCTGGAAGTAAAAAAGCTCAAAAAATACTTCCCTGTTCGTAAAGGTCTTTTTCAGAAACGTCCTGCTCCTATCAAGGCAGTAGACGATGTGAGTTTTCAGGTGTACCCTGGTGAAACTATAGGGTTGGTAGGGGAGTCAGGCTCAGGAAAAACTACCTTGGGACGTACCATTATGCGTTTGATAGAGCCTACTGGCGGGTCAATTATTTTCGAAAATGAGCGCATCAATGATTTTAAAGGAAAAAGCATACGCAAACTGCGTCGCGACATGCAAATTATTTTTCAAGACCCTTATTCATCGCTCAATCCACGCATTCCTATAGGAGATGCCATTTTGGAGCCTATGCGTTTGCATGGCATACTGGCCAACAATCGCCAACGTAAAGACCGGGTGATAGAATTGCTGGAAACAGTGAGCCTCAAACCAGAGCATTACAACCGATACCCTCACGAGTTTTCGGGTGGGCAACGCCAACGAGTAGTCATTGCCCGCACGCTAAGCCTTAACCCTAAGTTTATTATTTGCGATGAGTCAGTGTCAGCGTTAGATGTATCGGTACAGGCACAAGTACTTAATTTATTGAACGAACTCAAAGACAAGTTTAACCTTACTTATGTCTTTATTTCGCATGATTTGTCAGTAGTAAAGTTTATGTCTGATCGCCTCATTGTGATGAACCAAGGGAAGATTGTAGAAAGCGACTATGCAGACAATATTTATGACAACCCTAAAGAGGAATATACCAAAAAACTAATTGAAGCGATTCCTAAGGGCACCCTCGAAGACATTAGAAAAGCACAATTAAGAAGACGCCTGGGTAAGGAGAAGAAAAATAACAATTCGGCAACTTAGCAGTTGAATTTATAGTAAGGTTATTGCTATTACTTAGCAGTATGAATAAATATGATGATACCACTGTTTTAACTATAAAAAGTGATAATCAGTCGTGGCTTTTGCAAATAAAAAACAATAATTATCAACTCTTTACCCAACTTTTATAAAAAAAAATACGTTACTTTGAAGCATAAAGCCCCCGCCTTGATAAAAGACAAGTTATATGCTGGTCTTTAGTTAAACTCAATAATCATTTTCCCATCTAACTTAATTATCAATCAACCGATTTTAACACAAACAAGAAGAAAGAATGAAAACGAAAAAAAAGAACCCCAAGAAAAAACCAACAAAAAAACTACTAAGCAAACGAAGATTTAAAAGAAGTAAAAAGAATACCCTCACCATTGAACATTTCCAATCTAAGATTTATACAATACTCAATCAAAAGCCAGAGCGCATGCTGGCCATTGAGGACTTGATTGATATGCTGAATGTTACCACCGAAAAAAACAAAGTAAAGGTCATTGATGCGCTCGAAAAGCTTGCTGACAGCGACCAGATTTTGGTAGACCAGGAAGGCAATGTTCAAGTCTTGCTAAATATAGTAGAAGGCATTGTTGACTTTGTAAACCCACGGTTTGCGTTTATAGTAAGCGACGAAACCGAAGAAGATACCTGGGTAGACGCAGACAACCTACAGTTTGCTTTACACGGCGATCGAGTAAAAGCTCGCCTGTACCCCAATAGCAAGGGCAAACGCACCGAGGGTGAAGTAATGGAAGTGCTGGAGCGCAAAACCAATGAATTTGTAGGTAAGATCGAGATCAAAGAAAAATATGCTTTTGTGATTGCCGACAACCGTCGCATGCACATGGATATTTTTGTACCACTCAAAAATACCAACGGCGCCAATAACGGTGACAAGGTGATAGTAGAAGTGCTGGAATGGCACAACGAAAAAAACAGTCCAGTGGCTAAGGTAAAAGAGGTGTTGGGTGCCCCTGGAGTAAACGAAACCGAAATGCATGCCATTATGGCTGAGTTTGGTCTGGCGCGACACTTTCCGGCGGAGGTGCTCAAAGATGCTGAGAAAATCAGAGGACGAATTACCAAAGTAGAAATAAAGAAACGACGTGACATAAGAGAAACGTTGACCTTTACTATTGACCCTGAAAACGCCAAAGATTTTGATGACGCCCTGTCTATAAAAAAACTGGATAATGGCAATTGGGAAATAGGAATTCATATTGCAGATGTAACCCATTATGTAAAACCTGACTCAAAGGTAGATAAAGAAGGGGCGGAGCGAGCTACTTCGGTATATTTGGTAGACCGTGTGGTACCTATGTTGCCAGAGCGTTTGTCTAACGAATTATGTTCTTTGCGCCCTCACGAAGACAAACTCACTTTTTCGGCAATGTTTGAGCTGGACGAAAATGCCCACGTAATCAAAGAATGGTTTGGTCGTACTGTAATCCACTCCGATCGTCGCTTTAGCTATGAAGAAGCTCAGGAAGTAATGGATTCGGGCAATGGCGATCATGTAGACGAGTTGCGTACATTGAATGCATTGGCTAAGAAATTGACCGCACAACGTTTTGAAAAAGGAGCCATGAGTTTTGAAACCGTAGAGGTGAAATTTAAACTTGATGAAAACGGTACTCCCATAGGTTTGTATACTAAAGAACGCAAAGATGCCCATAAATTGATTGAAGAGTTTATGTTGCTTGCCAACCGTAAGGTGGCTGAGTTTGTGTTTAAACTACCAGTAAAGGGTACCAAAGCCGAAAGCAATACAATGGTGTATCGTACCCACGATGATCCAAATGTAGAAAAATTGAAAAACTTCTCTGGATTTGCCAAAAAGTTGGGGCACGAAGTAAAGTTGAATGGCAAGGCAATGACTCGTTCGTTGAACAAGCTAATGACAGACATAGAAGACACACCACAGCAAAATGTGTTGCAAGGGTTGGCTATTCGTACAATGGCCAAGGCTATTTATACTACCGAAGCTACTGGACACTTTGGGCTGGCTTTTGACCACTATACCCACTTTACCTCACCTATTCGTCGTTATCCTGATATGATGGTGCACCGTTTGTTGCAACATTATTTAGACCATGGCAAATCGGTAGATAAAAAGGTGTATGAGAAACTATGTAAACACTCTACCGATATGGAGAAGCGTGCTGCCGAAGCTGAACGTGCTTCTATCAAATACAAGCAGGTAGAATACATGCAATTACTCAATGACTCTGACAAAGCGTATGATGGTGTAGTAACCGGAGTAACCGATTGGGGCATTTATGTAGAAATAGAAGAAACCAAATGCGAAGGCATGATAAGAATGAGCGACTTGGTAGACGATTTTTATCAACTAGATGAAGAGAATTACCGAGTGGTAGGCAAACGTACCAAAAACGTGATTATGTTTGGTGACACGATCAAAGTAAGGATTAAAGCTACCGACCTCGAAAAACGCACCATGGACTTACTGAAAGTATATGACGATGAAAGCTAAGAGTTGACCTTTAAGGTCAGCTTTTTGTTTTTATACTGTACCTTGTTTTCTTTGTGTAGCATACAAACCAATCCCATGCTATATTATACCCCAATAAGCCTCTTTTTTGCCTCTTATACTGAATCAGAGGGTAAACCCCCTGTTTTAGATGTATCCATTCACCTACCTTTGTTATATAAAATCAAATTATTCACCTAAGAACTTGTTTAAAACTAATCAAAGGCACAACCCTCCAAAATCAAACTTGGAGGGTTTGAAAACTTACCGAAGATCAGGTTCATTATTTAGTAATATTGTGCAATCTTAATAGCCAGTAAGGAATTAAGTGATCAACTGAAATTAAGTTTAACTCACTCATAGTATGATAGTTATATTTGTTGTTGCTTGGTCAAGTCAAGTAGTTCTACTGTGATACTGTATGGAGTTAATACAAGTTTACTGGTATTGAGTTGAGCACAAGCTCTCTAAAGATGGATGTATTAAACAAGTGCTAATAACCAAATTATAACAATGAAAAACCTTAAAAAATTTGAAATGACAAAAGGCGATTTAAAAGCTGTAAAAGGTGGTAGAAGGTCGTATTGATGAGTCTACTTGCGAGTCACTAGATGGATTTATCATGGTCATTGGCGGAGAAGATCACTGCGTATTTCATTAAGCGCCTCAAATTACAAATCCTCAGAAACCATGTTTTTCTGAGGATTTGCTTTTTTATAAAGACCTACCTATTGTCAGGCAGCGTGTGTAACAGTGATCGTAGGGTCAAACATAATCATAAACTCATTTAAATCCTGATCAGAGGCAATTTCCAGCTTTTTGCGTAAACGGTATCTTTGCATTTTTACACTATCAGGTGCAATTCCCATCAAATCTGAAATGTCTTTAGTATTAAGATTGAGTCGTAGCAAAGCACATACTTGTAAATCGTTCTTGGTAAGCGATGGATATTGATACTTTAGTTTTTGGTAAAAGTCAGGGTGCAGTTGGTCAAACACTTGATGAAAACTTTCCCAATCTTTGTCCATATTGAGGCCTTGATCTATCAAATTTACCAGCTTCTGGCACATCTTTTTTGCTTTGCTGAAGTTCTTTTGCTGCCGCATTTCATTAATCAAGGTTCTGAGCTGCTTTAATGTCTGGTTTTTTTGCAGCATGTGCAGTGTATGTGTGGTTACTTGTTGGTTTCTATAATTAATCTCGTTTTGTAAATTTTTTGTTTCGGCATTTGCCCTTGCTTGTGCTTCTTGCAAACGTGCCCTGGTTTGTTTTTTTAGATGTTCATGGGCGGTATTCAGTGCTTGATTGAGCGCATTGAGTTGCTGATTATTCTTCTGTTTGCTTCTGTAAAACCTAATCACCACCAATAATAATAACAACAATAAAACCAATAGGGCATACGTACTGTTTTGCACTGTTCTACGGTGATTTGTAAGCTCTACAAACAAACTTTTCTCTTGAGCATGTGCCCAATGTAGCGAGTCTTGCTTTTTTTCGTAGGCATACTTTGTTTTCAGGTGGGCTATTTTTTGTGCATTGCCAATATTCAATAAACTATCCGTCATTTGCTTAAACAAGTGATAGTCTTGGTATGCACCTTGATAGTTACCCATCGTTTTGTGAATTTTTGCGCGTATTTCGGCTCCTGCCTTTAGCAACTGAGGTTGTTTGGTTTGCCGGGCAAGGGTTACCCCTTTGTTGGCTTGTGCCAATGCTTGGGAGTATTTTTGCTGGTGATGCAACGCTTTGGCTAAATGCAAAAAAACTTCTGCTATCAATGGTTGCTCCCCTAGTTTTTGGTACAACTCCAGGGCTTGCCTGAGGTAATTAAATGCTTGCGTATACTTTTTCTGGGTGATCATCAGGTTACCCAACAAGAGTTTACTGTGGGCTATAGTGCTTTTATCTCCAATTTGAGTGCTCAGTTTCAACGATTTTTGGTAATAAACCAACGCTGTATCATACTGTTGCTGTTTGTCATAAATACCTCCAATGGCGCTATAACTCTGGGCTACCCCACGCCGATCGTTGAGTTGTTGGTCTACTTTGAGCGACCTGTGAAAGTAAGCAATAGCCTCGGTATAGTTGAGTTGGTTTTCATATAAAATGCCTATGTTATGGAGCGTTTTTGCAATACCTGGTAAGTGTTTAAGCTTCTCTTTGATACGCAATGATTTTTGGTAATAAGCTAAAGCTTGGGGGTAGTCACCCAGCGTTTGGAAAGTCAGCGCCAGGTTATTATAGTTAGCTGACATCCCTTTTTGATTGCCGCTTGCCTGAGCAAAATTCAGGGCTTTTTGGTGGTAGTGCAAAGCTTGTTGAATATTACCCAGGCTTTCGTATACATTGCCAATGTTGCCACAGTATACCCCTATTCCTTTGGTATCTTTTATCTGCTGAGCTATTTGCAAGGCTTGCTTGTAAGCTTCTAAAGCTGGGTTGTAATTGCCCTGATGTTCTTCAATTGCTCCTAACAGGTTATAAACATTGCTGTGGTTTTTGAAGTGAGGGTGTTTTTGAACAATCGTTAACATGTGGTGAGCGCGAGCCTTGGCTTTAGCATAATATCCTGTGAAAAGTAATAACCAACCTATTTGGCTATGTGCTTTGAGTGCTGCTTGTGGGTTATTGGTTTGTTTTGCCAAGTTTAACGCAAGGTTGGCGTACAGTAAAGTTTGGGTAGAATCGAGCTGATTGCTGTATTCTCTGGCAAGTGTATTATACACCAGTAGCTTTTCTTTATTGTCAGATACATCGTGAAGCTTACGCTTTAACGAGTCTGTTTTTGTGTGGTTTTGGGCAAAAGTATAGGTCGACAGCAGGAGTAGCCATAAAACCAGCCCAGGCAGTTTATGAAGTAAGTAATACATGAGTAATATAATTAATCGGCGTTGTGGTAGTTAGTAATAGTTTTTGCAAGCAGTTGATTTTTTAGTAAAACAGAAAAAGGTAAAGTGTTCCAAAAGGCGATGTGCTATGGAGCAGACGAATTTTATAGTTTTACTTAGGAACATGTTCAAAATACGTGTCGAGATTGAGGGCGTATACTCGAGGCTGGCTGAGGCACTTTTTGCAGTCGTAGCCATAGCTACGGCGAAAACCGATGGCTGCAGCCCTGCTGCGCCGAGCTCTGCCAAAGGCTAAAAGTAACGAAAATCAGTAAAGAGGATATGTTCTAAACCGGACAGTTATTGCGATCACGTTCCTTAATAATAAGACCAAAGGTAGGTAATTGTACTAATTATTATAAGGCATTGTTTTGCTAAACAAGTGTTGTGTAAGGAATATAGGGGAAATGCTGCTGTTTATTGGCCGAAAAATGCTCAAGTATAGAATAATCTCTTGTATTGATAATGGTAAAACAAACACCTTCTCTGGTAATCCCCTGTATCTGTTCATAGCAAATAGATGATTGACTTTAACCTATTCTCTTGTAAAGTCATCAAGACCTGTTTTACCATCAAGCATTGAACAGTTCAGGTGATGCTGAAGAAGAAACAGATGAACCTTATTTTGAGCAGAGTAAATAGAAGGGTTATGATTGCTTGGATTTGAGTAAGTGGTTTAAAAACAGGTTGTTATAAAATATTGTATACCTTAAATAACCGAGTTTATCTGAGTGAGAATTGCTTGCCCGATTGATAAACGCTAACATTGCATTGTAAGTAATACAAATAGTCTGAAAAATAATTAAGAGTTAAAATTGGTTAGAAAGCTTTGGCAAATAGCTCATAAATATTAACCATAACTTTGGATAGGTAATGTGATAATTATTAGAATATAGGTAAACTGAGCAAAAACTACATGCCTTATTCAAAGTTTATTAAAAAGCGTAGTCTGTTATAACTACGCTTTTTTTTTGTCCAAAAGTATTCCTTTTATGAATTGATACCGTCCATTGGTGAACAAAAACCACCCTTTAGTAAATTCATCAACTTTATTTTACTTGAAACGTTATACCTTTGTAACGTAATAAAAAAACGTATTTTTTACATTTACTAATAAGGATTGTAATATTATGAAAACACTAAAAATTTTTACTCTTATTGCTTGTGTTGCTGCTTTGGCATCGTTTACTATGGCCGATAAAACTCCAGCCAAAGTAGAAAAAAAGGTAGAAACGAATTTTGCTAGCTTTAAGATTGTCAATGATACCGGCATAAAAGTGCGCATTCATACAGGATATGGCGTTGTTTCTTTGAACAAACGCGGAGGATCTACTTCTGTGACTTGTCGCCCAGGCAAGAAAGTATATACTGCTCCTCGTGGTAGTAAAGATAAATTCCTTTTCAAAGTAACTAAAGACATGTGTGGCAAGAGAGTAAAGCTGTCAAAGTATTTATAAGCCAGCAAATCAAAATTTTACACAAAGGAGAATCTTTACGAAGGTTCTCCTTTTTTATTGGGTTTAGCCAAGTTTTTGCTATCTTTTGCCCATTCATTTACTTGTATAAATTAGTGTATGGCTTTATCTGATACTGAAATTGAAAAACGAAAGGCAGTGATTGCAACAACCCAGGATGAAAATCAAAAAGTAACCCGGATAATAGACCTTGCTTTTGATATTTTGTATCAGAATAAAGTACCGCAAGCCAATGCTTTGTTAGAAGAAGCAGCATTATTGGCCACACAAATAAAATTTAAAGATGGGTTGGGCAGGGTAAGACTAGGGAAGGCGGCTATTGCTTATTTTACTGCCAACTACGATGACTCAGCCTTGTACTCTGACCAAGCCATTGAGATATTTCAGCAAACCAACAACAAAGAGTTACTAGCCGAAACTTATACCAACTTGGGGATGTCACACTGGAGCCAGGGTAGCTATAGCAAAGCCTTGGATTATGTTTTTAAAGGCATACATTTATACCAGGAGTCAGGCAAAAGTGGTCGCTTGGCCTATGCGCTGTATATGCTGGGGAGTTTTTACTTAGACTTGAACGACCCTGATAACGCAGAAAAAAACTTTTTAGCCTCGCAAAAAGCCCTTGAAATAGGTGACCCTTATTCTGTGTCAAACGCCCGTAGTTGGATTGGTCTGGCAAACGTAGCTTTTCAGCGCGATCAATACACTCAAGCTTTAGAATGCCTGGACAAAGCCCTTAAATTACAAGAAGAGTCAAACGACCAGTTTGGCATGTCACGTACTTTCAACGATTTTGGTAAAATATATCGCAAACTCAACGATATAGACCAAGCCTACCTTTTTTATGGCAAAAGCCTGAATATTCGCCTACAGGCCACCGACAAACAAGCATTGATTACGACCTACCTCGATTTGGGAGAGTTTAATTTTGAGCAGCAAGAATATGCGCTTGCGGTTAATTACTTGCAAAATGGACTTAAATGGGCGGAAAAACTGCGGGCCAAGGTGAAAATGTACCGAGCGCACCTCTTATTGAGCCAAATTTATGATGTGTTGGAGGAGTATGACAAAGCTTATCACCACCTAAAACAACACAATGAAATCAAGGATAGTGTAATGGGTAAGGATGCCAATCTGAAAATAAGGAACCTGGAAAGCCAGTTTGCCAAGGAACGCTCAGAAAAAGAAGCAGAAATTTATCGCCTGAAAAATGTAGAGCTTAAACAGTTGTATGATGAGATCGAGCATAAAAACCAAGCAATTACTGATAGCATTGAATATGCCCGGCGTATTCAGAATGCGATGTTACCTTTGCAC
The DNA here is from genome assembly GCF_000169175.1 of Microscilla marina ATCC 23134. Lineage (NCBI taxonomy): Bacteria > Pseudomonadati > Bacteroidota > Cytophagia > Cytophagales > Microscillaceae > Microscilla > Microscilla marina. Next base: position 135,105 of record NZ_AAWS01000004.1, read on the forward strand.
TCCGATTTTTTGACTTACCAGGAATACGCTTTTATTTTCTACAAACCACGCGACATAGTATCAGGCGACTTTTATTGGTTTACCAGCATACCTCACCCTGATAATGCCAGTCTGGAATTGATATTTATTGCGGCGGTAGATTGTACCGGACACGGGGTTCCAGGAGCGTTTATGAGCATGATTGGTCATAACTTGCTCAACAACGTGGTAAAGCAACGTAAAATATATGCTCCTGAAAACATATTGACTAGTTTGCATTTAGGGGTAAAAAAGGCGCTTAAACAAGACCAAAACGATAACCAGGATGGAATGGACCTGGCTTTGGTAGTCATAGATGAGCTGGAAGAGTGTATTCATTTTGCGGGTGCCAACAATCCTTTGGTATATGTGCAAAACGGGGAGTTGCATCGGATTAAAGGCAACAAGCAAGGCATAGGTGGCGGAAAACATAGACCTACCAAAAAGTTTGATCGCCATACAGTTAGTTTTAAAGATACACCAGGCATGTTCTATATTTTTTCAGATGGTTACCAAGACCAGTTTGGCGGAGCAGACAATAAAAAGTTTATGAAACCCCGCTTTCGCCAATTGTTGTTCGATATTCACCATTTACCTCTGATAGAGCAACGCCAACAGTTAGTTGATACTTTAGAAGACTGGATGGGCAACGAGCCACAGATAGACGATATACTCGTAATGGGGCTAAAACTCGGCTATTGAATATGCTGAACCACCAAGTCTAGGTTTGTATTGTGTAGTTGATCTACCATAAATTTGCCTGATACAGTGGCATATATCTACCTTTTACCTACCCATGGAATACTCTTTCCTGTTATTTTTCCTGCATTATATAGTTCAAGACTCCGCAGTGATTTTAGTCAAAGTTGTTTGCTGGTTATCAGTTATTGATGAATTTAAAAACTGTTTAATTGGGTGTTTAGGCGTAAAACCGAAACACTTTTAAAAATAAAGTGTGTACGCAATCTTAATATAAAATACTGGTTTACAGTATTTAACAAGGTGAACATTTACTCGAATCAGCTATGGACTTCCATCTACCGATTTTATAAACCCTTAAAAATCAATGTATTATAAAACAAGTAGCAGGCTTGCAAACCAGCCTAAAGCTAATAGCTAAAGGCTAATAGCTTTAGGCTGTAGAAGCTATGGACTATTGATAGTTGGTAAGAACATCTATTGATTTGAGGAGGTCTATCACCAAGCAAGCATTTCTGTTAAAATACTGTTAAGACCTTAAAATCTCCTGATTCTTCAGAATCTCTACAGATTTGCTGCTTATTTTTGAGTATAAAAAATCATCGCGGCTTCTAAGGAATGGTGAGAAATTAAATTGCTATTCTTGAGGTAGAGGTTTTGTTTTGAGACGAGGCTGTTTTTTGCACCCATAGCAACGCTACGGGCAAAAACCGATGGCTACAGCTACGCTGTGCCGAGCTCTGCCAAAGGCTAAAAATAACGAAGTATCAAGGCGAAAAATCACCTCTCAGAGTGTAAATTTATTTTTGAACAATTCCTAAGATTAAAACCATACTATGATACTAAAAATGACAAAACTCACTTTTATCTTTAATACCTTCTTTCTCATTTTGTTTGCTACTATGTGTCTAAAAGCACAAGTTATCCGAGGAACTTTGACAGATTCCAAAACCAAACAACCTGTAGAGTTTGCAGTATTGGGTTTGTTTCAGGCAGGTGATACCACACAAACTATAGCGGTGGCAACTACTACCTCAGGCATAGGTGGCAAGTTTGCCTTGAACAACCTCAAGTATGGCAAGTATGACCTGGTAATAAGTATGGTAGGGTATGACAAAAAAACATTGACAAACCTGGTCGTTAGCGCGGCAGCCCCCAACTTGAACTTAAAGGAGGTAGACATGTCTTCGTCGGTGCTCAACCTCGACGAAATAGTGGTAAAAGCCAAGCGAGAGTTTATTCAGGCGGATGAAGAAGGCATTACAGTGAAAGCTGATAATAATATTTCACAGCAAGGAGGTTCTGCACTTGATATATTAAGAAATATACCTGGGGTAACTGTAGACAACGATGGTAACATTAGCCTAAGAGGAACCAGCGCCAATATTTTGATCAATGGGCGAAACTCTGCTTTGACAGGAACCTCGCGTGGTGGTGGGTTAGAGTCGCTACCAGCAAGTGCTATCAAAGATATAAACATTAGTACCAACCCCTCTGCCAAATACGATGCAGCAGGAGTAGGCGGGGTAATCAATATCCAACTCAAGAAAGGGGTAAAAACCGGACTAAATGCACTAATTACCCTGGGAGCCAGCAATCGTGATCGTTACAATGGTTCGCTTCGTCTCAATCGTCGCACCAGCAAGTTTAACTGGTTTGTATCGTATGATGCCCGCCGCAATGCTCGCCGGGTATGGTTTGACAATGAAACTGATGACTTTACCCGTTCTGACAGACAGAGTGTGATTATACAAGACCGTGATGGTGATCGGGTAGACATTAATCATTCAATAAAGTTTGGCACTGACTGGTTTATCAATGATAAAACTACCTTGAGCGTAGAAGGATTGCTAGGTACACAAACCCAGGATGAACCAGAGTTTTTAGTCAGTCGGTTTGGTACTGACCGTGCTACGCTCGACAGTACAACCCATACATACAATACCGAAAAAGAAGATAATAAAGTGTTTGAGGGGGCTTTAATCTTTACTAGGAAGTTTGACAAAAAAGGGCAAAAATTAAGTTTCTCGCTGAGCTCAAACTTTGGTACAGAACTGGAAACCCAAGATGTTACTACCAATATATTGCAGCTCAATTCTACCAGTGTAGATTCTACTGCGTTGCAGCGGTCTGCCAATAACAACGCAAATAATATTACCAACATCCAGTTAGACTATATACACCCTATAGGCAAAAAATGAAGATTGAGACTGGCTACAAAGCCATTATTCGTGATATGAACCTTGACTTTGACCAAGAGATATACGACGAAACAATTCAAACGTACGTTTTTTCCGATGAACTGAGTAATGAGTTTAAATACGACGAACAAGTGCATGCGGCGTATGTATTATTTAAAGGAAAACTTAAAAAGAAAATAGGATTTAATTTTGGTTTACGAGCCGAGCAAGTATACCTCACGGCAAAGTCTGACAATACACAAAACATTGAAAACAACTATTTTAACCTGTTTCCAAGTGCACGTATTACTTATAGGGTACGCAAAGGAGAGTTTTTCAAGGTAAGCTATAGCAAGCGTATTCGTCGCCCACGTTTTCGCCTGCTTAACCCATTTCGCGATATCTCAAACCCTACTCGTATTCGGGTGGGTAACCCCGAACTAGGACCAGAATTGACTCACTCTGCCGAAATAGGGTACAATAAGGTGTGGAGTAAAATAAGCTTGATTCCCAGCTTGTTTTATCGACATACAACGAACGTGATACAACGTTTTGCCTCGTTTGATGCCAACTCTGCCTTGGTGTTTCGTCCGGTAAACCTGGGGACTGCCACCGACTATGGTATAGAGTTGATTGTTATTGGTAACTTGGTGAAATGGTGGGATTTTAACGCAAGTTATGCTTTTTTTAATCGGGAGATTGACGCTAGAAACAGTGAAACAGACCTCATTACCAGTAATACAAGCTGGAATGCAAAATTGCAATCAAACTGGAAGTTGAGCAAAAACACTACCCTACAGCTTACTGGAAACTATAGAGCCCCTATTATACGAGCGCAAGGAACACGTCAGGCGTTTCACTCTATTGACTTGGGTTTCCGTCACCGTTTTCTTAAAGGCAGAGCTACTTTCGGCTTAGTTTTGACCGACATTTTCGATACCCGTCAGTTTGGCTTCGCAACCACCACCACTGAATTTACTTCGTCTGGAATATATAAGCGTGAAAGCCAGATTTTGAGGGCAAGTTTGACCTACCAGATAGGGAAGAGATTTAAAACCAGTATTAAAAAGGGGCGTGGCAATCGTCGTCGCCGTAGGTAGCCTGTTTCGCCAGCTGTGATATGTTCTTAAACCCAACATAGGGTAGGTGATCATTTACTAAAATATAAGACGTTGTGACTTCGAGTGGCAACGTTTTTTCTTTTACCATAGGATGAGTGTCCTATATTTTTTATTTTACTACGATCAAACCCTTAACTCAAGCAAAAAATTTCGTAGTAGTTATTTTAGCCCTGTTCTTAATTATAATGGTTCGCTTTTGACTAACCGAGCTCAACAAAGTGATATGCTTTTGATTGGGGATTTATAACTAACATAAAATAAGTGTGTTGTATATCTGTGAATCGAGTCTATTTCTAAATCCGATTCATCGAGGTGGCTTGCTGTGATGAGCTCAGCATAGTTAAACAGGAGGTAGCACCCGGTATTTAAGGACTTGCGCCTGTCGTTGTTCAAGGTATTACCGTTGAGCGTATTACTATCAAACTAATTTTTGTGTATGCAATCCAACTCTTTTTCAGTAGACTCACCTCAAAACTGGCTTGTCCAGATGGCAGAAATTTTTGAAACCAAAGTAGTGGATAATCAAATTAATATTCCTGAGCACCTGGGGCATGGGTCTATACAAATGCATTGTTTTTCGGCAGAGCTAAATTTGTCAGTGCAACAAATCTATTTAGACAAACCTCTCCGTATTTCGCGCAAGGCAGCGCCCAGAAAGGATATTTTACCCATTGTATTTCATTACTCCAAGGCTGGGGTAGACCATATACATCTTGCCGCCGAAGAAAAGAAAACCTTGGGAAGGTTCAGCCCACAAGGGATAATGATTCCTGCCCACGAGCAAGACAGTATTGTAGAATTTCCTTCTAATGAAGAAATTATAACTATTGCTGTGGTAGTGAGCCGTCGTTGGATCATTGAATATATGCAAAACATACCGGGCAAAGAAGCCGAAAATCTGGTAAGCCTGTTTGCTTGTCAAAAACAGTTTTGTATTTATGAAACGCTTAACCAGGCAATGGAGAAAGCTATAGAAGAAATTATTCAATGTGACTATGCCGAACCAGTCACGGGTTTGTTCTTGCAAGCAAAAACAATTGAGCTATTGGCGTTATTTTTTGATAAACTGGCACAACGTGAAACAACTGATGGGTTTTATAACCTGAATCAAACCGATGTCGCGTCCTTGTTTGCAGTAAAGAAAATATTGATGGATAACCTTGAAAACCCGCCAACTATTTTGTGGTTATCGCGAGAGGTAGGTATGAGTGAAAGTAAACTCAAAAAAACTTTTAAGCAAGTGTTTGGTCATAGCATATACCAGTATGCTTTGTATAATAGAATGGAAAAAGCCAAGGAGTTATTAGAGTCACGTCAATATAACGTATCAGAAGTAGGAGGATTGGTGGGGTATTCTAATCTGGCGCACTTTGCCAGGGCATTCAAAAAACAATATTCTGTAGCCCCAAAACAATATTTGCAAAAATTTAGGAGATAAGGAATAATAAAAAATTAAATTTTGTTATAAAAAATATAACCTTCTTAAATTCTTTCTCGTAATATAAATCAAATACAATTTTATTATTGTCAGATGAATAACTTCTCAAACATACCGCTCATTTCTTTCTACACTCGTAGTTCTTGGTGCTGGTTATTAACCTACCAAAACTTGTTTGAGTAATACTCTCCTCTTGTAATCAATTCTTTTTAATAATCTTACTACATACTTTCCTTATACAGGTCTGGTTCATGTATGCCTATACACAATTGTGCATGCCTGAATTTGAACTCACCTGAATAAACTCAATGCTATCTATATACATTTATACTTATTTGTATATATGTAGTCGAGCCTATCAATAAACTTCGATTGATAAGTTTAAATTGAAGCAACACTATAAATGCTGGTTTACCACCTTTATAACGCTTTTGTATTGTATGTTTAAAATCAATTGAACTGTTTTTATTGTTCAATTGATAAATATGTCTGCCTGATTAATATCATAATTTAGATTTTCAGATAAATATTTTTGAGAAAGTGATATGGATACCAAGATAAGTATCAATAATAGTTCGTGAAATATAGTCATTACACGAAACTGAATGCATAATCTATACTCACCCGAAAAATCATAAGAAGTAGGAAATAATTGACTAATTAATAGAAAGTAAACTGTGGTCAAACCAAGGAAAGTAAGTGCCGTGAAAAACCTAACTAAAACCTGAAAATCAAGGAAATAAGTGATCAACTAATAGAAAGCAAAATGTGATCAAACTAAGGAAAATAAGTGACAAACTAATTTAAAGTAAAACGATCAAACTGAGGAAAGTAAGTGATATGAAAAACCTAACTAAAACCTGAAAATCAAGGAAATAAGTGATCAACTAACAGAAAGTAAACCGTGATCAAACCAAGGAAAATAAGTGATGTAGAAAACCTAACTAAAAAACTAAAAATCAAGGAGATAAGTGACAAACTAATAGAAAGTAAACCGTGATCAAACCAAGGAAAATAAGTGACGTGAAAAACCTAACTAAAACCTGAGTATCAAGGAAATAAGTGATCAACTAATAGAAAGCAAAATGTGATCAAACTAAGGAAAATAAGTGACAAACTAATTTAAAGTAAATCGTGATCAAACTGAGGAAAATAAGTGATATGAAAAACCTAAAAATCAAGGAAATAAGTGATCAACTAATAGAAAGCAAAATGTGATCAAACTAAGGAAAATAAGTGACAAACTAATTTAAAGTAAACCGTGATCAAACTGAGGAAAATAAGTGATATGAAAAACCTAACTAAAACCTGAAAATCAAGGAAATAAGTGATCAACTAATAGAAAGCAAAATGTGATCAAACTAAGGAAAATAAGTGACAAACTAATTTAAAGTAAACCGTGATCAAACTGAGGAAAACAAGTGATATGAAAAACCTAACTAAAACCTGAAAACCAAGGAAATAAGTGATCAACTAATAGAAAGTAAAATGTGATCAAACTAAGGAAAATAAGTGACAAACTAATTTAAAGTAAACCGTGATCAAACTGAGGAAAACAAGTGATATGAAAAACCTAACTAAAACCTGAAAACCAAGGACATAAGTGATCAACTAATAGAAAGTAAAATGTGATCAAACTAAGGAAAATAAGTGACATGAAAAACCTAACTAAAACCTGAAAATCAAGGAAATAAGTGTCAAATAAGGAAAATAAGTAACGTGAAAAACCTAACTAAAAACCAAGGAAGTAAGTGTCAAGTAATGAAAATAAGTGACAAACTAATTTAAAGTAAAACGATCAAACTGAGGAAAACAAGTGATATGAAAAACCTAATTAAAAAAATGAACACCAAGGAAGTAAGTGTCAAATAAGGAAAATAGTGATTCAAACACCTAACTAATCAAAATTACCCTAAATAGAATAGTTAACTTTACAACGCAAGATAAACTTTATCATGCGTTGTTTTTTTTGCTTTAGAGGAAAGCTTCAACTATTTAAGGTGCAAAAATCAAGTCAATAAAGATTTACTTCAATTTGCATTGTGTTCTGTTTTTATACTTGTCTGAACATTGTGTACTTGGGGCTTTTTTATATATGCAGATATAAGAAATATATACATTGGCAAAAAAAGTAAATTACTTAAAAATAGACCACACCACCTTACACCTACCCCTTTTGCCCTATGACACTTGTCTTGTTAACAAGGACAAAACTTACATATACAATAAACTACCCTATATCTATTGTGAAGCACTTTGTTTTTTGTAATTTTAGTTAAAAGCAGCAAGCCAGTACGATTCAATGGTTTTATTGTCAGGTAGTTGTGTGCCAAGCAAGGTAAATACATCATCTTGCAAGGCACCTGATACAATGAGACACCTGATGAAATAATGGCTATTTTGCTGTAAAAATCACCTAAACTATTCTCATTATGCATTATACGAAAACTATAAGGCGTTTATTCCTGAGTGCCCTGGTCTTGTTGGCGCTTAGCTATTGGCAGGTGCCTGAAGTACATGCCCAAAAAGCTTATAACAGTCGCTGGGACAAGGTAAACGGATTTTTGAAAAAGAAATTACCCAAATCAGCCCTCAAGGAAGTAGACGGCATTTATACGCAAGCCAAAAAAGACAAAAATTCAGCACAACTTATCAAAGCCATTGTACATAAATTAAAGTATGTGGTAATGGTAGAAGAAAATGATTTGGTAAAAAGCCTGACCGATTTGCAAACTGAGGTAAAAAATGCGGAGTTTCCGGTAAAACCCATGTTACACTCTATGTTGGGGCAGGTCTACTGGCAATATTATCGCCGCAACCGTTGGCGTTACAATAACCGTACTGCCACTTCCAAAGATTTTGCTCAGGCTGATCTGAACACTTGGGACTTACGAAAAATTACTGAAGAAACGATGCATCAATACAAGCTTTCGCTGAAAGATGCTGAGAAGCTTAAAAAAGTGAAAGTAGACATTTACGACGAAATTATTGTAAAAGGTCACACAGAGCAACGCAAACTTCGCCCTACTTTGTATGATTTTCTTGCCCATCGAGCCATTAACTTTTTCAAAAGCTCGGAACCTAACCTCACCAAGCCTGCCTATCAGTTTACCCTGAACAAACCTGAGTACTTGCAGGATGCAGTAGGTTTTGCTAAAATGAAAATAGAGTCACGTGATACTACTTCGTATAAGTATTACGCCTTGACTATTTTGCAAGACTTGATCAAGTTTCACCAAAACGACAAAGACTTGTCATCGCTAGTAGATGCCGACCTTGCCCGCTTAAAGTTTGTGTACAACCACTTAAGTACTACCATCAAAAAAGACTTGTATCGTGAAGCGTTGGAGCGTTTAGAAAAACGCAGCATTAAGTTTCCTATTTCTACGGAAGTGACTTATGCCATTGCCAATATTTATTACCAACAAGGCAGGAGCCACAACCCTTTGCGACTGGACAAAAAGAAATGGAAGCTAAAAACAGCCATTGAAATATGCGATAAAGCAATTGCTCGTTTTCCTAAATCGCGGGGGGCTCAACAATGTAAAAACCTGAAAATAAGAATATTCAGCAAGAGCGTAAGCTTGCAAACTGAGCGAGTAAATGTACCTGAACAACCTTTTAGGGTAAGTATACAATACAAAAACACTGACCAAATGCATTGGCGGGTATATAAGGTAGACTTAGACTGGCTGCAAAAAACTTATCTTGCCTGTAACCCCAAAAGCCACGCTCAAGCTTGTTTTTTAGAAGCCACCTATCAACTAACCCCTTTGCATAGCTGGAGCACCAAGTTGCCAGATGATAAAGATTACCAAATGCATCGTTTAGAAACCAAGGTTCCAGCGTTGCCTTTGGGCAATTATATGTTAGTGGCAAGTGTATCGCCTAATTTTGAAACTAAGGGCAATGCAGTGGCAAGTGATTTAGTGACAGTAAGTAGCTTAAGTTATATCAACCGCAGTCTTCGCTATAAAGGCATTAGTCAGGTATATGTTTTGGATAGAACATCCGGTAAGCCTGTGGCAGGGGTAAAGACTACCTTGAAAGTACGTCGTTATGACAACAAAAAACGAGCGTATTTGATAGAAACCGGAGGTGTTTTTACATCAAATAAAGAAGGGTATGTAGAAATACCCTATGTTGATAATTACTATAAACGTAATTTTTGGCTGGAGTTTGAAAAAGGCAAAGACTGGCTGTCTACCCTTGACCTGAACTCATACAAATACAAATCGCGTTATGGCAACTTGTATCGCTATAAATATACCGATAGTAAACGCACCTACACCAAAACTTTTTTCTTTTTAGATCGAAAGATTTACCGCCCAGGGCAAACAGTTTATTTCAAGGGGTTGGTTTTAAACACAGACGGAGACAAGCATGACATTAAGGCAAACTACAAAACAACAGTAACTTTATATGATGTGAATGGTCAAAAGGCTGGTAAGCTTAACCTAACCACCAATGAGTTTGGAACATTTAACGGTTCATTTATAGCACCTAATAAAGGCTTGAATGGCAATATGCGCATCAAAGATGCACACGGAAGCATTAGTTTTTCGGTAGAAGACTACAAGCGCCCTAAGTTTGAAGTAAGCTTTAAGCCAGTAAAAGGGAGTTTTAAGATAAATGATATGGTAACGGTTACAGGCAAAGCCAAGGCATATTCGGGAGCTAATATTGACGGGGCTGAGGTAACATACCGCGTGGTGCGTAAAGCGAGTTTTCCAAGATGGTACTACTACTATTATGGTTATTCGCCATCTTCGCCTAGTATGCAAATTACCAAAGGAACTGCTACCACCAATGCTCAAGGCGAGTTTGAGGTAAAGTTTAAGGCTATTCCAGACTTAAGTGTAGGCAAAGAAACAGACCCTACTTTTACTTATTGGGTGTATGCCGATGTAACCGACATGAATGGCGAAACCCATAGCAGTAGCACTACTGCATCGGTGGGGTATCGTTCGCTCAAAGTAAGTGTATCTGTGGGATCACAGGTAAACCAAAGCAAAAAAGCTGCTTGGAAAATTAATACCAAAAATCTCAATGGACAGTTTCAGGCAGCCAGTGGTACCATTACTATTCATCAGCTTCGGCAGCCCGAAAGAGTGTTGCGGGTACGTAAATGGGCGCAGCCTAACAAATTTATACATTCACCCACAGAGTGGGAAAAGTGGTTTCCGAACGACTTGTACCGCAATGAAAACAATCAGTACAAGTGGAAGAAAGAAAAAGAGGTATGGAACGCAAAATTTGCCACCAAAGAAAAAGACAAAGCCAGCCGTTTGCTGAATATTACCAACATAGCTAAATGGAAACAAGGGGCTTATGTATTGGAAATAAAAGCTAAAGACGCGCAAGGTAAAGAGGTAAAATCAGTAAGGTATTTTACAGTCTATAATCCTAAGTCTAAAAGTATACCTACCAACCAGGTGCTTTATTTCAAAACTGAAAAGACGAAGGCAGAACCCGGCGAAAAAGCCCAAATATTGTTAGGGTCGGCAACTAAAGGAGTGCAGGTATTGTACGAAATAGAGCACAATAACAAGATTGTGGCAAAGCGGTGGTTAAAACTGAGTAAAAGCCAAAAAATGATAGAGGTACCCGTGAAAGAGGAGTATCGGGGAAACTTTGGTGTACACTTTACTTTTGTAAAAAACAACCGTTGGTACCATCGTGATGAGACAGTGTATGTACCACGCACCAACAAAGAGCTGGACATTAGTTTTGAAACTTTCCGAAACAAACTTAAGCCAGGAGAGAAAGAAGAATGGCGGATAAAGATTGCAGGTAAAAAAGGGGATAAAGTAGCCGCTGAAATGGTTGCTACCTTGTATGATGCCTCCTTAGATGTTTTCCGTGCCAATGCATTTAGTTTTGGCATTTATAACTCTTATTATGCCCGTATGCGCTGGGACAGCCGTGGGGGATTTGTTATCAGTAACTTTAATGTGTATGCACGCGATTGGAATGATCGTACGAAATATGTGAAATCTAAAAATTATGATTACCTCAATTGGTTTGGGTATTCGTATGGTCGTCGCAAGTATTATGACCGTCACCGTTTTAGAAAAGAAAAAAGTAGTGCAGGCAATACATCGACTCCGACAAAAGTAATGGAGGAAGTGAACGATGTAGCTGTGCCTAGCCCTAAAATGGCAGTAGCGACCAGGGCAAGCAAGAGTAAAGTTGTAGTAGCGGACAAGCAACAAAGTGTTCCTGTGGTTAAAAAAGCCGCTGGAGGTAGTGGGGGTAGTCTGGATCAAGTAAAGGCACGGACTAATTTCAACGAAACAGCTTTCTTTTACCCCAGTCTGCGCACCAATGAAAAAGGCGAAATCATTGTGAAGTTTACAGTGCCTGAGGCGCTTACCAAGTGGAAAATGAGAGGGTTTGCCCATACCAAAGACCTGAAGTATGGCTTTGCCAGCAATGAATTGGTGACCCAAAAAGAATTGATGGTGGTACCTAATGCTCCTCGTTTCTTCCGCGAAAGCGATCAAATGACCTTGATGTCTAAAATCTCTAATGTATCGGAAAAAGATTTGACAGGATCGGCGCAACTGTTTTTGTTTGATGCCATTACTAACAAACCGATTGATAAGCTATTGGGCAACACCAATGCAAAGCTTAACTTTCAGGCGAAAGCCGAGCAGAGTACGGTGGTAAAGTGGAAACTAAAAATACCTGTGGGTGTGCAAGCAATTACTTATAGAGTGGTGGCAAAAGCAGGTAAATTCTCAGATGGAGAAGAAATGACTTTGCCCGTATTGACCAATCGTATGTTGGTGACCGAAACAATGCCTTTGCCTATTCGCAGCAATCAAACCAAAACTTTTGAGTTGAAAAAACTGATGGCAAGTGGCAAGTCTAAAACCTTGAAGCACCATAAATACACCCTTGAGTTTACTTCTAACCCGGCTTGGTATGCTATTCAGGCACTGCCTTATTTGATGGAGTTTCCGCACGAATGTGCTGAACAAACCTTTAGTCGTTTTTATGCCAACAGTATTGCGGCACATGTGGCTAATTCAAGCCCGAAAATCAAGAAAGTGTTTGATACCTGGAAAAATATCCAACCAGATGCTTTGTTGAGTAACCTGGAGAAAAACCAAGAGCTTAAGTCATTGATTTTGAGTGAAACCCCGTGGGTAATGAACTCAAAGAGCGAGTCGGAGCGCAAACGTCGTTTGGGGGTACTGTTTGACCTGAACCGAATGGCAAATGAGCTGGAAAAAGCCTTGGCCAAACTTATCAAAAAGCAAAAAAGCGATGGTGCCTGGGCTTGGTTTGATGGAGGTTACCCTGATCGTTATATTACCCAGCACATTGCCACCGGTATGGGGCATTTAGATAATCTGGGAGTAAAAAAGGTGAGAGAAGACAAAAAAGCCTGGAGAATGACTACCAAGGCTATTCAGTTTTTAGATCGAAAAATTTATGATGACCACGAAGAACTGAAGCGTTTGGCACGTAAGGGCTTGTTGAAGCTGAAAGATGATCATTTGGGTTATATGCAAATGCAGTATTTGTATATGCGTAGTTTCTTTAAAGATGTAAAACTGAACAAAGATTATCAAAAAGCTTTTGATTACTACTTTGGTCAAGCCAAAAAGTATTGGACCAAAAAGAGTTTATATATGCAAGGTATGTTGGCGCTTGGGTTGTTTCGTTACGACGAAAAGCCAGTACCAATGGCTATTGTGAAGTCGCTAAAAGAGCGAGCTTTGCACAACGATGAAATGGGCATGTATTGGAAACAAACTGGGGGTTATTACTGGTATCAAGCACCTATTGAGACTCAAGCTTTGATGGTTGAAGTATTTGATGAAGTAGCAAAAGACCAAAAGGCAGTAGACGATTTGCGTACGTTCTTGCTAAAGTCTAAGCAAACTCAAGACTGGAAAACAACTAGAGCCACTACCGAGGCTTGTTATGCTTTATTGTTGCGAGGTAGTAATTGGCTAACCAGCGAAAAGCAGGTAGAAATAACCGTAGGTGGACAAAAGGTAAATCCATTTGATGAAAGTAGTCCTGCTAAGGTAGAAGCAGGTACTGGCTATTTCAAAAAGTCGTGGAACGCAGACAATATTACCGCTGACATGGGTAAAGTAACTGTGGCTAAAAAAGACAAAGGCGTTGCCTGGGGTGCGGTTTACTGGCAGTATTTTGAGCAACTAGACAAGATCACAACAGCTAAAACTCCATTAGCATTGAAAAAGCAATTGTTTTTGCAAAAAATGTCAGATGCCGGACCAGTAATTTCACCGATCAAGGCAAACACTAAGGTAAAAGTAGGTGATTTGATCAAGGTACGCATTGAGCTAAGGGTAGACCGATTGATGGAGTATGTGCACATGAAGGATATGCGAGCGGCTGGATTAGAGCCTGTAAACACCATTTCGCGTTATAAGTGGCAAGATGGTTTGGGGTATTATGAAAGCACACGCGATGCGGCGACTCATTTCTTTTTTGGGGCATTGCCCAAAGGGGTATATGTGTTTGAGTATGCCTTGAGGGTAAGTCACGCAGGAGATTTCTCAAATGGGGTGACTACCATTCAGTGTATGTATGCTCCCGAATTTGCCAGCCACTCAGAAGGAGTACGGGTAAAGTTTGAAGAGAAGTAAATATTGTTGTAAAAGCAACAGAACACATAAATATGAACCACTCAAGGCTTGAGCTTTGAGTGGTTTTTTATGGTCAATATAGGGTTATTCTGTTCAATGTATGATGAATAAACCTTGATTTGGACATATTATATTGCAAAAGAGATGGAAGACTATAGTGAGGCAATTGTTCTGCTATGTGAGGGGGTATTTTCAGAACAATTGACCCAATGAAACTATTTACCCCAAGCAAATTTTATTTCCTTCCCTTTCACAAAAAAGTTCTTGATTTTGCCATTGACAGTCATTTTCATCCTATCAGTAATCTTGAATGTGACCACTTGCCCTTGGATGTGAGTAATGATGCCTTTGCCTATCACCAACCAATAAGACATAGAGGTATTGCCCAATTTTTTTTTGTAAAATCGGCTGATATTTCCAGCTACACCTACTTTTAGGCTTGAGGGTATGTTTGGAGAGTATACGGTCAGTTGGTTGCCTGCAAGTTTTACAATGGTTGCCATTGTTTCTGGTTTACCAACTACAGCAGAAGTTTTTTTAGGTGTATTGGCAATGCTTGATGTAATACGTTTCTTTTCGCTGGCGACCAATGTTTGGTTAATGGTTTTTGGGGCTTTTCTCCAGCCAAACTCAGATACAGGGTATCCTATCACCAACAATTGTTTGTCGGTCACTCGAGCATTGAGTTGCTTCCCTTTTTTCTCAAAGCGGTAACAAGTACTTGAGCCGCTTTTCCAAACATTTATCAATTGCCATTGTGCTTTTGATATGTGTTTGAGAGTTGTTTGAATACGGTCGCTTTCATCTTTGAAGTTGAAAAGTGAAATGCCTTGGCATATATTCTGAGCATTGCATTTAAACTTAAGGTTGGCGCCTTTGGCATCTTCATAATCTATGGGTTTGCCATTGCCCCAACCCCTAATAAGGGTAAGAGTTGCTAGTTTTTGCTTAATAAAGCGTTTATTCTTGCCAATAAATTGATAAATGTTTTCAGGAGCTTGGGCATATAGGCTACCCACAAACAACGACAACAGAGCAATAAGTACAGTTTTTTTTATCTTATTTTGAGCTAAGTTTTGTAACTGTTTTGATTTACAATCTATACGCCTTGTAGTATTTGATTGACTCAAAGTTAAGCGCTTAAGAACGATTCTTAAAATAGCATCTAATAAGGAGGGGCAATAAAAATATTTACATTTCTATCTATTTTTTTATACCATACATTTAATTGTATTTTTTTGATGAAAGACAGTTCTTTTACTGTTTTAGGGTGTTTTCCTAACCTTTTCATATATACAGTAAGTTTTTCGAGTTGCTTCATTTGAGATAAAATCTGTATGTTCTCATCATTTGATAAGTCTAGAGTTATAGTAAGCTCTTTTAATTTAATAAAGGACAGGGGTAATTTAATAGAGCGATTGCCAACGATGTCTAATGAGTATAGGTTAGATAGTTCACAGATGTTTTTAGGAAAATAACGAACTCTACCTAAGCCTAACGATAGGAATTCAAGTTTTTTTAGTTCCTTAATCCTACTGGAAATGTATCTTATTCGATGAAAAGACAGAGTTAAATGCAGCAGATTTTTAAAATTAAACAAATACTCAGGTAAATAGGGGTCAAGTCCCCAAAGGTCAAGAGCCTGAATATGGTAAAAATCTTTTAAACAAGGATAAGATCTTCCTGTGTAAAGACCTAATCCGTTCAAGTTTTTTAAACCACAAAACTCATTATCTTTGACAAGTGCCCTAATACCATAGAGATAGCGTAAATTGGTATATTTGGGTATTTGTGCAATAGTTTCGGGGCTCTTATAAACAAAATATAGTACTTTGTCAGGTGAAGTTTTAGTAGGGTCAGGTAGTTTCCTCAAACTATCTAACTCATTCATTAAACTAAGGTACTCTTGCGATTGAGCGTAACTTGACTGCAAACAACTGAAAACCACAAGGAGGCATAAAATTCTTTTCATAAGCTATAGATCTGATGTTTATGAATCTATACTTAGGAAATGGGGCATAAATGGAGAATATCGGAAGTTGTACAGATCACACTAAATAATAAAAACTGAAAATAAGCCCAGTGCCTACGCTCATGGCAAATCCTGAGATAATTTCGGGCAAGGTATGTTTGTGTAGGTAATAACGCGACCACGCCACCAAAACGGCAAAGCCCAAGGCAAAGTAAGCAATGGTAGGGTAGCCCTGTAATAAAAACGAAAAAGTAAGCCCAATACCCATCATGTGGGCGCTGGTTTTGTGCACCACAAAGTTAACCGCAAAGGCAAGTACACATAACAGCAATAAAAACACAAAAGAGGAGAAGAGTATTCTGGGAGCTTCAATAGCATAAAAAAGTGCACATGCAGCCATTAATGAAAACATACCCACCGTGTATACTTGCTTACGCTGACTGCGTACCTCTACGCTCATGTTAGTAATCTTCTTACGCATAATTTGTACTATTACATAAGAAGATGGAATAAGCACCAGAAAGAAAAAAGCAAATAGCGTCCAGTAGATAGAGTCTTGAAGTGGCAGTGTGAGGCGTAACACCATAAAGGTAGTCACAATGGCCAGGTTATACGGAAACAGTATAACTGAAATGTACTTTGCAGTTTTTTGTTTCATCAGATGAGTTCATTAGTAGATTTGTTGATGGCTTAAATATACCTGTTTCTTGCTGAACTACTGCACCTGTGGGGTGTATTAGCATAAACTTAATGATTTGGTAATTTTTTTAAATAGGGGAGGAGCTATGACTATGAAAAAGTTCTTAGCTTTAAGTTTTTAAGACTATTTGGAGTACATAGCCTCGACAGGGGGCAAGCTTTAAGCGACAAGTCCTTAGATACCGATGAATATCGGTGCCCCGCAAGCGGGATGTCGGCATAGCCTCCACTAGGGAAACCCTGTTTAACTGCGTTGAGCTCATCACAGCAAATTGCTGTAGATTCGGTTCACAGGTAACTACACTTTTGTATCACGTTGATTTTCAGCGGCTTACAAAAAGCGTAGTTAAAAGGTAATGAAAATAGTAAACGCCAGGAGTACTTCTGGCGTTTATTATGATTTAAAGCATTTCTTGAATTGCTTTCAAACTGACTTCTTCTTCAAAATAATTGAGATGGTGACAAGCCACTTGAGTTACTTCTACTTGGGTGTTTTTACCTAGACTTTTCATAGAGGTAAAATCTACAATCATATCGTTTGCCTCGCCTGCATTGACAAAAGTACCTACACTTTTATACATCTGTTCTTTAAACTTAGAGAAGTTGCTACCCTCGGTGGGTTCATAGTTGCGTACATCGCCCGCTAAAACCAAGTAGGGAATACCACTGTCATCGCTATTGTTCAAATCTCGGATAAAAGAGGAGCCCTCTTGCATTTCGGCAAGGGTAGTAGTGAGCTGTTTGCTTTGTTTCATTATGTTTTTAATCGTTTTAAGTAAGCCTCCTGCCCAGGCTGCCAATGGTGATAGTATGTTGAGGGTAAGCCCCAGTGCTATAGTAGCAAATTTACGTGCGGTTTCTATATTGCCCAATACCGAACCTTGGTTGGGAGGCCCCACCAAAATCATTCGGTCTACCAACTCATGCCCTTTGCGTTGTTCTACCATCCAACGAGCTACCAAACACCCCATTCCTTGCGCCAAAACGTGCAACTCTTTGCCATCCTCTTTTTTAAAGCCTACCCGGTCAAGTTGATCTTTCAACGACCACGAAATATCATCACGAATAGACGAATTCAGGTTTTCATAGTCAAAGCTCAGTACCAGGTCATACCCTTTGTCAGCAATCATATCTTTTACACCAATCGCCATTTCTTCGGTATCTCCAATGATGCCATGAATGAGGAGCAATACTTTATTGGCTGACTTTACCTTTTCGGTAATATCATCATTATCTTTATGTCGTTTAATTTGCGTTCGCCCATTCTTAGTGGGGGCATTCAGGTATTCTACCCAGGCAAGTTGGTAAAGCTTATCAGGGTGGCGTTTTAACGCAATTTTAAAAAAGGCAAGCTTGAGTGACTTCCCCAAACTACGATGATCTTCTTCTTGTTCTGGAAGGGCATTGATGGTAATTAAAGTGTGCCCCTCTGCATCAGTGTCAACTTCGCCTACTGTCAGCAACTGTGCTCCGTCATAAGTCAACGGCAATAACAACTCATCTTCGTCAATGCTTTCACGAAGCATTATTTTCAAGGGGTGGTTGGCAAGTGCTTCGTTGCCCTGAATGTTATTAAACTCTAGTATATGATTGCCCCTTGGCGACCCGCCAAAGTCTACGATAGTGCCCGTTTGTTTTTCCAGTATTACAGGCAATACATCCATATAACTGGCACTGCGACTGCCGGGGTTGGGTGTGCTTAATTTCAGGTCAGCCGATAAGTAACTATTCCCCTTGATGATTAGTTTGTCATTATCAACAAGTTTAACCTCGCCTGTTCCTAGTTTGGCGCGTTGGCGTATAGTATGTATGGTAATGGTTTTGGTAAACCAGTTACTTTCCTGCTCAAATAGAGTAAACGTTTGGTCAGTGTTTTTCAAGCTGTTGGCATTGCCTGAGTGTACATACCCTATATCAATTGGCGCTTGTTCTAGCACAGACCCATCTAAACGCTGGGTACTTACCAATAACTTAAAAGTCATTGTACTCTCATTAGAAAAGTATTCATCTAAACCTTCGTGATATGCGATTTTATTTTCTTCTTCATTGTAGCTTTCCAGCCAGGTTTTTTGAGTTTCCAGAATAGTGGCGTGGTGAGTGTTGGCTTCAAAGTATTGACTGGTAAGCAGCGCCACCTCATAGTTTTCGTCGAGGTAAATAAGAGAAAAGTACAAGCCTTGGTCAGTATGATTGCTCACCCTAAGGTCAAACTCAGTGCCTTGCCATTCACCATCTACTTTTCTAAAATGGGTAATAATTTCTTCTCCTTCCAGAATATTTCCTTGGGCATCGTAGTAAGCAAAATCTATTTGATCGGGGGCTAATTGAGTGGGGGTATTTTTTAACCCTCTGACTTGTTCCCATTTACTAATGTTGTCCAGAATTTTCAGCAAACCTTGTACTTGGTTTGAGTCATAGTAAGATTTTATACCTTGAACTACCCGGTTATTTTCGTCTAACAAATACATAGACTGTTGGTCTGCTACCAAATGATACGTCCCTGCTTTGGGAGTAAGTAGATTACCCGCTTTATCTAGCACCGACACTTTCGAGAAATATTGAATGTGAGGATGGGCTATCTGTATAGCATACCCTTCATTTTTATCGCTTCTTACTAATTCGAAATGCGCAGATTGATGGGTTAACATTGCTTTTTGGAGCGCATCATATCCTGCTTGGTTGCCATACACCGATACATTGATAGATACTATTGGAGGTTTAAGGAAATCAGTCATATATTCTTTGTTAAGGAATTGTTCAAAAATAAATTTACACTCTGAGAGGTGATTTATTGCCTTGATGCTTCGTTATTTTTAGCCATCGGTTTTTGCCCGTAGCGCTGCTATGGGCAAAAAAATAGCCTCGTCTCAAAACAAAACCTCTACCTCAAGAATGGTAATTTAATTTCTCACCATTCCTAAGGGTTGAAGTTTAATCTTTAATTTATTTTTCATAAGCTTTTAATTTAGCCCAACCCAAGGGTTTTGTCTTGCAGAATACTCCATACAACATACAAATAGTTTTTTGTTTACCTTGTTGATGAGAGTATGAGTAGTTTGTTTCTTTGATGCGGTTAAACTGTTGCTATGTAATTTAAAAATAATTTCTAAAAACAGGGAACACAAGCTTTAATAATTTGACAGATGTAAAGCAGTGTTTGGCTAATACCTAAAAAAAACGGGTTTTTTCTAACAAAAACACAGGCGATAAGTTTCCATTTTGTCATCAAGCAAACTATTTTCGCCAACACTACACATATACATTATGATTGTTGACCTTATGGATATAAAGACGTTACAAACTGATATTCACACTGCTTTGGCTGGCTTACAATACGGCGAGCACCCCGTAGAACTCTATGAACCAATTCGTTATATTATGAGTTTGGGTGGCAAGCGTATGCGCCCTTTGTTGGTATTGTTAGGGTACTCTTTGTTTGATGACAACCACCAAAAAGCAATGAATGCTGCTTTGTCGGTAGAGGTGTTTCATAACTTTACATTGGTGCACGACGACATCATGGATGAGGCCCCTTTACGCAGAGGCAAGCCTACCATCCACCAAAAGTGGAACACAAACACAGGCATACTATCAGGCGATGTAATGTTGGTGCAGGCGTATGAGCTATTGCTTGACATAGACAGTGCCCATTTAAAACGAGTCATAGGCAAGTTTAACCGATGTGCTGCTGAAGTGTGCGAAGGGCAACAGTTAGACATGAACTTCGAGCATATTGATGCAGTGCCTGAAGCTGATTATTTGAATATGATCAGGCTCAAAACAGCCGTATTGTTAGGCTATAGCCTGGAACTGGGTGGTATTGTAGCCAATGCCAACAAAGTAGCTGCTGATTTGCTCAATGGGTTTGGGGTAAACATTGGAGTGGGGTTTCAGTTAATGGATGACTTGCTGGATGTCTATGCCGATGCAGCTAAGTTTGGCAAACAGGTGGGGGGCGATATTATTGCCAATAAAAAAACTTTTTTGCTAATTAATGCCCTCAAACTCGCTGAAGGCAAAACCAAACAAGCGCTGGAACGCTGGCTAAGTTTGACTGAGTTTGACAAAGCTGAAAAGGTGCAAGCGGTGACCGAAATTTATAACCATTTAGGGATCAAAGCACTGACCGAAGCTAAAATGAACGAGTATTTCGACATGGGTTTACAGCAGTTAGATGCTATTGAGGCAAACGAGACCGCCAAAGCTGCTTTACGTGCTTTTACGGTACAATTGATGAACCGTGATAGGTAACAGGGGTTGTGAAGTTTGCGTACCATGATAAAAACCAATATAACTTATGAATGATTTTGTGAAACCTGATGGTAACATCTACTTATCAGTAATTATAATTGCCATCACGGTAGGAATCAGCCTATATGCTGATAAAAACCGTTTGTTTAAATCTAAGTGGATTTTTAACCCTTATATAATTGAATCACGCAAAGAATATTATCGTTTTTTATCTTCCGGTTTTATTCACGGAGGCAGCACCCACTTGCTGTTCAACATGCTTACCCTATTCTTTTTTGCCCGCCAGGTAGAGCTTATTTATGGGGCGGTTTTTCCAGGGTATGGTAGCATTATGTTTGTGGTCATTTATTTGGCTGGAATCATCATTGCGAGCATCCCTGCTTATGTCAAGCACCGAGGCAACCCGGCTTACAATGCCTTGGGTGCGTCAGGGGGCGTGTCTACCATTGTGTTTGTGTCTATCTTATGCCTGCCCACCAGCAATATAGGTTTTCTCTTGCTGCCATTTGTGTCCTTTCCAGCGTTTTTTCTAGGCATTGCCTACTTGTTATACTCTTATTATATGGCAAAAAACTCAAACGATAACATTGGGCATGAAGCACACTTGTTTGGTGCCTTGTTTGGCATAGCCACTACTATAGCTTTTGTGCCGGGTGTAGTTCCGCGTTTTTTCGAGGCTATAGCCAATTGGAAGGGATTTTTTTAGTGGAAACTTATTGCCAATAGCCATTGTTTTTCCGTTAATAATTGTATATTTTAGGTTTTACGCTAAAATCCATAGAAAAATTGGTTAAAAATTGTAAACCCCAATATTTTTTAACGTATTAGTAAGGGAGTTTGCAATAAATAGTCTCCCAAGTTTTGGTGTATGGTTTTGATCAAAGACCAGGCGCATTTTAAGGGAATAGCAGCGCTATTGCCGCAAGATGCAACGAAGCATTTGGACAAAAAAAACGCCAGAAATGGGTAGCTTATTTTTTGTATGCTCCCTAAACACGGTTGGACTCTAAAAATTACCTGGCTATATGACGATACTTGTATATTTTATTGTTTGTTTATTTTGTTTTTCTCTCATTACCTGGGTAATGGTACGCTCTATTATACGTCGCGATGGTTACCCACCCAACAATGATGATGATGGTGGAATGCCGGGTGGCAATGATTTCCCTATCATAGGTTTGCCCCCAGGTGGTAATATAGAAGACTTATTGGTAGATCGCTGGCACGACGATGTGGTATCGCCTTCAAGCAAACCCAGTTTTTAGCACCCATTTGTCTGTCAGGTGTACAAAATTTAAAAGCCCTATTAGATTCATTAGAACCTGATAAGGCTTTTTTTATGTTCTCTCAAAAAATACTTATTTGCCTGGCTTGAGTACTGTTATTCAGCACACCTACCTGTGTAGCACTGGTACCTAAGACCTAATTTTAAACATAAGCCCTAATTAGCCAATTTTAAAATGTCCTATCTTTACCATTTCCTGAGGTTGAGCAATATTTATAAAATAGTTACCCACTGGAGGTACCCCTTGGGTAAAATGGTGTAGCTCATTAGCAAGAAATACCTTTGGGTGCCATTGCTCTATTTTTTTCAAATCATCGATAGCCCATTTGAGCGGCAGGTTGGGTGTATTATAAGCCACTTTGTTCATGACCTCTGGGTGTATCACCTCCAGCAAAATTTCGCAAGAGCTAAAGTGACGACATATATGTTGTAGCAAGGCTTTGATCTTATGCTCAGGGTAATACATGGCTAGCCCCTCGATAATGAGAAGGGTAGATGCTTGAGAAGGTAAGTGACGAAACAAACCTTTGCTAAATATATTACCTGAAATAAGTTTATACCTTTCATTGGTTCCGAAAAACGTTTGCCGTAGTTCTATCGTATCGGGTACATCTATATCATACCAAGTGATCAGCCCATTGTCTAGGCGAAAAAAACGATTGTCTAGCCCAGCTCCCAGATTAATGATTGTACCTTGAGGGTGAGCTTGAATAAATGTTTTGACAGCTTGGTCTATGGTATCAGGGTTAAGCGTGACTCCTAGTTGAGCTGCCAATGTGTTGTCATAGTGAGGGGTAGTGGCAGGCAAACCATAGCCCTGTAAAGTGGGCTGCCATTTTTGTTGTAATTGTTTATTGTTTTGGAGCATGTGTATCTTTTGTTGTATGGGAAATAACCGTTTATCAGAATAGTGCAAATGTTACCTGAGGATTTTTTGATAATAAGGAGTTTAACTTCTTTATTTGCAAAACTATCTTAAAACTCGTAAAAACTGTTTACGTTAAACGGATTACCAATTACGGTATCAGGATTTTTTACCCCCATAACCAATGATTTACCCCCATGAAACTGAGTTTGCAAATAGATAATGCCGATCAAAGCAGACATGAGCTTGAGCTACCATTGATTCCATTGACCGACTCAAAGGTGTATCGTGATGAAGGTCACATGGATATTGGTTTTGGCAAAGGGCATTTTCAGCAAGTAAACATGGGAGGTATCTATATTTTTTGGGGAGACTTTACCATTGCCCAAAACCTGAGAATTAAAGGAACTACTGATATGACGTCAGTAGGAATGAGTTTTCATTTGAAAGGTGACCTTAAAGGCAAAATGGAAGGCCTGGGAGATGAGATTCTGGTGCGTGCCAACGAACAAATGCTGTGTTATACTCCAGTGAATAGTAGTACTTATGATTTTTTGGGCAAACAAACCTATAGTACTTTCGACGTGAATTTTTCATTGGCTTACTTCGAACAACTAGTCATTCGTTATCCTGATTTACTCACCGACTTTTATGAAAAGGTGATTAAACAGGAGCCTATTGTGTTAGGAGGGGGGAATATGCCCATAACCCCAGAGATGCGCATGATTATTCATGAGCTTATGCACCAACCCAAAGACCGCACCTTGCGCCGAATATTTGTAGAGGCAAAAGTACTTGAGTTGTTGGCTTTACAGGTAGAGTTTTCACAACATAGAAATACCTCCGCCATTAAAACTAAAACCATTATTAACTCCAGCCAGGATTTGCGCAAAATACACGAAGCCAAAGAGATTTTATTGGCAAGAGCCGACAACCCTCCTACTATTTATGAACTGGCAAAAATGGTAGGTACCAATGACTTTAAGTTAAAGAAAGGCTTCAAAGAAGTTTTTAACAATACAGTGTTTGGTTTTCTGCTTGACTTTAAAATGGAGAAAGCCCGCAAACTATTGCGTTATACGAACAAAACCACTACCGAAATAGCACACCTTTTAGGCTACAGCCACCCCGGACACTTCACCAATGCTTTTAAGAAAAAATTTGGCGTAACTCCCAGTGCTTTACGGAGAGCTTGATGAATTAGAGGTTTATTGAAGGCATACATTCTACTTCTACCCTTTATTTTTGTTATTGTTTGCCCTTGTTTTTTAATACCTGTCTAACCCGTCTGTCAGTCATTTTTTAAGTTTTCACCAAAAAAATATCCATGATGATGGCCAATAAGTGTATATAAAAATAAGAGTGATCATCATATACACTCCTATCACTTTATTCGAATAATTTTGAATGGTTATGACTAAACTAAGAGTAGCATTAATGAGTGTCCTGTTGTTGGCAGGAGTAAGCGTTGGGTATACCCAGTCATCAAATTTATCTCATAAAAAGGCGCTGGAAATCCAGAAAAGAACTTTATTGGTACCAGTAGCTGCGAAAAAATCAAAAAATGATGAGATTTTTGAACAGCTGGTAAAAAAATACTGGAAGTTTAATGAAAAAATAGAATTTGTCCCCTATAAAAAGGCGGATGCAATGGTGAAAAAAAATAAGGAAAAATATGCTGTTCTAGGGTACAGTTTATTCGTAGATAGAACCACCACCAGAAAACGAAATCCTGCATATAATGGAATGAATAGTAAGTACAATAAAGGATCTTATATCTCTAATACCATTCAAACTTTGGTGGTATGGCTGACCGATAAAAAAGGAACAATTAAAGTCAACTTGTCGAGAAAATATTCATTAGAGCGTAACACCATTTACGGTTTGCAGCACCTGCAGTACTTGTTAAATTATTTGGTAGCTGACCCTAAGCATAAAAGCCTGATGACTTTTTACAAGCGTCAGATCAAAAAAAACGCACCTGAACTTAAGCAAAAAACATTGTTGATAGATGAAAAATTACTGGCTAAGAAGCTAAAAAGAGCCAAGGTTAAAGATTACTACCCATACCCTCATAAAATAGTAAAAACGGGAGAAGTAGAACAAGCATTGAAAGAACAAAATACAGACTATGCGTTGATCCATATTGCCAGTATCGACTATGGGCAAGGAGCTATGCATATTCACTTTGTTTCAAACGCTGCTACAGGTAAAATTTATTTGTATTTAGCTGCCAAGGTAGGGATGCCATCTATTGCTGGTATCAAGCTTCATAACAATCGCAATATTGGTAAAAAACAACTTAAAAAATACGCTAAACGTGTGAAATAACAACAGATACAAAAGCCTGGTTTGTGTAAAAAGCAAACCAGGTTTTTGTATGATTGATCGTTAAAAATGTTTCCATCCTTGCGCACTGATAGGGATAATCTGCTCTCCTTTAGTTTTAAGTACAACCCCCTTTTCTTTGGGCAGAATATAACCGATTTCTATGATTTCAGCACTTTGTTTTACCTTGTCATAATCACTTTGTTTTACAGTAAACAACAGCTCATAATCTTCGCCTCCATTGAGTATCGACGTAGTAGGGTCAATGTTGAGCTCTACTGAGGTGTCATAAGTTACTTTGGCTATAGGCAAATATTCTTCGTATAAAATTGCCCCTACACCCGACTGAGTACATAAATGCATCAATTCAGAAGCCAACCCATCCGAAATATCAATCATAGAGGTAGGCTTGAGTCCTACATCCTTCATATCATAAACTAAGTCTGTACGTGCTTCAGGTTTTAGTTGACGGCGTACAATGTAATCTTTGCCATCAAGCTCTGGTTGCATGTCAGGATTTACCATAAACACCTGTTTTTCGCGTTCGAGCACTTGCAATCCCATATATGCACCACCCAAGTCACCACTTACACAAATGAGCTCATTTTCCTGGGCACCTTTGCGGTATACCACCTCGTCTTTGGCTACTTCGCCAATGGCTGTGATCGAGATCACCAAACCGGCACGGGTAGAAGTAGTATCGCCTCCTACTAAATCTATATTATAGTTGCGGCAAGCCTGCTTGATGCCTGCATACAACTCATCGATCGCCTCCAAAGGAAAACGATTGCTTAGACCCAGGCTTACTGTAAATTGTTTAGGTCTGCCATTCATGGCAGCTATGTCAGATACGTTTACGGCCACTGCCTTGTAACCCAGGTGTTTAAGAGGTACATAGCTCAAGTCAAAATGAATGCCTTCCACTAGCATATCAGTAGCTACCAAAGTATACATATCAGCCCCCGTATCAATCACAGCGGCATCGTCTCCTATGCCCAATACACTCTCTTTGTGTTGGGGGGCAAATTGTTGTTGGATACGGTGAATCAACCCAAATTCACCCAAATCCTTCAATTCTGTTCTTTGTTGCTCAGTTTTCTTT
The DNA here is from genome assembly GCF_000169175.1 of Microscilla marina ATCC 23134. Classification (NCBI taxonomy): domain Bacteria; kingdom Pseudomonadati; phylum Bacteroidota; class Cytophagia; order Cytophagales; family Microscillaceae; genus Microscilla; species Microscilla marina. The sequence goes on from NZ_AAWS01000004.1 coordinate 161,696, forward strand.
TGCATGCTGCAAAGTTAGTAATTTTTTAGAGCTTAATTTTTTTACTTGCCTCCTCCTTTGTAAGCTTTTGGAGTGTCTTAGGTATAAAATGCTTTTGGGTGGAAGGAAACATTGGTTAAACGTGTTTTTTGTGTAAAGGCAACGATAGTCTGGTGAAAGTAATAGGTGATATACAGCATTGCAGCAAAACGTGATTAAATAAAATTTTATATGGATAAAAAAGGTCAGTGCAATAAAATAGCATAGCATCGTTTGTCAAATACAATAATATTTATTTTCTTAGTTAATAAACTAACCTGATAGTTTGTAAACTAAAATTTTAGTTTTATATTTACACCTATTCTATCATTTTTTGCGCAAAAAAACAATGAAAACAAAAAACCAAAACTCAATGAAAGAGCTTACAAAAGCTGAAGAACAAGTGATGCAGGTTTTGTGGAAACTTAAAAAAGCTTTTGTAAAGGATATTATTGACCACTTGCCCTTAAAAGACGGGAAACCATTGGCCTATAATACCGTTTCTACAATTATTCGTATTCTGGAGAAAAAAAAGTTTGTAGGTTATAAGGCTTATGGCAAAACCCACGAATACTACCCATTGGTTGACAAGAGCAACTACAGCAATTTTTACCTGAATAGTTTCATAGGAAGGTACTTTGGGGGATCTTTTGAAAAAATGGTGTCCTTCTTTGTAAAACAAAATAATGTAGACCTCAATAACTTTGAAGAGTTGATGAAGTATGCCGAAGAGCACGAAGTAAGCAGCCAAGGAGAAAAAAGTAAGTAATCAAATAATTTCATCAGGTTTTTTAATATACAAATACAGCGCGTTCATCAAGCACAGCCTATCAAAGATTATATCTGTTTGGGTTGTATCATTACAAGACGTGAGCACATTAATTTTACACTAACTTCGTAATCAATGTCCAATTATTTAGCAGAATCGTCGGTTTGTCTTATTCTTTTTTATGCAGTGTATTATTTCTTTTTGAGAAATGACACTTTCTTTCAACGCAATCGATTTTACTTGCTGTTTTCATCAATGATAGCCCTGTTAATTCCTTTGATGGAGTTTAATTTTTCTCAGCAAGCTTCCCCAAATGTAGCCGTTACACTTAAAACTATTTCGGTAAGTGCTACCGCTGTTGAGCACACTATACAGTCTAAGGTTACCTGGAGCATAAGTGCCCTGCTAATGAGTGTATATTTGCTGGTTTGCTTATTAGTGGCTACTCGTTTTGGCTTGAGAATGTATCGTCTTGTTCAGATTATTCGCAGGAGTAAAATACAAGTACGTACAGACCATAAGTGGATCAATACGCAGGGAAAACTGCCTACTTTCTCGTTTATGCGTTATTTATTTTGGGACAACACCAAGGAGCTAACACCAGCTGAGAGAAAAAAAATTATTAACCATGAATTAACCCATATCAGAGATTTACATAGTTGGGATGTGATGTATATGGAGTTGGTAAAAATTATCTTTTGGTTTAACCCCGTAGTGTATTTTTATGACAGGTCACTGAAATACCACCACGAGTTTATAGCCGATGCAGCTGTACTCAAAGAGACCTCTACCAAAGATTATGGTAAGTTGCTTGTGCAGTCTTTGTTCAAACAAATGAACTTGCATTTGGCGCATAACTTTAACCAAATAGAGATCAAACGCAGGCTGGTAATGATGGAAAAGTTGCGTACACCTGGTTATAAGTTTCTGAAAGTGTTTTTGCTATTGCCGTTGTTGGCGTTGGTATTATTTGCATTTTCAAATGGATCACCAGGGGCAAAGTTTACCGCACCAGTAAATGAAAATTATCGTTTTGCTTCAGTGGAGGGTGGTTTAGACTTGTTTTACCAAAAAATGAGTAAAGAAATCAAGTATCCAATAGACGCAAAGCGTAAAGGTATAGAAGGTAGGGTATTTGTTCAATTTAAAATTATGGCCAATGGTCAACTGAGCCAATTCAAAATACTCAAAGGCCTGAGCAAAGCTTGTGACAAAGAGGCAATAAGGGCTATTAAAGCAGTGCCAGCTAACTGGTTGCCCGCAAAAATGGATGGACAACAAATTGGACAGAAAATAACTATTCCAGTGATGTTTTCGCTGGAACAAAACAAATAAGAGCAGGACTCACTTTAAGTCTTTTTTAACGTGAAAGCCCAAGCCGATTTGAAATATACGATAAGCAATCACTCAAATCCTCAAAAAATTATGGAGTTTAAGAAAAACCCTCGTGTAGACATTCATCAAAAACGCACCTTGTTTTTTAATATAGGTTTAGTCATTGCTTTATTTATTGTCAACTCAGCATTTGAGTGGACTACCTATGATAAAGCTTCTCGTATAGACCTTGAAGTGAACAAGGCAGAAATAAATAATTTTGATGCTACTCAGGTGATTATCAGGGAAGTTAAACCCCCTGCTCCTGTAATAAAACCAGTAGCACCTGCCGCCAAGCAAAATACATTGGCAGAAGAAATGGAAGAAATAGAAATTGCAGTAGATTTAACCGTAGATTTAAATCTACCTTAATTAAACATCATAGTAATAATATGCAAGCGGCTTTTGCCGCTTTTTTTATGGAGAAATGTATAGGTTTAGTTAGTAACGTACACTTTGTAAAATATGATTTATACAATTATTTTCCTTTTTAGTATTATTTGTAATAAGAAATTATATTTTTGTATTATACTAACTAATATTTAAAATATATTAATCTTATGAAGTTTTCCGCGCTCCCTTCTCAGCATTGGCTAATGTACCTCACACTGCCTCATTTTAATACCCCATAAATTAATCATCAGTTTTCCTGTTCTTTTTTACGCTGGTTTTGAAAGTACCATTTTCAAAACACAGCCTTGCTATGCCCCTGCCTAAGTAAAACAGGACACTACAATCTGCATATTTTAATACTCATATATATTACACTTATAAAAATGAAAAATGTAAAACTACTGCAATGGGTTCTCATTGCAATGTTGATCTCACAAACTGTGGTGGGTCAATCTACCCCGCCTAGTCGTTTGGATATAATGAAACACTGGGCTCCCCAAATATTTCAAGATACCCGCAACGATAAAGTTGGATTAAAAGTTGGGTTTTGGTGGGTTTGGTCACATCAATACTATCAAGGGCATGACTTTATCATCAAGTATGACTATGACAAAGACTGGAACCTTGACAACAATCGCTCAATGGCGGCTACCAATAGTTATAATCCCAACCTGATTGCCAGTGTTTATGGAAATTATGCCGAAACTGATACCCATATTTTCATAGAGTATGGTTTTTATCACGCTTATGACGATGCCATCATCAAGGCTGATAGACACTTGCACGATTGGGAAGGAGCCACAGTATGTATTCAGAAAGATGGTACACCTTATGGTAAGTTTAGAGCCATGACCACCATTTATCATAGTGAAGGAAAGCGTTATACAGCAAACCAAATCGCTTTTAACGGAAGCCACCCTCAGGTATATGTGTCATCTAATGGCGATGTAATCAATAGTTGTTTTGATACAGGTGCTCATGGGCATGGGGTAGAGGCATACCGTGCTGGGCAACACTGCACAGGCAGCGATGCCATAGTATATAACATAGGTGATGTAGGGCAGGCACCTGTACATACAGGTGGAGGTGCTTTCAAGCATCACTATAATTATAGCCTGGTAGACAAAGAAGAACTGGTGACAAAAGGAGTAAGGGGGGCAAGTCACGATTTTGCTTCAGACTTTGCCAACAAATTTTCTTTCTTGAAAACCGAAGCTGCTTACAGCTACAATTATGTTTATCATCCATACCGTGGAGCCAAGTCATTGTCTGGCTTTCAGACCAAACAGATTGGTTCTTCAACTAAACCCAGTTATGCTTATGCCTACAAAGGCGTGTATACAGTGGTAGGAGCAGGTGATGATATTTGGAATGCCAGTGATCAGTTTCGTTATGTATACCAACCTATCAATGGCGATGTAGAGATAACTATCCGTGTGTACGATTTGCAGGAAAATATAGACAACTGGGCAAAAGCAGGCATTATGATCCGTGAAACCTTGGCGGCTAACTCTAAACATGCTTATGCCTTATTATCATCTGCCAATGGAACGAACTTTCAGAGTCGTACCAGTACTGGTGCAGGAAGCATCCACAACTCAAGAATAGAACAATACCAACAGGTATGGCTAAAGCTCAAAAGGGCTGGCAACTTGTTTACAGCCCATTACTCTACCAATGGTTCAGGGTGGAGTTTTTTAGGACAGCAATACATTGCTATGAACTCACAAGCTTATGTAGGGTTGGCGGTTACCTCACACAATACAGACAGACAATGTGTAGCCGTATTTGACCAATTGCAGATCAGTACAAGTAAAGGGGCGTTATTGCGTAAGAGTCAGCACTTAGAGGGAGAAACATCGCCAAACACATTAAGTATCTACTCGCACCAAAACAAATTATACGTCAGAGCAAACGGCACCGATGTAAGCGGGAGCCAAGTGTTGTTATACACTTTGTTGGGGCAAAAAGTGTGGAGGTCAAGCTTAAGTAAAAATGCTCTTCAGCACTTTGTTTTGCACTTAAAGCCTGGAATATACTTGGCAAAAGTACAATCGTCCAACGGTGTAGTGGTTCAAAAAATAGTGATAGAATAATCAAAATATATGGTTGGATAGTGCAAGACTATCCAACCATATCATTTAATAAAACGTGTTATACTTCAATCACGAGTTTACCCAACTGTTTGCCTTCATGCATTTCATCAAAAGCACTTACTACCTCATTTAATGGACGAGTTGAGCTAATCATAGGTATTATTTTATGATCGCTAACAAACTGTACCATCGCTTCAAACTCTTGGTCATTGCCCATTGTAGAACCTTTGATGTTTGCCTGCGCAAACCAAAAACGGGGCAATTGCAAAGTAACCTTAGTGCCTGCGGTACCCCCATATACCACCAAAGTTCCGGCAAGATTCAGGCTTTTAGCCAAAGCTTCAAACCCTTTGCCTCCTCCACTGTCTATAATTACGTCAAAGTTACCCCCAGCCTGTTTTACCAAACTCTTTTCCCATTTATCTTCCTTATAGTTGGCTGTTCCGTCTGCTCCGGTGGCTTTCATTTTTTCCAGTTTTTCATCACTACCTGAGGTTACAAATACTTTGCACCCCAGTGCTTTGGCAAACTGAAAAGCAAACTGTGAGACGCCTCCACCAATACCAGTTACCAATACCCTGTGTTTGGGTTTGGCTTCCCCCTTGGTAAATACTGCCCGATAAGCTGTAAGAGCGGCTAAAGGCAATGCAGCAGCTTGTGCAGCGCTTAGGTGAGCAGGTTTTTTGTGTAGACGATGGGTAGGTATTACTACATACTCAGCTAGAGTGCCATCGGTAGGCATACCCAAAATAGAATAGTTAAATGACTGAAAGCGAGGATCATCGCCCCAGTTTACATTGGGATTCATAATGACTTCTTTGCCTACCCAGGTTTGATCAGCGTCATCGTGTACTTTTTCTACTACACCACAACCATCAGACCCCAGTATGGAAGGGTACTTTAAGCCTGGATACATTCCAATTCTACTCCATTGATCACGGTGGTTAAGTGCCGCTGCTTTTATTTTTATCAATGCTTCACCTGCTTTGGGTTCGGGTACTGGTACCGATTGCAGTTCTATTTTTTCGTTTTCTACCAGTACCAGTGCTTGCATATTTGCCATATTAATTTTTTGATTAAAACTAATCAACCCTATAGGTTGCCGATTTGTTTTTCTGTGTTTAATTTCAGGCAAGGTATTAAAAAATGCCGAAACACACAGGGGTATATTTTATGCCTTTTTTGTATCAAAGCAAACCAAGATACTGAAAGTTATGAACACAGAAATCCAACGAATCAAACATGCTTTTAAAATGGAATACAATGGATCACCTTGGCATGGTAGCTCATTGCTTGAGTTGCTCAAGGGGGTAGACTACTTGCAGGCAAGGAACCGAATTTTCCCTAATAGCCATTCTATTTGGGAATTAGTACAACATATATATAATTGGCGGGAGTTTGTTGTAAAAAAAATGGAAGGAGACAGTGAATTTGATATTGTATTAAATACAACGCACGATTGGGCAAGTATTCAGGTACCTACAGAAGAGGCATGGCAAAAGCTGCTATCTCAATTGGCAGAGAGCCAGCAAATGATTGTAGAAATGCTGGGTGGTTGGCTCGACGACCAACTCAACGACCAAGTGCCAGGGAAGGATTATACTTATTACACTTTATTGCATGGCATGATCAAACATGATATTTACCATGCTGGGCAAATAGCGATGACTCGTAAAATGTTAACCATAGGAGGATAGCTTAGGCATCAGAGGGTATTTGGGGTGTTGTATTGGCAGAAGCTGCTTTTTTTTGTTCGCAGGCTTCACAAATACCTCTAAAAACCAAGGTATGGTAGGCTATGTCAAATTTATATATATCTTCTACCATTTGTTGGATATTTTGCAAACGCGGGTCACAAAACTCAAAAATCTGCTTGCATTCTATACACACCAAATGGTCGTGTTGACGGTATTGGTATGCTTTCTCATACACCGAAAAATTAGCCCCAAAATGATGACGTTTTACCAATCCACATTCTATCAATAGCTCTAATGTGTTGTATACAGTAGCTCTGCTTACTCTATAGTTTTTCTCTTTCATATTTACATACAGAGAGTAAGCATCAAAGTGTTCAATGTTGTATATTTCTTCTAAAATGGCAAACCTTTCCTGAGTTTTACGCATTTGCTTTTTTTCAAGAAAATCGGTGAAAATTTGTTTGACTTCTTGTTGATTTTGAGCGGAGGAATGAGTCATTGTGTTTATGTTGATTTAGAATGTAAAACTACAAAAATATATTTATTTAGACTAATTCTATATAATATAGGAAAAGTTTCACTTAAACCAAACCCCCATTTGTACAGTTAACATAGTATATTTATTAATGAGCAAAAAATAATGATTACATGCTTGCAGAAGAAGTTATAGGACAACATAAAACTCGAAACCAACTGCATACACTGATACTTTTTGTTAGTATGCTGAGCTTAATAGCATTGCTGGGGTATTTATTGGCAGGGCAATTGGGAGTTATTGCTTCAGTTATTATGGGCATTCTCTTAATGGCGTTGGCTCCTGGTATTTCACCTGCTTTAATTTTACGCATGTACAAAGCCCGTCCAATTGACCCCTACAACGCCCCTAACTTGCATAAAATAGTGCAAGTATTGGCCAAAAGAGCAAAACTAAAGGCCGTGCCTAAGCTATACTATGTACCTAGCACTATGATGAATGCTTTTGCGGTGGGTACCCCCCAAAGTGCCCATATTGCAGTAACTGATGGACTACTAAAAACTTTGAACTTAAGAGAGTTAGCCGGAGTGTTGGCGCATGAAGTAAGCCATATAAGCAATAATGATATGCGTGTAATGAGTGTGGCCGATATGATGAGTCGCCTTACTGGGTTGCTGTCCAATATTGGACAAATCCTACTTATTATCAATTTACCCTTATTATTGGTAGGTGAAGTAGGAGTTTCCTGGTGGGCAATTTTATTGCTTATATTTGCATCTCCTCTGGTAGGTTTGCTTCAGTTAGCTTTGTCGCGTACCAGAGAGTTTAACGCTGATTTGCACGCAGCATTGCTTACCGATGATCCCATGGGTTTGGCACTTGCCCTAAAAAAAGTAGCGTATTACAGTAGTAATCTGCTTCGGCAAATTATTGTACCAGGCTATAAAGTACGAGAGCCCTCTATTTTTAGAAGCCACCCCAATACTGAAGAGCGAATAGCCCGCTTACAGGCAATGGAAGATAAAGGGGAACCCGTCTTTCAGTTATCTGAAGAAGAAGCCTCTCGTGTGCTGTTTGAAAAGTATGCCCACATGCTGGCCTCTCGCCCCCGTTGGCGACCTGGTGGATTTTGGTATTAGCAGACCAGGTTACTTGTTGGCAAATACTTGCTTGAGCTTATTTACATTTTCATTGTCCACAGTCAAGTGTACATCTCGCTGTGGAAACGCTATAGTAATGCTTACTTCACGGAAAAGCTGGTCGATAATAAATCTCAAGTCACTTTTTACAATTTCGATATCCCAAGTGTTGGCTGTCCAAAAGTGCAACTCAAAGTTGAGGCTATTGTCGCCAAAGTCTTTGAAAAGTACATAAGGTTTTTCAAGCTTGGGGTGTAGCTCTGTGTCTATGACTATGTCTTGGTGGGCATAAGCAGACTGGATTAATTTTTCTTTGACTAACTCTACATTAGACCCATAAGCTACTCCTACAGTAATTTGAAAGCGAGTAGCAGCACTATGGTTGCTGCTCCAGTTAATCACATTGTCAGAAATAAACTTAGAGTTAGGTACAATGATTTCTATCGAATCGCGGGTTTCTACAGTAGAGGTGCGAATGCCAATAGAGTTGATGCGACCTACAGTAGAGTGCATTTCTACCATATCGCCTACTTTTACTCTGCCCTCAAACAAAATAATTAGTCCTGAAATAAGGTCGTTGGCGATTTGTTGCAAACCAAACCCAATACCTACAAACAATGCTGTAGACCCAGCAAAAATAGCTGAACCAATGTGCAGTCGATTGAGCATAATAGAAATGGCAATGGTATAAATCACGTATTTGGTGATTTGTAAAATGGCAAATCGTTTCCCACTATCTATAGACTTGACTTTTGCTAAACGACGTTCTAACAGCCTTTTTGTGATAGAGATGAGTAGTCGGGCACTGGCATAAATAATAATTAATACGAATAAGTCTACAAGAATACGGCTGACTGTTAAGTCTTTGTAGCCTGGAATGGGGGTATAGTTGAGAAAATCCTGAAAGTTGGCTAAAATACTCATAGAGGCGGTGTCATTTTGTATAATGGTGATGTGTCTGATATGCACCAAATTTGATAAAAATGGGCATAGTACATTGAAGTTGCTGTTTATAAGGGGTAACCCAAAAAGCAACCTATTGTTTGAGTACATTTGTTGTGCTCAAGTACTCTTCATACAATATTTGCCAGTAGGCAAGGTGTATAATAATTTATTATGGCTATTAACTCTGAGGCATAAAAATAAAAAAGCCTGAAACAAAGTTCAGGCTTTTTAAAAAAAATGTATGAATGATGTAATAAAATCCCTTAAAATAAGGACTTTATGCTATAAGATAGGCTTATTGTGCCACTTTAGCTACTGGGTATTTTTTTACATCATCTTTTTTCAAAACGATTTCTTTTTTGATTTCAGGTTTTACCTGGGCTGTTTTCTTAGCACTGGTAGTTGCCAAGTAAGGAGCAATTACCAAAGCGACCACTGACATTAACTTAAGCAAGATGTTCAATGAAGGTCCAGAAGTATCTTTAAAAGGATCACCTACAGTATCGCCTACTACAGCGGCTTTATGAGGATCAGACCCTTTATAGAACATTTGATCTTTACCTTGTACCTTTATTTTTACCCCTTCTTCAAACATTTTCTTGGCGTTATCCCAGGCACCACCAGCGTTAGACTGGAAGATGGCCATCAATACTCCTGCTACAGTCACACCAGCCAATAGACCTCCTAACATTTGAGGGTCACGTCCGGCAAACTTAGCACCAAAACCAATAAGAATAGGGGCAAAGATGGCTACTATGCCAGGCATTACCATTTGTCTGATAGATGATTGAGTTGAAATAGCCACACACTTGTCAAACTCCGCCACACCATCTGCTTTTTCAAAAGTTTCTCTGTCTTTTTCATCCCAATCTTTCATTTCTTTGCCTTCGTTTTTACGCATTACACTAAGCGCAGCTTTGAGGGCAGGAATATCTTTAAATTGACGACGTACCTCTTCAATCATAGCCATAGCAGCTTTACCCACTGCTTGCATAGCCATAGCCGAGAATAAGAATGGTAACATTCCTCCAATGAATAAGCCCGCCATTACATCAGGGCGAGAAACATCAATGATACCAATACCCGCAGTTACTTTAAATGCACTAAACAAAGCCAAGGCAGTCAAGGCAGCAGAACCAATGGCAAAACCTTTACCAATGGCAGCAGTAGTATTACCTACAGCATCCAGTTTATCTGTTCTTTGGCGAACTTCTTTTGGCAACTCACTCATTTCAGCAATACCACCTGCATTGTCAGAAATAGGTCCGTAAGCATCTACTGCTAACTGAATACCAGTGTTGGCTAACATACCTACCGCAGCAATGGCAATGCCATACAAGTTGGCCAATTCATAAGCACCAATTACAGCAGCTGCAATAATAATGATAGGAATAGCTGTAGAGTACATACCTACGCCCAAACCAGCAATAATATTAGTAGCAGCGCCTGTAGATGATTGTTGTACAATTGACTTTACAGGGCCAGTACCAGTGCCTGTGTAGTGTTCAGTGATCAGGCCAATAAATAAACCAGCCAAAGCACCTATGATTGTAGCAAAAAATACGTTCGTAGAGGTATAAGTGAATTCTGCAGCCCCAAACCCTGTAGTCCACTGGGCAGGCAATACGTTGGTAATAAGGAAATAAGATAAAACAATCAAAATGCCCGTAGAGCCAAACTCACCAATATTAAGCGCACGTTGTGGGTTTCCTCCTTCTTTTACTCTTACCATAAAGGTTCCAATAATAGAAGTAATAATACCCAAGCCAGCCAGCATCAAAGGCAATAACACTGCAGATAAACCCCCAAAACTATCGCCAAAGCCAGCAGGAGAGATAAAAGCAACTCCTAATACCATAGTACCAATAATAGAACCTATATAAGATTCAAATAAGTCGGCACCCATTCCAGCTACATCCCCCACATTATCACCTACATTGTCTGCAATGGTGGCAGGGTTCAAAGGGTGATCCTCAGGAATACCAGCTTCTACTTTACCTACCAAGTCAGCCCCTACATCGGCAGCTTTAGTATAAATACCTCCCGCTACACGAGCAAATAATGCAATAGAAGAGGCACCAAAAGAAAATCCTGTCAATACATTGATTACCACAGTTAATACTTCAGCTTTGTTGGCAGCTGCTCCTACATTCCATACCATAAAATAAACAGCGAACAAAGAGCCTAATCCTAAAAGAGCCAGACCAACTACCCCCAGTCCCATTACAGAACCTCCGGTGAAAGCGATTTTTAAGGCGTGACTTAAACCAGTACGAGCAGCGTTGGTGGTACGAACATTTGCTTTGGTAGCTACACGCATGCCTATAAACCCTGCCAATGCTGAACATACAGCACCTATAACAAAAGACAAAGCAATAAGTGGCGAACTACCTGCTGGAGCAGTTATTCCTAAGACAATGGCTACTCCTATTACAAAAATTGCCAATACTTTATATTCAGCTTTAAGGAAAGCCATAGCTCCAGTAGCAATATTCTTAGCTATACGTTTCATCTTGTCAGTGCCTTCGTCTTGCTTGGATACCCAGGCAGACCTAAGAAATGTGAAGAGCAACGCCACAAGTCCGAGTAAAGGGACGGTAAATATTATGTATTCGGGTTTCATGTAAATTCTTTTATTTTTTCGGTATTACTTATACTAAATATAATATTAATGAAGGCGCAAATATAGAATAGTAATTCAAAAAAATGGTATACTAACATACTAAAAATGAGATTTTTTCGTAGTCTGCCATTACTGAAAATCGTTTTTTACCTAGTTTTTTTTGGGTAAAATCATTGATCTGCAAAATTTTCCATCTTCTAAATACTCAAATCTTAAAATATTATATACTCCTTGTTATTGTTAAGGAATGTATGGGATAAGTACAATTTTGTGTTGTTTAGAGACTTGAGCCATGGCGCCTTCATCAAATAATATTTTGCTACATCTAAAACTGCATTTAGTCGCTTTTATGGCTTATTTAGTCGAATAATAGTGACTGTTGATGTGGTGAAGCCGTTTGGGGAAATGAACAGTGTGACAGAGAGCAGTGGTGATGGAATAATTAAATTTTACAATTCATCACCCAAAAAATGATTGCATTTTATTCATGTTTTCTGTACAACTTATTAAAAGTATTCACTATTTTTAAAATACTCTAAATTTGATTGAATTTATACTCTAAACCTTATCGAACAATGACAAATAAAAAAACACTCATCACATTATTGGTATTACTTACATTTGTAGTAGGTAATGTAATGGCCCAAGGACGCAAAGGAAAAGGTAAATGGAAAAAGAAAAGTGCAGAAGAAAGAGCTACTTTATTGACCAAACGAATGACTGGTCCTTTGAAGCTGACTGCCGACCAGCAAACCAAAGCGAAAGCGATTCACTTAACGGCTGAGAATCAGATGACAACATTGCGTGCTGATAAAAAAGCAGGTAAGTTGACTAAAGAAGATGCCAAAGCTAAAAGAAAGGAAATTAACAAAACGCGTCGTCAAGGCATCAAAGGTTTGCTTGATGACCAGCAAAAAAAGAGATACAAGAAATGGCGTAAAAACAGAAACCGAAAAGGCAGACGTAAAGGTAAAGGAAAGAAGGGCAAAGTAGGCAATGATAATGACAACGATAACGATAGTGACGATGACAACGGAGGAAAATAAACGTTGATAATATTCAAACAAAAACCACTTGAAGCTTGAGCCTCAAGTGGTTTTTGTCTTTATAATGCTTGGTAATGTGATGTAAAATGGAAAAAATCAAGTAATCTAACAAAAGGTGATACTTGCTTGTTGAGTTGTGTAGTTTTAACTATAAACTAGGACAAGGTAAGCCTCCACTGAGTTTTCTTTTAACCCCCCACTTTTCGGATGATATAAAGTTAATACGCAAAGAAATTTCGTGCACCCCAGTAGTAGCAGCGTTAGTAAGCTTAGAAATAGTAAAATCATAGCTGTAGCCCAACGAAAAGTTTCTAAGCCTAAGCCCTGCCATGGCAATTAGTGATTCGTTGTTAGACACCAACTGATCCACCTTTTTGATAGGTAAACCACGATAAAACAAACCTAATGTAAAAGGTGAGTAGGTCCAGTAAACACCAGCATCTAATTGATCAAAGCCTCCCTGATGTTTGTATAATATGGTAGGGCTGATACTCATTTCTCTATAGCCAGAACGGTACTTATCGCGCCAGTTATCCGATTCTCCAATAGGTATTTTTACTCCAGCTTGTAATGTATACCTGATAGGCAGCCTGGATTCTCCTTCGGCATTTGCCAAAAAGCTTTGGTTAGGACGGGTAAGGTTATGGGCAGAAAAGCCTAACCACATGTACTCATCGTACAACAATGCACCAGCTGCTACATTGGCATAATTAACGCCACCTACAGCCGTAGTAGGATCATTACTGGTGGTTGATATTATTCCGTTATTATCAAACTGATCGCCAAAAGTAAGGTTAGACACACTACTTCTTAGCACATAAGATCCTTGCAAACCCATTCGCAGCATTTTTGGCATTTCTATCCCAAACAACCACCATTGTCCCAAGTCCATTTCATAAGCATATTGTAAACCCACATCTTGTGTAGCTGTACCTCCATTACTTATCTCGTCATAGGTGTATATAAGCCCTATACTACTATTGAAGTTTTCAAAATAATGGTCAAAAGACCCAGAGTAAGTAGTAAAAGAGGCATCTAAACCTTGCCATTGACGGCGGTAGTTAAGCACCAAACGAGGTGTGTGATCTGACCCGGCAAATGCAGGGTTGATATACAGCGGTGCAGCATAATACTGAGAAAACTGGGCATCTTGTGCCTGTGCTTTACACAGTATTAGCAACATAAAAATCAAAAATGTACACCTTTTTAACATAAGCACTTTTTATTTTTAATATAGTAATATTTTTGATTGCTTGAATTTGGGTAATTCCTGAGGTATGAGCGTTTGTTTAATGTTTTATAAAATGGGCTAAAAAAGTGATTTTCAGGTGCTGACACCAAGCAGTACTTTTACCTGTCACTTTGGTTAAGAGCAAAGGTATACTTAGTCAGTTCAACAACTTGTACTATTTAACTCCAGAGAAAAACTTAAGCTCCTACTAGAAAATATAGCTAAGGAACAATGTTCAAAATAAGTGTCGAGATTGAGGTCATAAACTCAAGGCTGACTGAGGCACTTTTTGCGGGCAAGGCAACATCCGGGGGATGTTGAGCCAGACCGTGGGACGGTACCACGGACAATAAAAGTAACGAAAGTCAGGAAAGAGGATATGTTCTAAACCGGACAGTTATTGCGATCACGTTCCTAAACTTAGTAAATAAAAGCTATTTCTTTAAAATTATAAGCTTTTACTTCTTGTGTTTCACCCTCTACCAGTAAACGACCATATTCATCAATTCCTACAATTTTTCCTTCAAATAAAACGTCGCTTTTAAAAGTATATTTCTTGTTGCATCTAAATAAACAACCTAAATACTCATTTTTCAAGTCATTCACCTGGTATTGCCTCAGTCTCAGGTACGTTTCTTCTATAGATTTCAACAATTTGGGTATCAATTCTTCTAATGAATAATGTTGTCCAGTTAGAAGTTTTAACGAGGAAGCCTTTGGGGTTTGAAACCCCCCTTGGTTAATGTTGAGTCCTATACCTATAATTGCATGTTCTATGTACTGTCCTTTAATGACGTTTTCAATCAGAATTCCCCCTAACTTATAATGTTTATACAAGATATCATTAGGCCATTTGATTTTTAATTCGTCATCTAGATATTGATTTAAAAAATTGTATATGCCTAGTGAAATGGCTATATTCAAGTGAAATTGTTCACTTATTTTTAGAAAAGTCGGACATAATACAATAGACAATGTCATGTTTTGATAAGGCTCCGATTCCCAACGATTCCCCATTTGTCCCCTCCCCGCAGTTTGCTCCGAAGTAAGGATGACTGTCCCCTCAACAACTCTCTCTTTTGCTGCCAAATTGCGAGCATAAGTGTTAGTTGAGTGACAGGTTGGCAGGTGTATGACAGGTTTACCTACGAATAATGTATTGAGTGTAAGGTTATGCAAATATTTTTTGTAATTTTATGGCAAAATTAACTATAAAGGATGAAAATAACTAAAGTAGAGCTTAGTTCTAAGGAATTAAGCAAAATTGTAGTAGAAGGGATGTTGGAAAAGAAGGCGTTGGACGTGGTGGTGCTAGATCTAAAGAAAATCAATCAATCAATAGCTGACTACTTTGTCATTTGTTCTGGGAACACTGTAAATCAGGTAGATGCAATAAGTGAATCAATTGAAGAAGTAGTGTATAAGCATATTCAGGAGAACCCCTGGCACAAAGAAGGCAAGGATAACAAGGAATGGATTTTGATGGACTACGTGAACGTTGTGGCGCATGTATTTCGTAAAGACAGACGAGACTTTTATGCATTGGAAGATTTGTGGGGGGATGCAATTGTTACGAAGATTGACCCTGATAATGACCCAAACAATATATATAATTATTAAGTTAATTAATATCCAATAATGAGGATGTAAAAAACAATGAGCAAAAACAATAATCAAAAAAAGAAAAAGCTAACTCCCAATAACAATAAGACACCCCAAAGGTCAGGCTATCAGTTTTGGTTGATTACGGTGTTGATTATTCTTATTGCAGGAATTGCCTATTTCAGTAAAAGTAGTTCGGCTATAGAAATTACTAATCTGAAATTTGATAAAATATTAAGACAAGGTGATGTAGCCAAAGTTGTTGTTGTTAATAAAGAAATTGTAGAGGTAACGCTTAAAGCCGATTCTCTTAAAAAATATGATAAGCTTTTAAAAGAACAACGCTCACCCTTAGGGTCAGGTCGTGGACCACACTTCAAGTTTCACATTTTATCTGGCGAATCTTTCGAAAAACGTTTCAGAGAGGTGCAGGATGAAATGATAGCAAGTCAGCAAATTGCTGAAAGCGAACGCATAGGTTATGAGTCAAAGCAAGACTCAGACTTCACTGGTTTTATCCTCAATTGGGGGTTCCTGTTTTTAATGCTGTTTGGTTTGTGGTTTTTAATGCGTCGTATGACTGGCGGTGGTGGTCCAGGTGGACAAATTTTTAACATTGGTAAGTCTAGAGCTGCCTTATTTGACGCCGAAAATCGGGTAAAGATTACCTTTAGCGATGTTGCTGGGTTGGAAGAAGCCAAAGAAGAGGTAAAAGAAATTGTAGATTTCTTGAAGCACCCCACCAAATATACCAGCTTGGGTGGTAAAATACCCAAAGGCGCTTTGTTAGTAGGCCCTCCTGGTACTGGTAAAACCCTGTTAGCAAAAGCAGTGGCAGGCGAGGCTGGTGTGCCATTTTTTAGTTTGTCAGGTTCCGACTTTGTAGAAATGTTTGTAGGAGTAGGAGCTGCACGAGTGCGTGATTTGTTTAAACAAGCTAAAGAAAAAGCACCTTGTATTGTCTTTATAGATGAGATTGACGCTATTGGACGTTCACGTGGGCGTGGACAAATGCCAGGGTCAAACGATGAAAGAGAAAATACCTTGAACTCGTTATTGGTTGAAATGGATGGTTTTTCTACCGATTCAGGGGTGATTATATTGGCGGCTACCAACCGTCCCGATGTTTTAGATTCTGCTCTGATGCGCCCCGGACGATTTGATCGTCAGGTGTCTATTGATAAACCTGATATTATTGGTCGTGAGGCTATTTTCAAAGTACACTTGAATCCTTTGAAACTGTCTGATGATGTGGATTCGAAAAAACTAGCTGCTCAAACTCCTGGTTTTGCTGGTGCAGAGATAGCCAATGTTTGTAACGAAAGTGCTTTAATTGCTGCCCGTAAAGATAAAAAGGCAGTAACTATGCAAGACTTTCAAGATGCCATTGACCGGGTAATTGGTGGTTTGGAAAAGAAAAACAAGCTTATCTCACCTAGTGAGAAAAAAATTGTAGCTTATCACGAAGCTGGACACGCAGTAGCAGGATGGTTTCTAGAGCACGCCGATCCGTTGGTAAAAGTAAGTATTGTGCCTCGAGGAATCGCGGCTTTAGGGTATGCTCAGTACCTGCCTCGTGAACAATTCCTGCATACCAAAGAGCAATTGATGGACGAGATGTGTATGACATTAGGTGGACGTGCTGCTGAAGACCTGGTGTTTGGCAGAGTATCAACGGGTGCTTTAAGCGACCTGGAGCGCATCACTAAGATGGCTTATGGAATTGTGACAGTATATGGTATGAATGATAAAATAGGCAATGTCTCTTTTTATGATTCTAAATCAAATTCTGAATATTCTTTTACCAAGCCTTACTCAGACGATACGGCTAAAACTATTGACGAGGAAGTAAGAAACTTGATTGCTGAATGTTATGACAGAACCAAGGCTTTGCTTACTAATAAAAAGGATAAGTTAGAGATTATAGCTCAGGAGTTATTGTCTAAGGAAATTATTTTTCAAAATGACTTGGAAAGACTGATTGGTAAAAGACCTTTTGAGAACGAAACTTCTTATGAGACCTACACCAAACACACCAATGGGCAGCATGATGATAAAAAAGAAGGTGAGAGTAAGATCGTCAATGAAGTAGTGCAGGAGAAAAAAGTAGACGAAGATGATCAACAATCGGATAATAAAGAATAAATAATATATTTTGAGTGCGCGAGAGAATATTTTAAGCCGTATAAAACAAGCACTAAAAACCCCTACCAAAAATCCAATGCCTAAACCGGATTTTTCGGTAGGGGTTTATACAAAGTCGCAAGAAGAGTATCCAGAAGTGATTTTTGCTGAAAACTTTAAGCAAAATAATGGAGATTTTTATTATTGCGAAAGTACAGAGATGTTTGTTGACACCCTAAAACATGTATTAACTCAACGAGATGAGGAAAATATATATGTATGGGAACGTGATTTGCAAAAAATAGTAGAGGCAGGAGACATTAAGTTTACTTATGATGACACTGATTTTTTGCGTGCAGAAATAGGCATTACTTCTTGTGAGGCATTGATTGCCCGAACCGGTAGTGTGTTGATTTCTTCGCGTCAAACAAGTGGCCGTAGACTCTCTATTTATCCTCCTGTACACATAGTAGTAGCGTATGCATCTCAATTAGTTTATGGAGTTAGAGAGGGATTGGCTTTGATGAGCGATAAGTATAGTCAAGGCGTTTTGCCTTCTATGATTAGCCTCACTACTGGCCCCAGCCGTACCGCTGATATTGAAAAAACCCTGGTATTGGGTGCCCACGGTCCAAAAGAAATCATATTATTTTTTATTGATGACAACTCTGACCACTGATTTCCAAATAGAATCGGGTAAAAAAGTGTTTTTTGCTTCCGATTTTCATTTAGGAACACCTACCTATGAGCAAAGCCGTATACGTGAGTACAAAATTGTAAAATGGTTGCGTTCAATTCAAGCAGAAGCCAGTGCAGTTTTTTTAGTAGGCGATATATTTGACTTTTGGTTTGAGTATAAGCGTGCCATTCCTAAGGGGTTTGCCCGTTTGCAGGGCACCTTAGCCGAATTTACTGATAGTGGTATTCCAGTAGTATTTTTTACTGGTAATCATGACTTGTGGATGTTTGACTACTTTACTCAAGAGCTAGGCGTAGATGTATACCACCAGCCACAGGTATGGACAATTAATCAAAAGAAGTTTTATGTAGGTCATGGAGACGGACTAGGGCCGGGAGATCATACTTATAAACGTTTAAAAAAAGTATTTACCAATAAATTTGCACAATGGTTGTTTGCAAGGCTGCACCCTAATTTCGGGATAGGGCTGGCTGATAGGTGGTCAAAAAAAAGTCGGGCAACCAATATGAAAAAAGACGACCAGTTTTTTGGTGAAGATGAATGGTTGTGGCAATATGCCAAAGAGCTTGAAAAAACGATACACCACGATTATTATATTTTTGGTCACCGTCATTTACCCTTAGACCTCCCAGTAAACGAAAATAGTCGTTACATCAATTTAGGAGAGTGGTTGCATTTTCAAACTTATGCTTGTTTTGATGGTACAAATGTGGTTTTAGAGGCCTTTGAAAAAGATTTACCTGGTGTATACCTATCAGATTTGACTTAAAACAATAGTATATGGTGTTTCACAAGAGAAAAAGAGTATACCTATTGTGCTTTTTATTGGGTCAGTTTGGTGTGTTGGCACCCATACAAGCTCAAACTTACCAGTTAACCAAAAAACTACCACTCAATAATATCATACATGCCACTTTTGACCGTAAAAAAAATATATATGTAGCAGATGCTGATGGAAATGTAATTCAGTTTGACTCTACAGCAAAAAAAGTAAATATCTATTCACCCGAAAAACTAGGGGTCATTACCTCAATGGTCACCTCTCAGACCCTACAACTATTTTTATTTTATCAAGATTTTCAGGAATATGTTATCCTGGATCGTTTCCTGAATGAAATAACCCGCCAGAGTATTGCACTTCCTACCGTGGGTTATGTAAAACAAGCTGCATTGGCCAGTGACAATAATGTCTGGATTTTTGACGAAGGGGATATGAGTATTAAAAAGTACAATCCCAAAATCAATAAAATCATTGCCCACACCTCACTTGACTTATCCTTAGGGGTAAAGCTTAATGAGGTGATACACTTACAAGAACATGAAAACCTGTTGTACCTTTTTGAAAAAACTACAGGCATTTGGGTATTTGACAATTTGGGCAGCTTTAAAAAAAGACTGCCTTATTTAAACCTACAAAGTTTTAGTTTAGCCAGGAGTTATTTGTATTGGTGGAAAAACAAAAAACTTACTAAAATAAATATCTACAATAAGCAAGAACAGCCAGTGAGCATTACGCTTGATAATGTACCTAAAGTGCAGAAAAGCCGTTTATTAACCCCTTTTATTACTTCTTCTTTATTATTCATTGTTACCTCTTCCCAACTATTAATCTACCAAAAAAACAAATAGCATCAAGCGCTTAATGTAAGTTGGCTATTGGTATAGTACAGCTTATATTTACTGTAATAACCATCCTCACTTTGAGTGTTTCTCCCGAGTATACCTACCCCCTTGTATCTTCCGATTCTACGTAAAGTAAAGTGTATTTTATAACTATATTGCTTATTAGCCAAATATAATTTTTCCATGACCCTTTATTTCTTTATTTGTACCTAATAAAATGTTTTTTGGTAATGACTGAATGATTTGTACTGATTCTCCTTGGTTTTTATTATATGTAATATTTGAAAAGTTCAATATTTTTTATGCAGCTAAGAGCTTTTTAACATTATGTTTGGATAATCGCTCAGATATTACCTAGCTTAGAAACGACACTTATTTATTTTTTTATGACTAACCCTCATTTATATGAAAAAACAATTACTATTCACTTTTACCCTTGTTTTACTGGTTGTTTTTGAGTTGACGGCTCAAAGCAGAACTGTTTCTGGTAAAGTAACTGACGTCAACACTGGTGAAGGGCTACCAGGGGTAAATGTGGTTGTGAAAGGCACAACTCAAGGAACTGCCACTAATATTGACGGTTCTTTTACCTTAAGTATCCCTCAAGACGCGATATTGGTGTTTTCGTATGTAGGTATGGAAACCCAGGAAGTAGCCACCAATGGTAAAACCAACTTTGATATTAAGATGTCAGAAACATCTCTTTCTGAAGTGGTAGTGACGGCGTCAGGCATCGAAAAGAAAAAAAAAGCCTTAGGGTATGCGGTATCTACTATTGATGGGAGCAAAATTCAGGAAAAACCTGAAAGTGATATTGGACGCATACTAAGGGGCAAAGTAGCCGGTATGGATGTTACTCAAACCAGTGGTATGTCTGGTGCAGGTACCAACATTGTTATGCGTGGTTATACCTCTATTAGTGGCTCAAATCAACCCTTATTTGTTGTAGATGGGGTACCGTTTGATAGCCAAACCAATACACAAGGCAACTTTCAGGATGGGCAAACGCAATCGAGTCGCTTCTTAGACCTTGACCCCAATAACATTGAGAGTGTAAACGTACTCAAAGGATTGAGCGCCACTGTATTGTATGGCGATCGTGGTCGTAATGGGGTTATTCTGATTACTACCAACACCGGAAGCAGCAGAAAAGCGGCCAGAAAAGCAGAAATCACTTTAACTCAATCTGTCTTTGCTACCCAAATTGCATCACTGCCCGACTATCAGGATAACTATGGAGGTGGTTTTTACCAAAACTTTGGATTTTTCTTTAGTAACTGGGGACCAGAGTTTAGCGAAATTAATACAGTAGCTCACCCATATTCAAAGTTTAGCGATGCGAGCTTAAGGGCGGCTTTTCCTGAATTTCAGGGAAAACAATATGAGTACAAAGCTTATAACAGCGTACCCCGCTTTTTCCGTACTGGTGTCACAGCTTCTACATCTTTAAGTATCAGAGGCGGTGGCCCTAAAACTAGCTACAGTGTAAGTTATGGTTATTATGATGACAAAGGTTTTACACCAGGTAACAACCTGATTCGCAATAACTTTAGCTTTGGAGGAAGAACTACTCTAGCCAATAATATTACAGTTGGGGCAACTTTGAATTACACTACTACAAAGTATGAAACGCCCCCTACTGCATCTAGCCAGGGAAGTAACCCAGTGAGTCCTTCGATCTTTGGTAACATTTTTTATACGCCCATAAGTGTAGACCTGATGGGGCTGCCATATCAAAATCCTATTACAGGTGGAAGTGTATATTACCGTAGCGGTAATGACATTCAAAACCCTCGTTGGACCTTGGAAAATGCATTTGCTTCTCAAGTAGTAGATCGTTTTTTTGGGCAAATCAATGCTACCTATAAGTTTAATGACCACCTAAACCTCATGTATCGCATAGGCATTGACCAGTATACCGAGCAAAATGCGGGTGGACAGCACAAAGGTGGAGTAGTCACGGGTTTTCAGAATGGCTTCTATAATACTTATTCTATAGTAAACCGCATCATTAACCACGACTTGATCCTTTCTTACAATAAGAGCCTGACAGAAGACATTGAGTTAGATGCTATTTTGGGGTTCAACGCTCGTAGAGATGCGTTAGATCGTCAGGGTGTATTCAGTGTCAACCAATCGGTGTTTGGCATTTTCCGTCACTTTAATTTTGACACCCAAACATCTAATCAGTTTACCAGAGACGAAAACCGCTTGGGAGCCTATTTGCAGGCTAATTTTAGTTACAAAAACTATTTATTCTTGAATTTGGTAGGCAGAAACGACTGGGCAAATACTTTAGAAACAAAAAATCAAAGTATATTCTATCCAGGGGTTAGTTTGGCGGTTGATTTAACCTCTGCCATCAGTGCGTTACAAGAAAGTACCATTTTGAGCTATTTAAAATTACGTGTAGGGTACGGTTCTTCTGCCAATTTCCCCACTGCTTATTCTACCAGAAATACCCTTGGACTTTCTACCAGAGCTTTTCAGCAAAACGATGGTACTTTGATACAAAGCAATTCGGTAGCCAATCGCTTGGCCAACCCTGACCTTAAGCCCGAAAGACTAAGCGAGCTTGAAGTGGGCGTTGAGACTCAGTTGTTCAAAAATAAAGTGGGTCTTGAAGTTTCTTTGTTTCAAAAGCGAACCACTAACTTATTGAACCAAACCCAACTGTTAGACCCCGCAGGCGGTTATACGGTACAAGCCACCAATGCAGGTGAAATAAAAGTAGAAGGAATCGAGTTGGAGGCAAGTATTAAAGTTTTATCTGTTGGGGGCTTCCGTTGGGATGTTTCGGGGGTACTTACAGCAATGAAAAACACGGTAGTGTCGCTTGCTCCTGGACAAGACCAGGTAATTATTGCTGGTTTTACTAACCGTGGTAACCTGGCCCGTCCAGGTCAACCATTTGGGGCATTGTTTGGCACCAAAGTGCAAAGAACAAATGGGCAATATACTGTAGCAAGTGATGGTACTTATGTAATTGACCCTACAGCTGGTGTAATTGGCAATCCACAACCAGACTTTACAAGTTCTTTGACAAATACTTTGTCCTGGAATGGGATTACCCTAAGCTTTGAATGGCAATACCAGGGGGGAGGCAATATTCTCTCTTTAACTGCCGCTACTTTGTTAGCCCGTGGCATGACCGAAGGTACCAACTTTGACCGCCGTCAGACATTTATATTGCCTGGGGTGTTAGCCTCAGATGCTGCCAAACAAAACAATATACAAATAGCAGCTACTGATATGTATTTCAATGTATTGGGTTTGGGGGCAGATGAATTTAAAGTGTTCGATGCCACTCATTTACGCTTGAATGAAGTATCTCTTTCTTATACCCTGCCCAAGGCTTTGATTGAAAAGACGCCTTTTGGAATGGTTCAATTTACGCTTTCTGGTTACAATTTGTGGTACAATGCTTTCAACTTTCCGAAAGGTACCAATGTAGACCCTAACTCTTTGGGTACTGGGGTAGGCAATGGACGTGGAATTGAGTTCCTGGCTTCACCATCTGCCAAACGGTTTGGAGGAAGCTTAAAACTCACTTTTTAATCAATGCTATTTAAGAAAGAAAAATTTATAGAAAATGAATCTAAAACTAACCTCTTTTATATATACTTTGGTGATGCTGCTGGTGTGCTCTTGTGAGACATTAGACATTAACCCAAAAAATAACCCAAATGCATTGGCACCCAATGCCATAGAACCAGACTTACTACTCAACAGTGTACAGTTGGGCATGGCTAATGTATTCAATGAATTGAGCAACGAGGGGTCAGAGCTCACACGTATGACTCATATGTTTGGACCATTATATAACAACGCCTACACGCCCGAAAACCTTGACGGAGAGTGGACTTCTTTTTATGCAGGTCTGTTGGCTGATGTCGAAGCGTTGATTCCAGCAGCAACTGAGAAAGAATTATTTACTCACGTTGCTATTGCTAAAATTGCCAAGGCGTATGCTTATACAACATTGGTAGACTTTTTTGGAGATGTCCCTTTTGCCGAAGCAATCAAGGGCAATGAAGGAAATACCAACCCAAAAAGAGATGCTTCAGCTGATATTTACAAGGCTTGCGAGGTATTGTTAGACGAAGCACTGGCTGATTTTGATAAAACATCTATACTGCCTGGCAACGACCTGTTTTTTGGTGGCAACACTACAGATAATGTCGCTAAGTGGAGAAAGCTCATCAATACATTAAAATTTAGAATGTACGTACAAGTAAGTGCTTCAAGCACCGACCCTTTTGGGGGAGCGGTAGCCAAAGCACAAGCACTGGCCAATGATGCTTCCTTGATCAGTAGCGAGGCAGATGATTTTGCTTTTACTTATGGTACCAACCTGGCAAATCCTGATAGTCGCCACCCATCATACAGAGGCGATTACGACAACGGAGCCAGTGTGTATCAATCTATTGGATATATGCACAGGTTTACTGCTGCTTTTGCCGGGGCTAATTTAGACGATCCTCGCCTTCGTTATTACTTTTATCGGCAGGAAACCACCAACACTACCGATGTAAATGAAAAACGTTGTGTAACTCAAGATAAGCCCAGTCATTTTGCTGCCAGCGACGTGTTTTGTCAACTTACTGGACCTGGTGTCGGCTATTGGGGGCGTGACCACGGCGATGCAGCGGGTATTCCACCCGATGGTTTGCTAAGAACCATATATGGAGTATACCCAGTAGGTGGCAAGTTTGATTACAGTCAAGACACAAGGGGGCGACAAGGCTCTGGGGCAGGTGGTTATGGCATTGCACCTATTATGTTGTCGTCTTTTGTTGACTTCTTAAGAGCAGAAGCAGCGATTACAATGGGAACCGGTGAAGATGCAAGGGCATTATTTGAAAAAGGGATGAGAGCTTCTATTGCCAAAACAATCTCTTTTGGAACACGAGATGTTGATTATAATAAAGTGTTGTTGAACGAGATAGATGACCCAAATACCAAAGAAGATGATGGCCCTGATACCTCTCCAAAACAAAAGTATGAACCAAGTACTACTGCTATTAACAACTATGTAAATGCTTTATTGGCTGGCTATGACAACCCGGCAAGTTTGGGCTACACCAACCCACTTGATGTGGTGGTTTCAGAATTTTATAAAGCCGCCTATGGCAACGGAATAGACATTTACAATGCGTTTCGTCGTACTGGTTTTCCCTCACGCTTGCAACCAACTTTGATTGAAGGCTCAGGCGAAAACGGTGCCTTGATGTTTTACCCAGCTGTGTACATCAATACTAACTCCAACGCTGTACAAAGAGTTTTTGGCGAAAAAGTTTTTTGGCAAACCCTGAGTGGTCTAAAGTAAAATTGACAAACAGACCCCACCTTGGGTATATGCCCAAAGTTCAATGCCTCAGGGTGGGTTCATAGCAAAAAAGACATGAAAAAAATTATATATAGCTTTTTATCCCTTGTTGCATTAGCAACTTTGATGAGTTCGTGTAGAAAAAATGTCAGCCCTCTTCCTGAGGCCAGGGCGGGGGCAATGGTATTGCTAGAGGCTGTAAACTCTTCTTTGTTTGACGTACAAGACCTGCCCAACGCGAGGTATACAGGTACCTTGAGAGACCCACGCGGGAATGTAGCATCCATGGAGGTTTATGCGAAAATTACTCGATCCACCACGGCGTTTTCAGAACTGAAGTTTGTCAAAAGCATTACCAATGTAAACGGTGATTTTGAGATTACGGCTTCAGAGGTGGCAATAGCCGTGGGTACTATAGTTGATACGTTAAAGGCAGGAGCTACCGATGATCAAACGATCAACTTAACCAGTGCTACTGATTTACAGGCAGGCGATAAAATTGACTTTATAAATCGGGTAAAAGACAAAGAGGGTGTAGAACATCAAATATCAGACATTAGCCAAAACCTCAATGGCAATGTGGGGCAAAGGTCTGCCTATGATTTTACTACCTTTGTTTCTTGTCCTTTTGTAGCAGCCAATGTAGTGGGTACCTACAGCGTAGTAGACGATCCGTTTGGTGCGGGTTTAAACAATGCCACCAGAAAGATTACCATTGAGCCTGGTTCAGGAGCAGATAAATTTATTATCAAGGATATTTTTGGACATTTTGCCGCAGGCGGAGCAAAAGAAGATAATAATTATGACGTGGTAGTGGGTGTAAACGCCGCCACAGGAGAAGTTACTGTTGAAAAGCAACATGCCTGGGACCCAGCCTTGATTAATTTGACCACTACTGATGGCACAGTCGAAGGAGCAGGTTTTGTGCTTACTTGTACAGGAGCTATTCGGCTCACACTTACACATCGGGTAAGTACCAGTACCTACCCTAATACTTATGTGTATAATTTGCAAAAAGACTAACCAAGCAATTACTTGAACATACAAATAAAAAACCACCTGAATCTTTACTTTAGGTGGTTTTTTATGTCTTACCCTTTATTGTCCTTCTTTCGGTTTTTCCAACGCTCCCTTCTCCGTTTTTGCCTTTCGGCTTCCATTTTTTTAAACTTCTTCCACTGCTTTTTATCCAGCACTTTTTTCACGCCCTTTTGGTACCTAATGCGTAAATCCATCATTTCTTCCCGCATCATCTGGCGGTCATCTGAGTACTGCTTGCGTGCAGCCATCATTTTTGTTCGCATTTTTATATTCAATGCCTTTATTTTGCCTGTCTGGTCATCGCTTAAGCTAAGCGAATCCTTCATGCGTGCCATCATTTTGTCAAGGCGTGCTGCACGTTGTTCTGCGGTAAGTTTAGGTCGTTTTCGACGTTCGTTTTGTGCCATTAAGCCATTAGAAAGCAATAAGCCCAAGGCAAATAACAGGGCAATTATAAGGCGATTTCGGTTCATCATCATGCTATTTTTGAACGGTTCATAAACATATTAGACCATTTCACCACAAGTTTGATTCCCAGGTATAGTCAGTTTTCCCAAAATAAATATTGCCCTTCTACTACTTGACAGTGAGGGGCAACCCTGACACCATAAAAATGGCCTGATCAGCTTTCCGGGCTATATATTGGTTCATCCAACCCTGCAAGTCAGTAAACTTTCGTCCTGCTTCTGTGTCAGCGTGCAACCCCATGCCTATTTCATTACTAATGATAATACCAGTAAACTCTTGTTGAATGAATAAGTCAAACTCTTGTTGTGCCTCTTTAAGCGACTGATCTACATTATATTGAGTGTCACTAAAAAAATTAGTAAGCCAAAGCGTTACACAGTCCATCACCACCACTTGGTCTTGCCAGTTATGCTTGCTTATATATTTTTCTTCTTCTACATTTACCCACTGCTCGTTGCGGTCTGCCTGGTGTCGCTCTATACGGCGCTGGTGGTCTTTGTCCCAAACCCTCGAAGTAGCTAAATATACTGGTTGTGCACTTAGCTGTAGGGCAAGGCGTTGGGCATAGCTACTTTTACCCGAACGTTGTCCGCCAGAAACATAATAAATATAAGCCATTGATCAAGACTTCTTTTTCTTAAAACCATAAGGACAATGTCTACAACCATTTTTGCAGCAATAGCCTCGTACCAGGTGATATTTGGCCGTGAAAACATAAAAACCATTTTCAATGTAATAATCCTCGTTTTCTTTGAGTGGTTTTTTCATCTGTCAAAATTTTGAGTTTATTCAGCTATAAAAAGCAACTTTGCATCAATGCTATAACCAAGCACAGGAAAATGATAAAACAACTAGTACTCTAGCTTCTAAGTAGGTAAAGTAGGAATTTTGATGAGTTTTGTTCTTTGGCGATCTTCAAAAATAGAGCATAGCCATAGCTACGTGATATTTTTTAAGAGAAGCCAAAGGGCAAAGGGTGCAAAATACCGCTTTACATATTTAGTGTCTGGAGTACTAACCCGCTGCTCAAAAATACTTTATTTTTTACGTAAATCACGGGCTTTAATTTCATACTTCCACATTTCTTTACCTTTACTGTCCAATACCTTCATAGTAAGCACCCGATTACGGCGAGGACCTTTTACTTCCATTACGGCAAAGTTTCTTACACCTACATAAGTGTTAGGCACCCTTAACGAGTTTTTTTCACCTTCACCTCTTTTGCCCGAAGCGCCCGCTGTAAAAGGAGAAATAGTGACATCATATAAGGGGTAATGAGTGTTTTGTTCCAACTTACTCAACTCGGTATGGTGGCGGTCACCGGTAAGAAAAACAACCCCTCGTACATTGGCTTCTTTGATAGCATTGATCAATTTTTGCTGCTCTACCTTGTATTTGGAATAGTTTTCTGCCCAATATGCTTTACTAAAGTCAGTGTTGTTTAATACCTGACTACCCACCACTACAAACTTAAAACTTGCCCTGCTATACTTGAGTGCTTCAATTAGCCATTGTAGCTGACGATCACCCAGCATTTGAGGTTTTTGCAATTGTGGATTACTGGAAGTACGAAAATAGCGGTTATCCATCAAAAAAAACTGTACATCATTCCAGGTAAAAGTACCACTGATACCCCCGGCAACCCCATAGTTAGGATTCCCCCAAAACAATTTAAAAGCTTCAGTAGTCAGTTCTTTGTTCCAAAACGACCCATCAGAGTTATCAGGGCCAAAGTCGTGATCATCCCAAGTAGCAAAGTGATGCACACTGCCCCACAATGGCTGTAGTTCGGGCAACGACCGGGTATGCGTGTAGCGTTGCATAATACCCATGCGTGAGTTCCAGTCTACTTCACGTAAATATACATTGTCGCCCCCCCAAACCATAAAATCAGGCTTTTGATCTAAAATAGTTTTAAAAATATGAAAATCGCCTCCATAAGACTTACCCGGACGGTCAACCTCAGGCTCATTGACATAAGCACAACTACCAAACACAAACTTAAAGGGAGGTGGGTCAGTACGGTATTGCCACAGCGTTTGGCTTTGAAACTTAAGCGGATAAGGACGGGGTATCAATCGGTTGTTAATATACAGTTCATACACATATTTTTTGCCTTGCGACACTTCAGCCACTACTTTGGCTACAAAACCAGTCCTGGCGTTGGTGAGCACCACAGCAGTACTCATTTTGCTTTGAGGTTTACCCTCCTTCCAATACTTAAAGTGAACTTTTGCCGCCTTCTTGGTTTGTACCCACAGCAATACCTCTTTCATAGTAGAATAACCCACCATAGGACCCGATTGTAGCAACTTGCTTTGTGCTACAAGCGTAGATGTAGACAACACAAAAAGACAAAGCCAACAAAATTGTTTGATAACAGTCATAATGCAACGTTTTTGAAATGTAAACTATACAATGGTCAAAAATAGTAATTTACTGAGAGTACCTACCGTAAACATTTAACAAAATCATGCAGCTCAAAGATTATCAGATAAAAGAGGGAGGAGGGAATAAAAAAGAGGTACCCACATGGTGTAGTACCTCTAACGGATCATGTTAAAGCAAACACCTTTAGCTAACATGTATCATTTAGTATAAATTATGTAATGGTTATATGGCTTGCATTGTGTTTTTGGGACAAATTTTGAGATTTACTAATTTGCGTCTGGTTTTATCAGGTTTCAAGGTTTTACTTGCAAATTGACGTATTAGAAAGTATGTACTCAAATTTTTGCTACTGAATTGTTACAAAACAGGGGTTTTATGTGTAAAAATTTCAAATACAATAAAATCTAAGTTATCAAAGTAGCGTTTTTATTATGGGTCACACTTGATTTTACTCTAAAATTTTAGTAATTTCATATCAATTGTTATAATTGTATGAAAATATTGACTCAAAAGTAATATTTTATTTTTATATATGCAAATTTGATAGTAATTAATTATGTTATTAGGTGAAAAAATTAAAGCAGCTATAAAAACCAGAGGGGCAGACGCCGCAGAAGTAGCAGACTATGCAGGCATCAGTGTGGCAAGTTTGTATCGTATTTACAACAAAAACAGTTGTGAAGTAAAATACCTTACCAAAATTGCAGAGCACCTAAGGTATCCTATTATGTATTTTTTAGATGATGAGCCGGAAAATATGGTAAATGAAGATCAGGAACCCTATTTGCTCACCAGCAAAAAAGAAGGAAGTGGGGTAGGTATGGGAGAATTGATGGAGTTGGTGAAAGTATCGGCAGAAGAGCGCAAAATGTATTTAGACATCATCAAAGATTTGTCATCAAAAATAAAAGAATAACCATCAAAAATCAGATGAAACACCTTTTATTTAACTCTCAATTTTGCAACTAGTCAATGGCCGCAGACGTATTATCCACCCAAAAATGTCCACACTGCCATAGCAAAACATTGGTCTTAGACAAGAAATGTACTGAGTGCGGCTTTCCCATAGAAGGAAGCCAAAGCCAGCAGGACACATTCTTGTCTAAAATCAAAAAAGCCCGGAAACGAGTACAAGAAGTACAATCATTCGTAAAATGGGCCATCAGCCTATTGTATTTCATAGGCATGTTATACATTTTTATTTTTTTGAGACTACAAGTACCCTGGGGTGCCAAATGGGCAGGAGTGATGCTGGGTATGCCTTACATTACCTTAGGCATTATTGCCTCACGCTACAAACCAAGCATTATCTTTATGGTTGCTCTGGCTTTTTACCTGTTTACCGAAATTGTGCTACTCCAATACCTCCATTTACCCGTATCATTATTCAATCAACTATGGGCAAAAATAACCGTAGCCAGCATACTAATCGTAGGAAGCATAGCGGCTTACTATAGTGATAAACTAAAACAAAAAACAAAAATTAGTTAGGCGATGAGTCAAACAACGACTTAAGCTCTGTAGCATCATTGGGCTTCATTTTACCCGCCAAAATCAGCCTCAATTGTCGGCGGCGCAACGCCCCGTCAAACAAAGCAACTTCCTTCTCTGTTTCAGGCACCAACTCAGGCACCATAATAGTATTGCCAGACTGATCTACCGCCACAAAAGTAAGGAAGGCCTTATTAGTTTCACGCATAGTACCCTGTGGTATATTACCTGCAGTTACCTCCAGATACACCTCCATCGATGAATTGAACGCACGAGATACATGCGCCTTAATTGTTACTACATCACCTAAAGCAATAGGCTCTTTAAACGAAATGTTATCAACCGAAGCAGTCACTACTATTCGGTTAGAGTGTTTTTGAGCCGCAATAGCCCCACAAATATCCATCAAATACATCAAATGTCCCCCCATGAGGTTATTCAAAGTATTCGTGTCATTAGGCAATACCAGCTCAGTCATGGTGGTGAGCGATTCTGACGCCTTTTTCTTATTGAGTGCCATATTTTATAAAAGTTTGAATAAAAATTTTACAAAGCTAAGATAAAAGCCCAAAGTTTGATCTTTATTAAAAAAGAGGGGTGAAATATTACTTACTTAAAAGTCCCGACAGGGGGCAAGCCCCTAGTACAATGGGGACTAAGTTCCTGATGAATTAAATTGTGACTCTACTGCCGTATCTTGTTCGTAAAATTTACGGTCTTTTGTGAATCCCTTGAATTTCCATTTCAAGGTTTTTGCAAAAAACTTGTTATAATACTGTATGTAATTCTCTATTCTTTGACACAGAACTTCTTTGGACTCGAAACTTTCCCGGCTTATGGCTTGCCTTTGTAATTTAGAAAACCAGTTTTTAATGGGATTCAGCCAGGAACAGTGTTTTGGGGTGTAAACAAACCTAACCCGGTGCGATTGATTTTCCAGAAACTTCTTACGGCTTTCCATTGACTTTAATATGCCTTTGTAGCCTTTTGTACCCAAATCACCCTCAAATTTAATCTTTTTCGTTACCCACTTCACAAGCGAAGCTGACATGTGAGTATTTAAGTTATCAGCCACTATAACCACCTCATCCTTCTCTTGATATTTATCTGTGAGTGCTTGAGAAAGTCATTTTCATCACGTGTGTCATATATCACCTGTTCCTACGTCAACAGCAGCCATCAGGCAAGTAGTCCCATTTTGTTTGTATTCATATTCGGTTCTTTGATTCCCATTTTTCCGGATGATTTTTCGCTCCACAGCTTGAACCCCTGTTTTTTCGTCTACACTGGCTAAATTAATTTCCCCCTGAATTGCCTTAAAAATCAAGTCGCAAACCAGCCTCACACGTGTTTTGAAAGCTTCCCAATCATCTATTACAGGAAACATCCAATATTGATTTTTATGAGGACGTATGTCCCGTTTTTTTTAAAATCCGGCTTACATAGCTAGGGGAAATCTTCTTAACAATGCCATTTTCCATAGCAAAGGATGCCAGTAAATCCCGATTCCAGTGTGTAAAAGGTATATTAAAGTCTTTGGGCTTTTTACAAGCCAAGGTTACTAAGTTTTCCTTTTCTGATAAACTAATGCGCATAGGAGCACCAGAACGGGAGTCATCAGAAAGCATCCCTAGCATTTTTGATAATAGCTTAGGAGTGCTACGTGTTTTTGCCTGCTCGTAAGCACATAACTCTTCATAACCAGTTAACCAGCGAGTACGCCATTTACGAACAGTATTTTGGGTAGTCGACAAAACTTCTGCTATCTTCATATTGCTCACGCCTTGATGAGCCAGCAAGATTATATTAATTCGCTGGAGATGGTGTTTGGAAGCTGTACGCTTATGCAAGTAGGATCTTAAAATAGATTCCTGAACAGTATTCAACTCTAATTTTTCTAAAGCTTTACCGCGACTCATTGTTAGTATAAATTTGTACCCCACAAATGTAGTAATTTATTCTTTACTTATTTAGTCCCCGTTGTACTAGTGTTACTTCAACTTTGGTTATTAGGGTATAGTTTTTATATTAGCATCCAAAAGGATATGTCACAAAAGAAATATCACGTAGATTTAACCTCGGAAGAACGCTCTATACTGACTCGTTTAATTCAAAACCGCAAGAGTACAAGCAGCCTAGTAAAACGCGCCTATATTCTTTTAGCAGCCGATCGCCAAGGGAGCAAGGTCTGGAAAGATCAACAGATTTCGGAGGCATATGGTGTTCGTCGAAAAACAGTAGAGAATATTCGTCAGCGTTTCATAGAACGCGGTTTTGAGCTTACCTTATATGGTAAAAAACAGGAAAACTACCGAGAAAAGATATTCACCGGCGATGTAGAAGCCCATTTAATAGCCCTTCGTTGTAGTGATCCTCCTGAGGGCTATCAACGTTGGACTTACCGCTTATTAGCTGATAAAATGGTAGAACTTGACTATGTAGCCCATATGAGTATTGAAGGAGCACGTAAAATTTTAAAAAAACGAAATCAAGCCTTGGCGGGTAAAAAGCTGGCTCATTCCTGAAGCAGGAGCTGAGTTTGTTTGTCAAATGGAATCAGTTCTTGATGTTTATCAGCGTCCTTATAACCCAGCAAATCCAGTAGTTAACCTGGATGAATCGCCTAAGCAATTAATTGCTCAAACTACTCAGGGTTTTACCGATGATCAGGGGATCGTTCATCAAGATTATGAATATGAACGAAACCGATATGTATATGCTCACTGAACCTAAGGCTGGGTGGAGGGAAGTATTGGTCAAAGACAATCACAAAGCCGTTACCTATGCAGAAGTCATTCAACATTTAGCCGAAGAAGTGTATGCAGATGCCCACAAAATTACCTTAATTGAGGATAATCACGCAGCTCACAAACTCTCTGCACTCTATGAAATACTTCCACCAAAAAGAGCCAGGGCTATTATAGAACGCATAGAAGTAGTCAGAACACCCAAACACGGCTCTTGGCTAAACATTGCTGAAATTGAACTCAGTATTCTAACCAGACAAGGACTAGCCAAGAGAGTCGAGTCCAAGGAGGCGCTAAAAGAGCAAGCAACTCAATGGTATCAACAAAGAAATAAACAAGCCTCCAAAGTAGAGTGGCAATTTACTACTAAAGAGGCGAGGATTAAATTAAAGAGGCTTTACCCTAAAATGCAACATTGACATAACACTAGTGCTTTGGAAACTAAGTAGTTTATACACTATCTCGAGTTTATTTTGGTGGCTGTCAAACCTCCAAAAAACGAGCCTAGCTTAAGCTACGTGAGTTTTTTTAGGTGAAGTCAGCAGGCAAAAGCTTACAATCCTCCGAAAACAAGCTCGGAGCTGTGAGCCGAACGATGTGAAAGGAATTTAGTACCCAGTGCGCTAGATGCCGATGAATATTGGGGCTTTAAGCGACAAGTCGCAAGTCCTTAGATACCGATGCATATCGGTGCTCCGTAGGTAAATAATAATTTATAATATGCCTATTTTCAGTAAAATATGAATTTATTGGTTAAAAGCTATAAGTAGATTTAAGTTTTTTAGACAAGCCTTGTGAGAATAAGTGGGCTCCTTGTTGTGACAAGTGTGCCTTATCTTGCCAAAGATCAGGAGCACTTTTTTTCCCAAAGTAATCACCATAATCCCAAAAATTAACCTGTAGATCTTTTAGTATTCTTGCCATCAATATATTATCATTTTTACAAAGATCATGATAATAAGGGGTGTTAACAACCAATAACTTTTTATTGTTTTGTTTACAGAAAGATACAATCTCTTTCAAATGATACATTGCTAAAGGATTTATTTTAAGTAATGTGTCACAGTTTGAAGTAGCATAAGTTAGCTTCTTTGCTCTTGTTTGTGTTTGTTTTTTACTTAATACAATTGGTTCATATCCAGTAAATTTTTTGTGATTATATTCAGGCAAGAAGTAATGCTTGATTATACTGAGAGATTTGTTATTATAATCCAGAGACCAGTAAAAATTGCGTAAAGGATTTCTCGATTCTGATTGATCTATACTTTTAGCAATGATAGCAATATGATGATATTTATGGGCTAGATGCATAATGTCACTACCATCATAACTTTTATCAAAAAGTTGTTGTGGATCTATATTTACTATTATAAGTTGTTGTTTTTTAACAGGTAGTAATTTTACTAGGGTAGACGTGAAAGCTAAACCTTTGCCATCAACCCCCATATTAAAAGCTTGTTCAGATATGAGCGTTGTATTGATATGGCGATTTGCACGTGAGTTGCCAAAAATTAGTATTTTCATGGAATCTTTCACTGCTAAGTAGTGATTGAGTTTGCCAACTTTTTGACCTGAAAAAACTTGATTACTCAAGCTACTAAGTGATATAAAAACTAACTTATCTAGTAAGTAACTAAATATGGCAACTAATACAACAAGTTTAACTATCCGTAGAATGTTTGATTTAGTCATTTATAGAGTTAAAATTGAAAGTAGATGAAGTTTTCTGAGGTGGAATAAAATAGCGTTAACATTAAAATAAGTAGCGTAATCCAGCCAGTGAGTTTCATAAAACTAAAGTTTTTGCCAATATCTTCTAATGGGATATTTTTTTTGAATAAAAATAAGTCAAAGCTTAACCCTAAAGTGAGAAAAAAAGATAACTTTATAATCAGGTTTAAGTAATTGTTGAACTCTAGAGTAAAATTCATCTCAAGTAATTTATTCAGGATGAATAAAGCTGATTTTAAGTCTTGAGCCCTGAAAAATATCCACGATATTAGGACAATTAAGAAGGTATAGCAGCAACCAATCCATCCAAGTTTTTTATCTTTAGTATTAAATAAAACTCTCTCGCAAATCAAGGCTATACCGTGTATCCCTCCCCAAATAACGAAATTCCAAGAACTACCATGCCATAACCCTCCTAGAAGCATTGTAAGCATTAAGTTGCGATAAGTGATC
The DNA here is from genome assembly GCF_000169175.1 of Microscilla marina ATCC 23134. Lineage (NCBI taxonomy): Bacteria > Pseudomonadati > Bacteroidota > Cytophagia > Cytophagales > Microscillaceae > Microscilla > Microscilla marina. Next base: position 197,202 of record NZ_AAWS01000004.1, read on the forward strand.
CTTATGCCCTTTCTGTTACCTCCAAGCGAAATATATAAATAGTCACGAAGCCAAAAAGAAAGTGAAATATGCCACCTTCTCCAAAACTCAGCAATGCTTTGAGAAAAATAAGGAAGATTAAAGTTTTGATTGAAGTGAAACCCTAATAGCTTGGCGCTACCAATCGCTATATCGGAATAACCTGCAAAGTCAAAATATATTTGAAACGCATAAAAAATAGTTGCAATTAATATAGTTGTTGAGTTTTGCGATTCAGGGTACCCATACACACTATCAACATATACCCCTAAACTATCAGCAATCACCATTTTTCTAAATAAACCAATGAATATCTGGAAAAGCCCTGCTTTAAATAATTCGTATTTGAAAATACGGGGTGTATCAATTTGTGGTAATAAATTTGTGCCCCTTTCTATTGGCCCTGCAACTAACTGTGGAAAAAAGCTGACATAAAGAAAAAAGCTGATTATGCTTTTAGATGGTTGTAATTTTCCTCTGTAAATATCAATTGTGTAGCTTAAGGTTTGGAAGGTATAAAAGCTTATCCCAATAGGTAAGATTAAGTTCAAGGTGATAGTGTCAACTTGCCAGCCCAAAAGTGATAATATATCCTGCAAAGAGGATGAGAAGAAGTTAAAGTATTTGAATAGAGATAGTACTCCAAGGTTAGCAACCAAGCTTGCGACTAGCCATTTTTGCCGCTTACCTTGTTGCTGAGTATGAAATATTTTTAATCCAATTAAATAATCTATGGAAGAGCTAAAAATAATTAGAAACAAGAAACGCCAATCCCACCAACTATAAAAAATATAACTGGCTACAAGTAGTAGCATGTTTTGATGCTTTATTTTGGCAAATAAGAGCCAATATAAAATAAATACCAGAGGTAAAAAGATGATGTATTCTAATGAATTAAATAACATGTGATGTTTTGATGCTCAATAGTATTTTAGAGGGATACTTATTTGATAAGATACTGCACTAGTGATTGCAGGAAAACTAAAATTATAAACATTACCACCTTAAAGTGGTCAGTCAGTTTTTTTCAAAACCTACCAACAGGTGCTCTTTGCCGCGATTTACTCTTTATATGATACTGTAATCATGAAAAGGAACGGAGCAATACTTTGAAAGTATTGCTCCGTTCCTTTTTTTTAAACTATTGAACTACCCATACATCCTCGCGGTGGTTGCCATCTTTGGCAAAAAGAACAATTCGCGCTGGATTAGGAATTAATACTAATCGGGCAATATCATAAAAATCTGAATCTACCACTACACCTTCCTGATAATTAGCCACATCATAGTCAAACGAACCATTATCCTTTTGTCCGGTTTTTAGGTATTTGTTGGCAAGGTAAGCAGTGGGTAACAACACATCACTATCTGGGCAGTGCTTGTCATGTACCCCTTCAAATATAGATTCCAGATAGTCACCATATTTGTCAACAAAAGCATCTTCCAGGTCATGCAATTCCTCCTCTACTTCATCATAAGAAGTGTCAGCATAACTCAAACGACCTAATTCCATTTTTTTTTCTACCAGAGTAATCAACGCCTGGTCTAATTCTACGATATCCATTACTGCAAAATATTTGAAATGACAATATTGAAAGTTCAGAGGGTATCCTCCCCAAACTTTATATAATTTTATATGAAGTGTCGACCATTGGGCAAACCCCAATATGTATGTGTAGCGCCACATCATATTGCAAAAATAGACATTTTAATGCTAAACAATAAAATCACCTGTAAAGGTTTAGTTCAGGTAAAGTTAAAACCAGTTAAGTATTTGAAAATACTAACAGCCGCCATCTAAATAGTAGGCGCAGGCAAAGTGCTCACCCAGTATGTTTAGTAATTGTATTATTTTAAGTGGTGTTTTTTAAAGGAGAGACAACGAAGGGAAATTGTTTGGAAAGCATATTTTCCTTCAACGATTTGGAAACAAGCATCATAAACCAAAATAGTACTTATTAATTATTTGGTAAAAACTCAGTTTTGAATCTTATATGCATAGAATGTATTGGATTAAATGAATTTTTTGTATTCTTGGTTAAGATACTACTGAAAATAGGACAAAAATCTTATTTTTGCTTCAAGTTATTAAGATTAATGTGGATTCAAAATATAAAAGTTCATGGAACAAGCACACGATTTTTTGCCAATCATTGGTACCGATCACTTAGAGTTTTATGTAGGCAACGCCAAACAGTCAGCCTATTTCTATCAAAGTGCATTTGGCTACCAGTTAGTGGGGTATGCTGGTCCCGAAACCGGAGTACGTGACCGTGCATCTTATGTATTGAAACAAGGCAAAGTCCGCTTGGTATTGACTACAGCCATGCATCCCAGTTCGGAAGTGAGTGAACACGTAAAAAAACACGGAGATGGAGTAAAAGTGTTGGCTATTCAAGTAGAAAATGCCTACCAAGCGTATGAAGAAACCGTCAAAAGGGGCGCTAAGTCTGCCATTGAGCCGCATACTTTGACCGACGAATACGGCGAAATTAAAATAGCTGCCATTCATACTTACGGCGAAACTATTCATAAATTTGTGGAAAGAACCAACTATAATGGCGTTTTTATGCCTGGTTATGAACCACGCGAAGGGATCAAAGCCAATCCGGTAGGGTTAAAACACGTTGATCATTGTGTGGGCAACGTGGAGTTAGGCGAGATGGATAAGTGGGTGAAGTTTTACGAAGACGTAATGGGCTTTAAATTACTACTTACCTTTGACGACAAAGACATCTCTACTGAGTACACTGCCCTTATGTCTAAAGTAGTGTCTAATGGCAATGGATACATTAAATTTCCTATCAACGAGCCTGCTGAAGGACGTAAAAAATCTCAGATTGAAGAATACCTCGATTTTTATCAGGGAGCAGGTGTGCAACACATTGCGGTAGCCACCGATGATATTTTGCATACCGTAGGCGAGTTACGCAATCGTGGGGTAGACTTTTTGCACGTGCCCGACAACTATTATGAAGACCTGGAACAACGGGTAGGTAAAGTAGATGAGGATATGGATGATTTGCGTAAGCTCAATATTTTAGTAGACCGCGATGATGAGGGATACTTACTACAAATCTTTACCAAACCAGTAGAAGATCGTCCTACTGTATTCTATGAAATTATTCAGCGCAAAGGAGCCAAATCATTTGGTAAAGGAAACTTCAAAGCATTGTTTGAAGCCATCGAACGTGAGCAAGCAGTAAGAGGTAATTTGTGAAAAAACACTTTTGGTAATAAAAAATGAAGAGAGAGGAGCACTGGCTTCTCTCTTTTTTGTTATTTTGTTTTCACAAATAAATTTTTCAGTTACCCCAGTCTTGAACCTATGACCTTCATCATCTCCAAAAAAAAGCCATTTTTTCCGATCAGTGAAAACCTGCGCACTTACCTCAGTGGCTATGGTCGTCATTCTGAGTTTTCGCTCAATTATAACGACCTCCTCCGCTATACCGATACCTTTCCGCTCGAAGACCGTTATGGCAAAGACACCCTCTGGGAAACTGTGATATACCCTCAATATGCGGTACAAGAGCTACACAGTGCTTTAAGCTTTATTTACGCCATACTAAAAATGGATGGTGACAAAACCTTGTCCAAGCATCTTTACATCGATCGCATAGATTATTGTCGTTTTGCCAACTCTAAACCTTTCAGAATAAGAGTGGTCAATCAATTCAACGATAACTACGACTATTTTTATGTCAAACAAGCCGATGCCTCACGGGTATATGGCTTAGAGCTAGAGCACATTCTTTCACCCAACCGAATCAACTATTTAGTTTATAAAGATACCCTCATCGAAGAGCACATTGCGGGCATTCCGGGCGACACTTTTATAGAAACCTACCTTACCCGCAAAGATGTAAACAAGGTGCGGATAGCCAAAGAGTTTGTCAAATTCAATGAGCGCTGTTTTGTAAAACTTTTGGGCGATATGCGCTCATATAATTATGTAATAGACATCACGCCTGATTTTGAAGACGAACAATACCGGGTGCGAGCAATTGATTTTGACCAGCAAAGTTATGAGGGTAGACATAAAATGTACCTGGCGCAATTTTTCAAAGAAAACAATGTTGTTGTAGAGTTGGTACAAAACCTGATCAACCCTGAAACCCTCGCACAATACCAGCTAGAAGAGCGTACCCTGATGTCGAGGCGGGTAAGACAGGCACACCAACGTATGCATCACCTGATGAGCAGCATGCGAAAAGACACCCTCTCGAAACCTGAAAAGGTGACCCGGTTAAAACAAGAAATGAAAGATTACCATAACGAAGAGCGTTTTTTACAGTGCAAAACTATGGGCGACATTGTTTATTTGAATATGCAACTGTTATTGGTAGAAAACCTCAAAGTAGACTAAACCCTGATACCTATCCACAAAATATCGTCGCGTTGCTCAGTGTTGAGCATGTGGCGTTGAATAAGCGCAAAAAGGCTGGTTTCCTGCTCTTCTATGGGCAAGGTGTGCAACTCAGTTAAAATATTGCGTAAACGCAAAGAACCCAACTTTTTGCGTTGATAGTCGTGCTGGTCAGCCAGACCGTCGGTACCCATATAAAGCATACTGCCTGTGGGCAAAGCCAGTTGATGATTGACAAATGATTTGTTTTTTGCCTGGGTACCACCTATCGACTTTCGTACCCCTTTTAACACCTGTATTTCTTCGTGGTTGTTTGGGCGTAGGTAATACAACGGGCGTTTGGCACCTGCATACACCAGCTGTTTCTGCCCTTCTGTAGTTTTTCCCAATACCAATATTCCTATATCCATCCCATCTATCGAGCGGGCATCTTGTTGGTGCAAAGCAGTCAGTACTTGTTCGTTTAGCTGGGTAAGAATGCTTGCAGGATCGGTATTCCTTTGTTGTAGAATAAGTTTATCCAATAAGTTGTGACCTATCAGGCTCATAAAAGCACCTTGCACACCATGACCAGTACAATCAGCAAAAATTACTATAATTTTACCCTCTATTTCATTGATCCAGTAAAAATCCCCTGATACAATATCTTTGGGTTGATAAATAATAAAATGTTCAGGTAATAGCTGGCGAACCAATGCCACCGGAGGCAACATGGCTTGTTGGATAGTAAAAGCAGCCCGTATATTATTCTTGATTTGCTTGTTGCGGGTTTGCAGTTGATCATAGGCCTTAGTAATGACCGATTCGCCCGATTTTAGGCGATGGTTTAAAAACTTTAGTTCTTGATTATTGCTTTCTATCTCGGTTTGTTTTTGTTGCAAGTGCTTATTGACAGCTTTCAGCTCTTGTTGTTGTTCCTTGAGTTCTTGATTAAGGGTATTTTGCTTCCGACTACTTTTAAGCAAAAAAAAAGAAAACAAAGAAACAGTCAGCAAGCCAAAGCTAATGATGTACAGGTAAATACTTTGTTGGTTGATTTGCCGGTGGTTGTCAGATTTAATCTTTGCTTCTTTTTTACTATACATATACTCCAGCTCATGCTGAATAAGCTTATTATTGGCTTTGATTGTAAGCAAGCTATCCTTGTAAGCAGCATATTTTTTTTGGTACTCCAAAGCCTGAGCAAGTTTACCCTGTTGCTCGTATATGCTGCTCAATACTTTATAAATGCCCTTCGTTTCCTTTTTAGTGCCTATTCTCAGCGACTTAGTTAACGCAATTTTGCCATACTTTTTAGCTTTTTCCAACTGCTTGTATTGAAGGTAATGCCGACTCATTTGTAGCAACAAAGCTACATATTCAGGAGCTTGATCCTGGGTGCTCATGAGTTGATGACTCTTCTCAAAGTTGGCAGTTGCATTGAGTGTATCCTGGGCAAAAGATTGTAACATTGCCAAAAACTTCAGTGCCACTCCCTCTATAAGAGGCACTTTGGCTTTGCGGGCATTTTGAATGCTCCACCTGGCATACTTTTTTGCCTGGGCATATTTTTTTTGGTGATAATACACCTGCGCTATATTTACCTGGGTTAACCCAATGCTTTCAATCGCTTTCCGTTTTTGGTCAATTTTCAATGCTTTTTCAAAATATTCCAGTGCCTTATCATATTGCTCTATAGTTTCATAAATAGCCGCAATATTGCTTAAACTTGCACTAATCATTTGGGCATTTTTTGATTTTTCGGCAATACGCAAGGCGTTAAAGTGGCAGTCAATAGCCTTCGTATACTTTCCCTGGTCTTGGTACATCTCCCCCAGTGTATTGTATACATTACCTACCCCCTTTGTATAGGCAATACTTTGAAAAACAGCCCGTGCTTTTTGGGCATACTCAATGGCTTTAGGGTACAAGGTTTTTAAGCGGTAGTAGTGGCAGGCGTTATGGAAGGTTTGTCCCAGTTGCATACTTTGTTGGGTGGTGTCGGCTACTCGAAGGGCAGCCAGCGTATAGGTTTTTAGTTGATGGGTATCTTTTTTAGCCCAATATAACCTAGAGAGTGTATTATAAAGACGTAGCTTGACAGTATCGCTCGATGTTGCCTTTAACTGATTGAATACATCAGCTTCTGACGATTGAGTCCACCCATCAAGAGGTAAACTAATCCACCAGAAAATAATGCAATAGATATAACGAAAAAGACCGCCTCCCATTCAAAATCAATTGTTATAAGTTTGTATAAGCAATTTATAAATTTTCAACCAAATAAGAATGTTTTTGTTATATATTGAACCTAGCACTTTAGCAATTGTGAGTGTACCAAGTATTTTTGTATGCTACAATCACTTTCGCAGTTTGTGTTGGCACATCAAAAACCGTACTTTTCGCAAAAATTTTGGGGTACGCAAAAATACTGCGCAATAGGTGCCGAACATTGTACTATGATACAAACAAATCTTAGCATAATGAACACAATCAATCAACACGATATCCTCATCAACCATTGCCTTATTCAAGTACCTACAGTTACCCAAAACACTTTACACCAGACCAATATCCAGCAAACAATGGGTACATTGTCATCCAATTTTTTGTATTATGGTTATATACCTTCCCAACAAGTTTATGAGGCGATGACACAACTGGCGAAAACCTCTCCGAAAACGCTTCATCAATGGTGGCAAACTTTAGAGAAAAGCCTTAAAAAATCTAAAGGAGTTGACAAAGACATTGGGAAATACATTGTGTATCAGAACTTTCCTCAAGAAGTATTAGACATGTCACAGTCGGAATATTGGATCAGGCAACTTTGTATTTATTGGGAAGCAGACCTTACCAGCGTACGACAAGCGCCCATCCCACGCGCGCCTATGTTTGAGCAAATAGATTTTAAAGTACTACACCTGGCACGTTCTTCTGCTCTTGACAACCTATACGAAAGTTTGCTACTGAAACCAGCCGCATGGATAGCCACCGAACAGCAAGAAGTGCAATGGTTTGTGCAACAGGGGTATACAATGAACGCAGAAATAAAATTTAAAGAAAACCTCGTTTTTGCTGCCATTACTTGTATGCAATACGAGCAAACATTGCCATTATCTACCACTACCGATGTGCTCAGGCTTGCCACAGGATTTTCTGAAGGGGATATTTCGCTCAAAACCAATAGCAAATTTAAACTCTCCCGTCGCCAGCGAAAGTATGTATTGGAAGTGTTGGCAGGAGTAAAAGACCTGGAAGAAGGAGTCATGCGCTACAAAAACAAATGGATACATTTGTTTCATCAGTTGCACGTTGGCGAGTACGCCAAAAAACACCCAAAAATCTACCAAGTAGCTCATACCTTACGCAACGGAGGCAAATACCCTACTTTTAACTCTAATATAGAAAACTACCTGACAACATCAAACACCGAAGCATTGGCATTGCTTGCCCAGCGTCCGGGAGAATTTGCCCGCCGTATTGTGCATGTATTGGAGGTGTTTGGCGACACTGCTTTGTCTTGTTTTTTGCCTGTATTACACAAGCTCGAAACCATTAAATTGTTGAAACTAAAGCGGTTTTTACGTACCGCCAATGACCGTGATTATCGAATATTCACCCCTAAGGGGAGCTGGAAGAAAGCCCAGTTTGAATTGAACGAAACCCAAATCAAACCACACCATATTCAGCAAATAGTCATGGCTATAGACCAACTGGTGAGGCAACGGGTAAGCAACAAGTTTGGTACATCATTTTTTTATACGCCAGACATTGCCCACATAAAATTGCCTGTAAACAATGCAGAGGCAGTTTCTCGTTACCCAAAAGGAACTGTTTTTCATATTCCTGACAATATTCGTTTTATTCGTTCGGTCACCTATTGGCAAGAGCGTTCGCAAACCTGTTGGATGGACAATGGCTGGAATTTTTTTGATGCCAACTGGCAGGCAAAAGGGACTTGCTGCTGGGACACTACCTGGGAGATGGGCAAAGCCGCAGTGTTTTCGGGCGACCCGGTAAACTCATACAACAAAGCGGGTAAAGCCGGACAATTGATTGACTTATACCTTGATCAGTTGGTGGAGGTGGGGGTACGTTACGCAGTTTGGAATATTTTGTCATACAACCGTATTCCGTTTGATGCCCTGGAAGATGTGCAAGGTTTACTGTTATGGGGCGAAAAGCCTCAAACTGGTAAGTTGATAGAACCCTCAAGGGTCAATTTTTCTTTTCCTGTAACAGGTAAGTCTTTGACCAAATACATCTGTTACATCGATTTATTCACTCGCCGCTTGGTATTGATGGACAGTAGCCTTTCGGCAAGTGTAGGATCAGCTCGAAACAATGCCACACGTTTGCAAAACAGCATGCCAGCCATAGTAGAGTACCTTGACGCCTTACCTTCGTTGATGGATATGTTTGAGGGGTTTGCTGTAGCTCCTGCCACTGATGCCATGAAAGTAGTGTATACCGATAAGCAGTTGCCGATAGACAATGAGTCTGCTTTTGTATTTTTGCCTAAAAACAAAGACAATAACTACGATCCGGTTTCACTCGAAACCTTGATCAGCGTATAAAATAAAACAGCCTTTTTTGAACACTCAAAAAAGGCTGTTTTGTGTTAGACTCCTATAGAACAAGGTAAACTTAAAGCGTTATTTTTATTTTTAACTATGGTTTATAAATCGCTAAAAATCAATGTGATATAAAAAATGTAATTCATCATGGGCTAGGGTTTACCTAGAACCTTGTCAAGAACTAGCCTCCCTGAAAAAGAATGAATTAGAATTTGATAAGTTTATCTACCTGTTCACGTAGCAATTGATTGTATAAGTCGTTGGTAATTTTACCATCTTTTAGGTTGGCTTCTACACGAGGTAGCTTTACCCGCATGCCCAGTAGGTTGGCACCCAAATAACTTAAAATATCGGTAAGGTGGCTCAAAGCCAGCGCACTGCCTTGCATACCCGAAGACAATCCCACCATTGCCACTTTTTTGTTGTTAAACTTGCTTGGGTACTCCAGCCCATCTATAAAAGCCTTTAGTACTCCTGGAAAAGACCCGTTGTATTCGGGTACTACAAATACAAACTTATCTCCTTGAGCTATTTGCTGACTGTATATATTAAAATCGTTGTTTTTACCTGCATTGCCATACAGTGCTGAAAAAACAAAGTCTTTGGGTAAACCCTGCAAGTCAATAATGTTACTTTCTGTATTTTGTTCGGCAAGTAAACTTTGATAATATGCCGAGACCACCCGCGAAATCGATTGATTTCGATTGGTGCAAGAAATGATTGTAATCAAGTGATCAGTTTTTAATGTTTGTGTATATAGGTGAGATTTCCCTACAGCTTAATTTTAAGTGGAGATATTGTATAGCCTTTTTCTCGTAACAAATGTAATACGCCTGATTTCCCTGGCAAGTGTCCGGCACCTACTGCAATGAAAGCACTTTTACCCGACTTGAGCAACTCCTCGATCTTAGGAATCCATTTTTTGTTACGCTCTACCAACAATGTTTTGAGTTCGTCTTCACTGGCTGTTTTTTGCATTAACTTATGCAGCCCATCCAAGTCTTGTTGTTTATACATTCTATTCAGCTTAACAATTTCTTGTGAAGCAAGGCTGTCCTTATCATACACCATCTCCAGCAACAGATCTACTTGCTTGTCTAATGGCTTGCCATCATAAAGCACTTTTATTTGATCTTCAACTGTTTCAAGGGCAATTAATTTTTTATTGAGGTTACGAGCCGATCTTTGAAAATACTCATCCATAGAACTATTGCCCGTCTTTTCAAGGTTCATGTTCAACGTTTTTGCGTACTTTTTCAGCATAATCATCTGATAAATAGCAATAGGCTTAAAACTACTAAACAACTGTACACCTGTGCCCATGTACTTTCTTAGACACTCATCAGTGGCTTTATAATCTTTTTCGCTCATCAATTGATTGAGGCGTTTATTAGGCATTACACTTGCCATGGCCACCTTCATCATATTAGAGGCTTCTATCAAAATCTCTCCTGCTACAATATCCGCTTTTTTTAATTTATCTAATATGATTTTATTCTGATTGATAAAGCCATAGTCATGCAGGTGATGAGTACCAAATAAATAAGTTGGTTTTTTAACGCCGGGACCTTTTACTTCCCAAAAGATAGATTTAGCTTTTGGAAGTGTGTCTTGTGCCAAGGTAGGCAAAGACAACAAAACGCTGAGGATGCTGAAAATAAATAATTTAGTATGCTTCATTCTGTATAAAAATTACACCTGTACAATGATCAAAAAAAACAGCAAAAGTAGTACATCAACCATTACACTCACTGCCTCATTGCAAAGGTGAAGTAGTTTCGTTGTGACATAGTATATACCATTTAGTCTAGTGCCTTAAACATTAAGTAAATGCGCTATTATTTGGGATGAGTTTTGTTTTCTGACGCACTTCAAAACCGGTGGCTACAGCTTTGCTGTGCCGAGCTCTGCCAAAGGCTAAATCGCGCATAGCCTTAGTTACGCAAGTTTTTTTAAGTAAAGTCAGTGGGCAAAAATCGCCGAAATAACCGAGGCTACAGTTCTACTGTGCCGAGCTCTGCTTTAGCTAATAGGTTAGGTATTTAGTATTTAAGGTGCTAATGAAAGTGACCCTGCTACATAATGAAATACACCGTTCATTAAACCACAATGCTTACTTGTGCTTTCGAGGAAAAAATGTGCGAAATATGACCATAAACACCGCTGATAGTATAAAAATAGTCACCCACTTAAAAAAGCCTGGGATTAGGCGGTAACTAATGACCATGGCACAAAATAAAAACATGAGCATAGAAATGCGATTAATGCCATGCATTACTCGAATATTAAAGTTGTTAGGGCGATCAGGATCATGCTTTCGAAAGAAATATCCAAATACAGCCCCCATTTTAAAGAAATCAGTGAACTTACTCATAATCTATCTTTATTTTTATAGATACAATCCATTGAGCAGGGTAAAAGTTTTCTGTTTCCCTGACTTTATACGCAAATATCAGTAAATCTTATCACTAATAGCAGCATTTTATCAATTTTAACCATTGTGTTGAGTCTGAATTTGACCCAAAAAGCGACTCTGTTAAAAAATAAACAAACGAAACTTTTAAGGTGTATATTATCGTATATAAGCTTAAATATAAAATTATAAATAATTGATTATTTATAACACCAAATAATGCAACTGTTTGTTGTGTTATTGTGAAACCATTGATCAAACTTAAAAATCACCTCTATGAACCCACAAGAAAAACAACTCTGGGATAAAATCAATCATTACTCATTTGATGCGGTAGACGCATCTTTTCCTTTTTCGGCACGCCTCATGCGTGAAAATGGCTGGACAGAAGCCTATACTATTGAAGCGATTCAGGAGTACAAAAAATTTATGTTTTTGGTTGCCGTATCAGGGCATTCTGTATCACCCTCCGACCCAGTAGACCAAGTGTGGCATTTGCACATGATTTATACTCAATCGTATTGGGAAGAGTTTTGTCATGGAATTTTAGGCAAAGCAATACACCACAACCCCACCAAAGGAGGCAAAGACGAGCGTAAGAAACATGTGAATATGTATGACCAAACTGTGGAGAGTTACTTCCAATACTTTGGTGAACCCCAACCCGCTCATATCTGGATAAGTACCCAGGACCTTTTCAAAGAAATACACTACCGTAGGGTAAACATGCATCGCAACTGGGTGACCGCCAAGCCTCAGTTTGTGCGCAAACGTTGGCACTTAGCCCCGTTACTTGCCTTGCTTGCATTATTTTTTATGGCAAATAGTGGAGGAGATATTGCTGGAATTATATTTTTTGTAGTGTTTATTGTTTTAATATCTATAGCTGCAACCAGTACAGACAAAGGAGGAGGGAGTGCCAGTGGTGGATGTTCTTCTTGCTCTTCCTGTTCAGGCTGTGGTGGCTGTGGTTGAGCGTTAAATGATTCACATCCTCTTTTTCTTTTGCCTGGGTAAAGGAAAAGGGGGGTGTTGTTTAATCTAATTTCCAAAGGCTACGTAAGTTAAAATCTAAACCTAATAAATAAGTAGAATACAATGGTGGCAGAACATCAACCCATTTGGGAAAAAATTCAGGCATACAAACTAGACGCCGTAGATGCATCTTTTCCTTTCTCGGCACGCCTCATGCGTGAAAATGGCTGGACTGAGGCCTATACTATTGAAGTGATTCAGGAATACAAAAAGTTTATGTTTTTGGTTGCCGTATCAGGGCATTCTGTATCACCCTCCGATCCTGTAGACCAAGTGTGGCACTTGCACATGATTTATACCCAATCGTACTGGGAAGAGTTTTGTCACGGAATTTTAGGCAAAGCAGTACACCACAACCCTACCAAAGGAGGCAAAGACGAACGAAAAAAGCACGTCAACATGTATGACCAAACTGTAGAGAGCTATTTAAAATACTTTGGTGAACCCCAACCTGCCCATATTTGGATAAGTACTCAAGACCTTTTCAAAGAAATACATTACCGTAGGGTAAACATGCATCGCAACTGGGTGATCGCCAAGCCTCAGTTTGTGCGCAAACGCTGGCATTTAGTGCCTTTGTTGGCATTGGTAGCCACTTTGGTAATGGCAAGTGATGGCGGTGCGGTATTTGTCATTCTTTTGGTGGTAGTAGTGTTCATTGCCCTAATTGCCTCTATTGGTGGTAATAACAACGGTAAAGGAGGCAACAACAGTGCTGGTGGTGGCGGGTGGTTTGTTGGTTGTGGAAGCAGCGATTCCGGCAGTGATTCTGGAAGTAGTGGCTGTTCCTCTTGCTCTAGCTGTGGTGGTTGTGGAGGCTGTGGGTAACATTAAAAAGGGTATAAGGCTATTTAATAAACCTTATACCCTTTCTGACGTGTTATTTAAATTTTCTGGTTCTTAAAATTTCTCCTTCAAAAATCTCGCAGTGTGGTTGTTTTCTAAACCAATCAAATCCTCAGGGATTCCCTGAAAACAAATCTGTCCTCCTTTGGCACCACCTTCCGGACCTAAATCTATGATCCAATCGGCACTTTTAATCACCTCCAGGTTGTGTTCAATCACCAGTACCGAGTGCCCTTGCTCTACCAATGCGTTCAGTGCTTTGAGCAACTTCTTTATATCATTGAAGTGCAAACCAGTGGTAGGTTCATCAAAAATAAACAAAGTATTGCCTTTGCGTGCATTGCGTTTGTCCAGAAAAGACGCCAGTTTCAGGCGTTGAGCTTCTCCACCACTCAATGTGTTCGACGATTGCCCCAAGCCTACATATCCCAGGCCTACTTCATACAAAGGACTCAATGCCTGTACAATTTTAGGTTCATTTTTAAAAAAATCCAGGCTTTCTTCTACTGTCAGATCAAGTATTTCGGCGATGTCTTTGTCATTGTATTTAATATCCAGAATTTCTTTCTTAAAACGCTTCCCTTTGCAGCTTTCGCAAGTAAGGTATACATCTGCCATAAACTGCATTTCAATTTTTACCTTGCCTTCGCCTTCGCATACTTCACAACGCCCTTTGTCTACGTTAAAAGAGAAGTGGGCAGGTTTATACCCTCGTTTTTTGGCAAGTGCTGTGTTAGCAAACAAGTTACGGATAGTGTCATACGACTTGGTATAAGTTACTGGGTTTGAGCGCGAAGATTTACCAATAGGATTTTGATCGATAAACTCTATCCCTTTTAAGGCCTGAGTGTCACCCTCCAGACTTTGGTATTTACCCTTGGTGCTGCTATAGTCTCCATACATTTTGGCAAGTGCCGGGTACAAAATATCTTTGATAAGTGTAGACTTGCCCGATCCACTTACGCCTGTTACTACTGTCATTACCCCCAGAGGAAAACGCGCCTCTACATTTTTTAAATTATTTTCTTCAGCGCCTACCAAGGTAATAAAAGCATTTGCTTTGCGTCGGACTTTAGGCATTGCAATAGAGTCTGTGCCATTTAAAAAATTCAAGGTATGCGAGTTTTTGCCGTTTTGGATGGGGGCATCCAGAGTACCTTGAAATATCAACTCACCTCCACCAGTACCTGCATCGGGGCCAATGTCTATAATTTGGTCAGCGTGACGCATAATATCTTCTTCGTGCTCTACCACAATCACTGTATTGCCCAATGCCTTCAGGTCTTTCAATACCCCAATCAATCGGTGGGTATCACGGGGGTGTAGCCCAATACTTGGTTCATCTAATATATACATAGAGCCTACCAACGCACTGCCTAAAGCGGTGGCAAGTTTAATGCGTTGATACTCTCCCCCCGAAAGGGTAGATGTCAAGCGGTTGAGGGTTAAATACCCAAGCCCTACCTCGTTAAGGTACTTGATACGGTTGTTTATTTCGGTAAGCACCCTTCTGGCTATTTGCTGTTCGTTAGGCTTAAGTGACAGGTTTAAAAACAATTCTCGTAAATCTTCCAGTGGCATCAATACCATATCATTGATATTGTACTCAGCTATTTTTACATAACTGGCGTCTTTACGCAAACGGGTACCTTGACAATCGGGGCAAGTGATTTTGCCACGGTAACGCGACAGCATCACCCGGTATTGTATTTTGTGACTTTGGCTGGCAATATGCTCAAAAAAAGCATTTAAGCCTTGAAAGTGTTCATTACCTTCCCACAAAAGTTGTTTTTGTTCCTTGCTTAGTTCCCGATAAGAACGATGGATAGGAAAGTCGAACTGTATGCTGTTTTGAATCAATGGTTGGAACCATTCTTTCCGCATCTTTTCAGTAGACCAAGGCACAATGGCATTGTCGTATACTGATAGATTTTTGTTAGGAATAACCAAGTCTTCATCAATGTCAAGTACACTACCAAATCCACCACAACGTTTGCAGGCTCCATAAGGGTTGTTAAAACTAAAGAACTGTACTGTAGGTTCTTCAAACTTGATTCCGTCAAGTTCAAACCGATCAGAAAACTCTTTTACCTCTTTTTTCAACACATGAATCATACAAGAGCCTTGCCCTTCATAAAAGGCCGTTTGCACCGAATCAGCAATGCGAAACTGATTGTCTTCATCGTCTTTTTTCACCACATTGCGGTCTACTAATATAAACACCTCCTGACCTTTGAGCGCCTTTATTGCTGCTACATCCTCTAGTAGTTCTTCAATAAACAAGGTGTCCCCATCTACCAATAAACGGGTAAACCCTTTTTGAAAAACAAGTTTCAATTCATCTTCCAGGCTACGTTCTGATGCTACATTTACCGGAGCTGTGATCAGTAGTTTTTGCCCTTCGCTATGCGACTGTATATAATTAACTACATCGGTTACGCTGTCTTTTTTTACCTTATTGCCTGATACCGGAGAATAGGTGACACCAATGCGGGCAAACAATAGTTTGAGGTAATCATATATTTCGGTAGAGGTACCCACCGTGGCACGTGGGTTTTTGGTATTACTTTTTTGTTCTACTGCAATTGCTGGTGACACCCCCTTGATGTATTCTACTGCGGGCTTTTCCATTCTACCCAAAAACTGCCGTGCATAAGAACTTAAACTTTCTACATACATGCGTTGCCCTTCGGCAAATAAGGTGTCAAACGCGAGCGAAGATTTGCCCGAACCCGAAAGTCCAGTAATGACTACAAATTGATTACGTGGAATGGCAACATCTACGCCTTTGAGGTTGTTTGCTCGTGCTCCTTTGATAATGATATGATGTCGGGGGTCAAGTTGGTCTACATTTACCTGCATTGTCTTTCCTTTTTATAATAGCCTCGCTTGCGAATTTTATAAACAAACCAAGAAAAATTGGTCAGATGGGTGTTGAAATAGTAATATTGCTAAATAGCTGTTAGCAAAAAGCAAATATACATTGTTTTTGGCTAAAACTCATTTAATTATTTGGCTTTCGCCAATGAATTTACTTACTTAACTGCTCGAAAAATAACCAAGTCTTCTTGGCTTAATACTTACCTCCGCCTTGGCTATACGGGCGCACTATTCAACTACATAAATATATTTACTGACCTTTCTGTCAGTATTGATACCTTATTTCAAAATCTTAGAACAAACCCTGAGGGTTCACAGGCTCCATATCGATACTTGGTTGTGTTTATGGTTTTAAGCAACTTCTATTGCTTAAGCAGAAACACCCTGCTTTGTGACGTTTTCTGGGTTTAGATAAGCCAGGTTGACTTTTATACCCAATTATTAAATTACACAACAGATAACCAACGTATGCGAGGGAAAACGCAGTTGATGAAACCCTTGGTGCAAAACCAGTTTCAGTCAACTATAGGACAAAGACAGGCAACACAAGGAGTTGCTAATGTATCGCCTCACCGTTTAGCCAAAGAAATTTATGAAGCTTTTGACGGCATAGGCACCAACGAGCAGGCAGTTTACCGAGTTTTAAACTTGCCTAGTAGCCAGTTACAAAGCGTAGTAAAAGTGTATAATGCTACCTACAAAGATGATTTTGTTACAAGGTTGCGCGCCGAGATGAGCGACAATGGGTGGAGCACACAAGATTGGCAGTTTGCAGCTTATCAAATGAAACGTGCCAGGCTTGGCCTGATGCTCCCTAAAGAAAGTATTACCCGTTTGTCAATTCGTCGTAGAGGAATCAAAAGCAGCCATGTTCGCAAAGCCATCTATCCCGACGATCGGGTATCTTATGAGTTAGAAGAAAATTATGACAGCTACCAATGGTATGCAGTCAACGATCATCATTCTACTACAACATTTGGCAAGGAAAGCAAAGCCCGGGTAACCGGAGCCAATGCCCGCAAAAGTTCGTTCCAGGCTGGTTTTCCGGGCAATCACCGCATTGTTTGCCGGGCTTCTAAAAAAGGACAAGCCCCGGTTTTTTATGAGCACGAGCAAGTAGTTAGTAGCTACGCCAAAGACATAGGTACCGAAGGGGTTTCTTTTGAATACCTGGCGCATTACCTGGCTTACCGCGATCAAAGTTTCTTTGCTGAAGGTAAAAAAGCCCGACCGAATGACGCCTGGAAAAAAGCTCAAAATATTTTACTTGGCATGGGGTATGACCTGAGAACTGCTCAGTTGTACTCAGGCAAAGGTGGTTTTGATGCAGTAAGAATACAAGCCCTTGAGGGCTTATCTACTAAAAACCCTGTCATTGCTTTTAGAGGTAGCCAACCTACTGAGATTGCCGATATATTGACTGACCTAAACCCTACCGGAGTAGGCTTTGACCAATTGTATAGAAACCTCTCCCTTATTTTACAAATTATAAAAGATGCTGGAGGGTATGCCGATTTTACCGGGCATAGTCTAGGAGGCGCTTTGGCGCAATATGTAGCTACTTATTATCCGGGAGTAGCCAGTCGGGTAGTTACTTTTCAGGCACCAGCCATAGACAAAAAGTCAGCAGCGCGGTTTGCCCAGCAAAAAAATAAACCGCAAGTTACTCATCATTTTTCTGACAATGACATAGTAGATCTTGCTGGAGGCAATCATCTAACCGGAGAGTTTTATCGCCATGCCTTAGACTCTTTTTTTACCCATACTGATTATATGTTTTTATCGCCCCAGTTCAAAGACATTCGACGGATTTTAGGCATTAGCGATGACTACATTGCTACTCACATGGGCACCGAAGTTTTTCAGAAAGTAGGAGTTATTCGTAAATACAGTGAATACCCACACCCTATCAAGAGTGCCATTACCGAAGGTTTGCGGCAACTCACTTCTTCGGGTGTACGCAAAGTATACGAGTTGTTGCGTAAGTCTAAGTTTAAAGATGACATTGTCCGGATTCAACAACAGCTTAAGCAGTTTCAAGACACCCAAGCTTCTCGCTAAACAAGAGTTAGTTATACCTGCCTGGTTTCAAAACCAGGCAGGTATAAAGTTTCTTGAAAAACGTTTTTGTTGAGCAAAATCTGGCAATGAACTTATCTCAGCCTCTTTTAAATTGCCCCATGCTATTCAATGTTAAACTCTTGATAATAAGTTTCAACCACTTTAGTTGTAGGATCTTGGTAGCGTAACTGCAAACGATAAGTACCTTTAGAGGCCTTCAACGTTTTGGTTTTCATTGCGCCCTCACACCACCTTTCTTCCTTATTCCAAACAAAAGTTTTGACATCACCTTTTGTTATTTCCAGTTGATGGGGAGGAGGAGGACAAGAGGCTCCACAAGGGCAGTACAACCAACGCATACGTTTCCACTCTTTGCCCTCGGTTTTGGTTTTTAGCTTCTGTTCTACTACCACAATCAACGGATCAAATACGACTACTTCTTGTTCAGTAATGTTTTTAAATCTAATGACTACTTTCTCGTCAGCCGTATAAGTAGATTTGGCGTCTACCTCCCAGGTAGATTTTATTACTACTGGCTTATCAGTAGTACGGTTGGCTTTTTTGCAGGCTACTACAGTAGCCAAAAATGCAACAATTACAAATAGTGATAACAAGCGATGACATAGTTTCATACTCTTCAGTTTTTTATGTGTTAATTAACAAAATAAGTATTTATGGCAGGTAGCCCTTCATTGGTTTATTTGGCTTTTTTGGCCACTACCAAATAGCGTGTAGAAGTGCAAGTATCTGCATCGGCAGGAATAGGAGTCAGGCTTACAGCATCATACATATCTACCCCACCGTCAAATGCCTGTTTAAAGTACTCCCTTACCTTACTCAAAGGGGGTAAAAAGAGTGTATGTTGCCCTTCGTTAGTAATACGTAACTTGCCCGATTTTTTGCTTACATTGACAATGCTGCTGCGTTGATACATATAGTGGTCTTTTTCTATCAGTTCGGGGCTACGCAATGACACAATATCACCGCATTCAGAGTATATTACATGAGGGTATCCTCTAATATGATCAGGCGTGATAAAGTCACCAAAGAAATGACCACCCGGACTGGTAATTCGGGCGGCTTGCTCTATCACTTGTTGTAAAAAGGTATGATCAACATACTGAAACACATTTAAACCACAAAAGGTCAAATCCCACATTTTTATTGCTGGATCAAGTTCTAGTGCATCGCCTACTTCGGCGTGAATACGGGTTTGAGCAACTTTGATCATAGCTTCCGAAATATCAATGCCATAGAGGTGCTCCTGAGGCATCCCTAGTTCATTGATCATAAACTGCTCTGTTAAACCTGTGCCGCAACCAATAGAAATGAGTTTTTGGTGGGCAAAGTCGATATCGTATTGCTTGATAAAAAAGCGCAGGTAAGTCGCCATAAATTCATCCAGACAGGGTTTCCCCAGTACTTCATCATATAACTCAGCATAGGTCTGAAAATAGTCTTCTTTATTTTCAAAGGCACTTACACTATTTTGTAGGGCAGCTGCTTCTTTCAGTTCCCAATTGAGTAGTTTCCAAAACGCTGAATGATTGTTTTGCCCAGCGTCGTCCAAGTGTTCCTCCAAGTCATTGACAAAGCTATTCCAATGCCTTACATCAAACAGGTCTTTTGTAAGTGCTTCAAGCGATTTGCCGCTTTCATTTTGCCCTATGTTTTCGGCGCGTTGTACTCGGCGCATAAGTTCTACCTGGTGGCGTAAACGAGTTAAAAAATCAGGTGTAGGGCAAGTCTCTCTGGATTTGATTTGCTTGAGTGGCAAGGCAAAAAACGCCCCTCCGTCTGCCCGGTGAATATCTTGGTCATCCAGGTCAAAAATTCGGGCATCTGCCGTTACATTTTCTTCACGGGTATAATTACCATAAATATGTAGGCTCAAGTAATTGTGAGTTCCACTGTTGCCCATTTGGTGCACCAATTGGTGTCCTACACCTATTACTTGCCCAGCCTTCATTATTTGACGCGACAAAGTGCGTATTTCTGAATCTTGTACCCAAAATACCGCGTGTTCGGCAGCCCCAAAAGTTTGTACAGCTCCCCATTGGGCATACCCATGGTCATGCAAAGCTGAGAAATCTCCTGGCACCCAAGACATGACCATTATATCAAAAAAACCACCATCATATACCATTTTACGACCATAGCAGTCTTGCTGAGGGTGGTCAAAGTCAGCCCAAGGCAAGAGCTCTTTTTCTTGTACCTGTGCTTGTTTTACAATATTCTTTACTTTGCCTGGCGACAAATCAGGTGCTTTGTATATAGCTCGAATAATGGCTTGTATAGAAGAAGGCAAGGTAGATATTTTGTTCTGGTCGATGGTATTCCTGAAAAAGCTCATTTTTTTGATATTTCTTTTACCTAAATATAATTTAAATAATGACCAATACAGCGTCTTAGAAAGCACTGGAAAGTCATTGAACGTATGTTTAAGACCTGTTGGGTAAAAACGGCAAGGCATCACTACAAGTCTAAAATCAGGCTTTTTGTGGGTTTTAAAAATTACTCAGGGTATTTTCCCTGGGCTATCTCTTACTATGCCATTGCATAAAAATCGTTTGATAGCCTAATAAGTGTTTATTCAATACAACCGAAGAGTAAGCACTATTTCATTTTTTTAATAAAACAATCACCCACTTTGATTAGGGCTTGAACTTTTTGGTTGCCAGCAAAAATAACGAATTTTATTTCTTGTTAGTTGAGTTCAAAGTACGAGTACTCTAGCTTCTAATGAGGTAAAGTAGAGGTTATGCAAAAAATAATCAAATGCATTTATATTACAGTCACAGTTCATGCATTAAAAGTCGAGTTTCTTGCATGAGTTTTTGTTAGGTTTGTCGCCAGAATGCGCCTCGCTAATGACAGTACTATGCTATCAAAGCCCTACATTAGCTAAGGAATGAACTGAGAGTCAAAACCACACGCAATACACCACGGATAAACTTGAAACAAGCGCTAATAACAAAAGTATGAAGCAAATGCCTATAAATACAACTTATCACTAATAGTTGTTGCATTGAGTCAATCAGTATACAGTATCAGAGAAAAGATCAGGTGACTTGTAAGGAATTAGCAAAGACTAATACCAAGCATTATTTGGAAGCGTTGTTTGTTAATAAAAAGGTGGAATAATCTTACTTTCAGCTTTTTTATTGCTTGACTTTCGTTATATTTAATTAAACAAGTTCAATATAGTTTTAAATTGTTTTAAGTTCGGCTGCAAAATTTAATGATTATTTGTACTTATTAGTATGAAAGTTATTTACTTACCATTTCATGCAACATTACCCAGTGAGGTTGAGTATAATCGTTTTTAAACTTTAGCAAAACA
Organism: Microscilla marina ATCC 23134; assembly: GCF_000169175.1. Classification (NCBI taxonomy): domain Bacteria; kingdom Pseudomonadati; phylum Bacteroidota; class Cytophagia; order Cytophagales; family Microscillaceae; genus Microscilla; species Microscilla marina. The sequence continues at coordinate 218,723 of NZ_AAWS01000004.1, forward strand.
TGATTCACCTGTATTTCGTAAGACACGCAGAAAGTTTGAGCAATATCAATCACCACTTGATAGGAGGGAGGTCTAATCATATTCCTTTGACTGACAAAGGGCGGCGACAAGCAAAAAAACTGGGAGAGCGACTAAAAAAAACTACAATTAACCTGGATTTTATTGCTACCTCTTCGGCAGTAAGGGCTTATGATACCACCAAAATTGTGTGTGAACATGCCAACATAGATTTTGAGAAGGTGATAGTATCTGACGATATTCAGGAGTTGTCGCAAGGCGAGTGGGAAGGCAAGGTGCGGAAAGAAATATATACCCCCGAAATGCTCAATTCTATCAACCAAAATAACTGGTTGCACAAAGCCCCCAATGGCGAGTCTCAAAAAGAAGTAGAAGATCGAATGTTTGGATGGTTGGAGCAACACGTATTCCCTTTGCAAAAACCGAATAAAAAATTACATTGTTTGATTGTAACCCACGGAAACGCTATTCGGTGCCTGTTCCGAAAAATTATGCAATCAGCTTCATCCATGACGCATAAAATAAAACTAGATAATACTTCTATTACTAAGTTTCGTTACAATGCTCCTAATGAATGGTTTTTTGACTACCTGAATGACACCGAACACTTAGACAAAGACACTACTCCATTGCACGTAGACAACCTTAATAAAAAGCATCTTCAAAATAAGTGATTTGTGGCGACTGGTGAGATTTTAGCTCTATAGCCACAATGTCAAACCGAATGTCGCTTTCCCAATCAATCTCTTCTATATATTGTTCTGCCGTTTGTATAATGAGGTTTTGCTGGTTTTCGCTCACAGACTCTTCGGGCAACCCAAAGTTGTCAGATGATCTCAGCTTTACCTCTACAAACACCAAAACATCGCCCGTTTGAGCTATAATGTCTATCTCTCCTCTTTTGTATCTGTAATTGCGTTCTAGCAGTGTATACCCCTTATTTTGCATAAATGCCGCAGCAAGGTTTTCGCCATATTTGCCTTTTTTTTGTTGAGGAGTTTTCATTTCGTAGGGTTTGACTTATAAGATACAATATAGAAATAGCAAAATACAAATATTGTGTTGATTTTAAAGTCTTTAAACAAATGAAGTTTGGTATAAAAAAGGCAGACAAAGAAGAGCTTGTCTACCTGAATTGAGCAAAAAATGTATGAATTATTTTAAAATCCCAGACCTACACGAAACGAAATGATTCTGGTAGGAGCCTGACGATCAAGTAAAAATCCAGCGTTTCTATTATAGCGCACACTAAGCTCTACCCTTGATGTTTTGCCTATCTTGGTTAAAAAACCTGTTTCTATAATTATACCCGAAGAAGTGCCTCTGAAACTCTCTGTAGAGGCTCCTATGCTGGCTGTATGGGCATTGATCTGGTATGATTCCGAGAGGGTTTCTCTCATACTCAAACGAAAATCAAAATTGATACCTGCTCCTACAAAAAGCTGCTCTTTAGGATTACTGGTAGCATACCTTAAAACGATAGGTATTTGTGCTACACCCAAGTCCCATTGTGAAGAATGGCTGAGAGCATCTTTGTGTGAGATCGCATACTTTTGTGCACTATAGTTTAACTCTACCTGCCCAAATAACCTGTTATTGCGATCAAGGCTAAACAAGTAATAGATTCCAAAAGCTACGCCTTGAGAGGTCGAAGAGTTTAACCGATCACTGATAGAACCACTAAACTTTATGGTAGAACTAGCATATTGTATAGCCAGCCCAAATTGGCTTGTAAGATCGGCGCTTTTACCCTCTATGATTTGCTCGCCTCCTGTGCATTGATTGTAGCTGGAGATAAACTGCATCAGTGAATATTTTCGTAGTTGAACCCGCTCGTTGTTGATGAGCGACTTTACTGCAGGACAGTCTGAGAAAAGCGCATTAAGGGTTCCAAGATATGTTTTTATTCTTTTTACTCTTTTCAATCCACCACTATACACATAAGCGCCCTTTACTTTGAGTTCTTGCAAGTCTCCATTGTCTTTTTGTACATAGAAGTGGTGATTGCTTTGCCAGGGTTTTAGCTTTGATGTAGGGCGATTATCTTTGAAATGGTAAAGACTTCCTTTTCCTTTGACGAGTACTTCTACAAACAGTGTATCTACAGTTTGCTGTTGGGTCACCACATCAAGAAAGCGTACTGTGTGAGACTCATAAATGGTGGCTTTGTCATACCCATAGCCTTTAAGTTCGTGGGGCGCGTAGGTTTTGGGGTTGCCTTCTTCACTTGTTTTAAAAGTACAAGATATACTTCCACCTATGACGGTAGATTGTTTTATAAGCCCAGTTACCTTTTTTCCTTGTTGGGTAACTACAAATCCTGGTTTGAATTTTTGGGCATAAGCTTGACCAGTAAAAAGCATTCCTGCCAGGCAGATAATAGCTAAATATTTCATTTTTTAGATAAATAAGTTTGACTAAATAATGCCACAAAACTATTGCATCCATTGTATAGTAAGCCATCCATGTAATAAAAGTTAATGAAAGTAATGTTAGAAAGAGGAAAGGTGCTATAACTTTTGGCAGAAAAGGGAAACGTCAAGAATGGGGTGGGAAGCATAGGCATAAAAAAACCTGTTTGAAGCAAATCAAACAGGTTTGGTAGCCCGTAGGGGAATCGAACCCCTGTTTCCAGGATGAAAACCTGGCGTCCTAACCCCTAGACGAACGGGCCATAGTGTGTTAAAACTATGGAGTAGATTTTTGAAAAAAAATGGTAGCCCGTAGGGGAATCGAACCCCTGTTTCCAGGATGAAAACCTGGCGTCCTAACCCCTAGACGAACGGGCCAGAACTACGCTTTCTCAAAAATCGTGGTGCAAATGTACATGGGGTAAATGAATATACCAAACAAAACACCAAAAAAAATTTAAAAAAATAAAAACAGGAAGAAGACCAAAGGACTCCTCCCTGCTTCAAAAGAATCAATTCTGTGGGTTAAAACCTTGTTTATAGTATGCCTTTGCAATACCATCCTGGTCGGTTTCCTAGCCGACAAAGCCTAAACAATACAGTTTTACTCCACAAATTGCAAGTGAGTTAAGCTGCCATTTCGTTATGCATCCACTCTTTCTTAGCTGCTAGTTCTTCCTCTGTTTCTACATAATCAGGATCAGGAACACAGCAGTCTACCGGACATACCGCAGCACATTGAGGCTCTTCGTGAAACCCTGTGCACTCAGTACACTTGTCAGGTACAATGTAATAAAATTCGTCAGATACTGGTTCTTGTACCGCATCTCCAGGAATAACAGTGCCGTCTTCAAGCTCTACTTGCTTAAGCTCGGTACCACCACCCCAAGTCCATTCTACGCCACCCTCATAGATAGCAGTATTTGGGCATTCGGGCTCACAAGCTCCACAGTTAATGCACTCATCAGTGATTATAATTGCCATAATGACCTTTATTTATTGGTTTAGTTAAAATAATAGAACAAATAAGTAGGCTTCTTGTTACAACACCGTTTGCCTTTTGTCCAGTTGGTTTTCTGTGAATTGATACCCTAAAGAGTGGGGGTAATAAAAATAGAATAGCTACTTTTGCAGCCGTATACGTCCAGTAACCCCTACCAAATTAGCAATAAGCCTTGGGTAAGCAACAACAGATAAGCAGTGGTAGGTTGGTGTATAACATTTTTAGAGTATTAAACGAAGCGTTCTTACTTGATAACAAAAATAAGCATTGATTGCATAGATCAAAACCTCATGTAAGTAATTGTATAATTTTAAGAAAGAATTATGAATATCGCACAAAAAATTAATGTTTTTGTACAATTAGGAGATTCGATAAACAAGTTTTCGGAGGAGCAAAAGGGAGCATTGGGGCAAATGATCAAGCTCAAGAACGAGTGGTTTACCCGTGAAAACCTCGACTTGACACTACAGGGCTTGCAGCAATACCTCAACCGCGAAAACCTTGAAAAATGGCTGGGCAAATACCCTTCATTGTTTGCCAAAGAAGCAGTCACTCCAAAAAAAGTGGGCATTGTCATGGCAGGCAATATTCCAGCGGTAGGTTTCCACGACTTGCTCAGTGTGGTAATGAGCGGGCATATATTACACGCCAAGTTAAGCTCACAAGACCAGGTGTTGATGCAAGAACTTATTCGTATGCTTATAGAGATAGCCCCTGAGCTGAAAGAACAAATTGTAATTACAGAAAAATTAAAAGATATAGAAGCACTCATTGCTACAGGTAGCGATAATTCTGCACGTTACTTTGAGGCTTATTTTGGGCATTTGCCCCATATTATCCGCAAAAACCGTAGTTCGGTGGCGGTGCTTGACGGCAAAGAAACTAAGGAAGAACTCAGCCTGTTGAGCAATGATATATTTCAATACTTTGGCTTAGGGTGCCGTAACGTGTCTAAGTTGTTTGTACCTCAAGAGTATAAATTTGACACTTTCTTTGAAAATATTTTTCCCTGGGGCGAAACTTTGTTGATGCACTCGAAGTACTGTAACAACTATGAGTATTACCGTGCCTTGTTTTTGATGAAAAAAATGTTTGTGCTGGATAATAACTTTTTGATTCTTGCCGAATACGACAGTATGGATTCTCCTGTAGGTGTAATGTTTTTTGAGCGTTATACAGACGAAGCCGATTTAAAACAAAAACTTGCTCAACACCAAGACAAAATACAAGTAGTAGTAAGCAAGCCTGGCCTTGTGAATGATAGTGTGGGTTTTGGCAATGCCCAAACTCCTCACTTGTGGGACTATGCCGATGGGGTAGATACCATGGCATTTCTCACTCGTTTATAGCCAGCATACAGGTTGCCTATGGTGTTTTACCTCTTTCTTTGGACTTAACCCTCAAAGAAAGAGGTTTTTTAATAGTCAATGTACCGGGTTTCTATCCGGCAGTTACTGGGCAGTAAATGACGTAATTGGGTAAGTTCAGTGTTGTTGAGTAAGTGTTTTTTGCCCAGTTCCAGTTCCTCAAGTTTGGTAAGCTGCGCTACTTCAGGTGGAAAATGAGTAAAAGGGTTCCCGTCTACTTGCAAATACCTCAATTGACTGAGTTGCCCTATTTCAGCGGGCAAGGTTTTCAGTTGATTGTTTGACAATACCAACGAATCAAGAGCTTTGAGTTGCCCTATTTCGGGAGGCAACATAGTAAGTTTATTTTTTGCAAGGTCTAGTCGGGAGAGTTGAGCAAGGTGACCAATAGTTGGGGGCAATTGACTAAACTGGTTATTGTGCATAGTCAGGTAATGCACCTTGGTAAGCTTACCTAGCCAATGGGGTACTACAGTCGCTTGTATATTGGCAAAGTGTAGTTGCTCTACCTGATGTAAGTATTGAATACAATCTGGCAGTTTTTTGAGGGGGTTATGCCCTAATGAAAGGTAACGAAGTTGGGTGAAATCACCCACAAAGTCTGGAATTTTGTTCAGTAAATTGCCGTCCAGTGATAGATAAATAAGTGCTGTAAGCTGGGCAACTTCGGGGGGCAAATGCTGAAGTTTACTATACTCTACAGATAGTTTTTTGAGTTGTTTAAGTTGGGTGATTTGAGGAGGGATTTGGCTTATCTGTGTATTGTATAAAGTGAGGCTTTCCAAGTGAGGTATTTGAAACAGTACTTTGGGTATTTGGGCAAGTGCTGAAGGTGTATTGTATATTCTTCTGAGAATCTCTATAGATTGCACTTTTTTGATATGCTTCCAGGTAAGCAAATCGTCAGCAATGCCTTGAACAGGACTGTCAATAGAGATTGATTTATCACCAAAGGTATCATATTTTTTATTGAGTGCTTGTGCAAAAAAATTTCCGCCAAACTCTATAGCAAGGGCTGTATAAGCCCCCGAAAAATGTTGTACAAAGTCAATAAATGCCTGTTTCGGAACAGGTAGCTTTTCCAGAATTACCCTTACTGATTGTCTGCCCCAGAGTTGGGCATAATACACTGTTGATTGCCAACGAGCCGGGAAGTGTTGTTGTAATATTTTTTTGGCAAGTTTTTTTACTTTTTTGTTTTTATGTACCAAATAAGCCGCAATGATCCAGTGGTAAGCCTCTTGTTGTAATATACAGTTGCCCGAAATCAGGTTGAGTGCCAGCAAATGGTGGTCACTGTCTTGACTCATCAATAACTCTTCTATTTTTGTAATATTCTCTGATGAAAATGTGGGAAGACCTACAGCATTATTTTCCCATTGTGTCCATTGCTCGTCGGTGATGATACATAAAGAGGCATTGTGCCATATTTCATCAGGTACAGGTGCGGCTTTTTCGGCAACAATGAGGCAGTCAATAGGTTGTTGAAGGTTGTTTTCCCAAATCAAGCCTTTGTCTCTGATTACTTTTTTTAGGGCACTCAATGTAAATCGTTTACTCTTGCCCACTAAGGCTATTTTACTGCCTGGAGCTAAAGCAGACAATACCTGATCAGGCGAGCATTGGCCCATCAAGTTCAATACATATTGGTGAATATGAGGAAGGTCTATATTCAAAAAAGGCCATAATTCTTTTATGGTTGCTTCGCCAGGCGACAAAGCCTGACTAAATATTTGATGAGCAGTATCAGGATGGGTTTGCGTAAGTGAAGAGTTGTGTACCACTTTGTGAAAGTTTGACAACCCTTCAGCCCCTGTATAATAAGTATAGTCCAGTTGTAAAACATCCAGTTGAGTGAGCATTTGGGTAAGTAGTGTAGGGGGAGTATAAAACTCGTTTTCACTAATGTCGAGGTGGCGAAGATTAGAAAACTGTAGTAATTTTTCTGGCAACTTACCCAACACATTGTTGCGCAACTTTAGTTCTTCAAGGTGCCTAAGTTGCAATACCCATGCAGGTATTTCGCGCAGGCGGTTATAAGATAAGTCCAGTTGTTTGAGTTGAGTAAAAACGCTCCAGTCAATATGTTGGTTTTCTTCTACTTGAGCAGTTGTAAACCCCTCAATATGAGAGAGTTTTTCAAGCTTTTTGGGTATTCGAGCGTGCCTGTTTCCCAGGTTCAAGTATGTACACTGTGGCATTTGCAATAACAAATCAATCAAATGATCCAGGTCTATGTCACCATTGTCTGATACATCCAGTCTTTCAAGTTTTTGTAGCTTTACAAAGCTGTCGGGTAGCTGATGAAAATGGAGGCGTCTGATGTGTAATCCAAACCGTTGGGTCGCCTTTGCCATTACCTTGCATACATTGAAAAGCGACAAGTCAAAGTTTTCGCTCAAGTCAATCGTATGAAGACAGGGTAGTTTTGCCATACTTTCGGGCAAAGTGTTCAACTGGTTGGCATACACAATCAGAGTTTTTAGTTGGGTAATGTGGTGAATAGTTTCGGGCAAGGTTTTCAAACGATTACGCCTGATATTCAAAAACTCTAACTGGGGCATTTGCATTAGTACCGCCGGAACCTGATGTAAATTATTGCTGCCTAGCTTGAGGTGCTTGAGTTTGTGAAGTTGGGCAAACGAGGCCGGCAAATCTTTGAGGTTGTTGTAGGTGAGGTTTATTTTTTCTACATTTTTCAACGTGCCTATGTTATCTGGCAACGAACGAATACTTTTTTTAGGTAAGCTTAGTGCTATTACATCCTCAGGGTTTTCTAAGGCTTGTTGTAGGTTGTGGTAGGTTTTCATGGTGTTGGTATAATTAATATACTACTTATCAGTAGCTTGGCTGTCATTTGTGTTGTTTTTAGTAATTTTTGCAGGGGTGATTTCTCCATTTTTTTTGCCCTTTGCCAGTAATAGTTATTACAAGTCAATAACAACTCCTTTTACCCAACAATTTAACACTATAAACAATGTTATGAAAAATCATTTGTCTTTATTCTCAAAAGCATTTAACTGATAAATAAGCAAGTGTATATACCTGAGCTAATTATCAGTATTTTAAAGTTATCGTAAGTGAAGTATATCGTAAAATGTAAACTGTCAAACACCTTGTCGAGAAATGTCGGCAAGGTGTTTTTTTATTTTTTTTAAAAGCCCACGCAACCTTTGTTGTTTAGCCTGCATCATTCATGTAAACGCTGTTGATCCATTTTAGGAATCGCTACAATATCAATGGCTAAACCCATATAATTTAAAAAGATATGATGCATTTGTTCAAAAAAGTATGTGCTTTACTGGTACTACAGTTATTGTGGTTACCTGCCGCCCAAGCACAAGACCAAGGCTTTATTTATGGAAAACTCACCACTGTAGACGGTAAAACCTATACCGGGCAAATTCGCTGGGGCAAAGAAGAAGCCTACTGGAGCGATATGTTCAACTCTTCTAAAACGCATAATGATAACCTTGACCACTTGTCGCGAAGTGAAATGAAAGCTCTTAAGAGACAATCACGTCGTCGAGACTATGGTTTCATCAAAGTAGGTAATTATTATAGCTTTGAGCATACATTTGCTTGTCGCTTTGGCGATATTCAAACCATTAAAATAGCTGGTCGTAATAGGGTAGAGCTATTACTGAAAAACAAGATGCGTATCAAGCTTAAGGGAGGTTCTAACGACATAGGGGCTACGGTAAGAGTGATGGATAAAGAGCTGGGGGAGCTTGCCATTAAGTGGAGCCGAATAGACAAGGTAGATTTTATGCCTACACCAGCCAAACTAGGTGCCAAAATGGGCAACGCTTTGTATGGTACAGTAGAAACCCGCAAAGGTAAATTTACTGGAATTGTTCAGTGGGACCACGACGAACGTTTAAGCACTGACATACTCAATGGTAAGAGCGAAGATGGGCGAATGAAAATCCCTTTTAAAAACATAAAAGCAATCAAAAAACACCGTTGGGGTAGTTTGGTTGTGCTTCGTTCAGGGCGTGAAGTGTACCTTACCGGAACCAATGACGTAGAAGATGGCAATCGAGGCATTATTGTATCGCATCACTTGTTTGGCAGGGTAGATATTGACTGGGATGATTTTAAAAAGGTAACTTTTGATTCTAAGGCGCTCTCTGGCAAAGGTTATAACGACTATAAGACGCCCGTAATGTTGAAAGGTACCATCACTACCACCGACAAACGTACCCTGAAAGGAAACATTATTTATGACTTAGACGAGAAACTGTCTATTGAAATACTGGACGGCAAAATAGATAACTTAAAGCATCAAATCCCTTTTGGCATCATCAAGAGCATTACACCCAAAAATCGTATTTCTTCGGAAGTAGAACTAAAATCGGGGCAAAAAATGATCTTAGGCGAAAGCCAGGATGTATCTGACCGTCATACGGGAGTAATTATATTGATGGACAAAGAAAATAAAGAGTATATTCCTTGGGACAAGGTAGCAAAGATTAGTTTTGAGTAAGAGCTTGTTCAAATAAATATTCATGGAAAAAGCCTTCTAAACACAATGAACTTGTGTTTAGAGGGCTTTTTTTATGTTAGTCTGCCACCAGCACCTAAAACAGTTGATACTTTACCCCCAGCATTATTCCAGTAGTTTTGAGGCTTACTTTACCTGCTCCTACTTTACCTAAAGGTACTTTTAAGAACGGTTCTGCCTGAATGCTCCATTTTTTGCTCAGGTTTTTTTGCCAACCTACCGATAAGTTCAAAATGCTTAGCATGTGCTTATTTTCATTATTCGTCTTCCAACCATAGTTATACGTTTTATCTTCATAGCTAAAATCATAGCGCTCACTAAGCATCCAGTACGATGATAGTCCACTACTGATAAATAAGCGGTGTTTGGGTTGGTTATGAAAATAGTAACGCAAATTGACGGGGATTTCCAGTACTCTACAGGTTGCCTCAATGTTTTCTGGTATTTTGCCCCATTTCCATTGCCCATCTTTAGGCGTGTAAGCCTGAGCGCTTGCCTGGTAAGCCTTTGCTGAGTAATTTACCCCAGTATTTAGGCTTAGGTTTTTGAGCAGTTCATATTCTACCAATACCCCAGCGTTCCAACGGGTATCAGTCATGGCCATTTTATCTACTATGCTCAAGTCAGGTGCTATTTGCGCAATGAGACTAAGCCTCGACTTAAACCTTTTTTTTGTGATTTTTTTAGCTTCCACTCTGGTTTTTTCTGTTGACATAGAAACAGGTAAAACAGCTGTAAGTGGCAGCGTTGATTTATGCGCCATCAATTGGACTTTGTGAGGTTTACGGTGGTTCTTTTGCTCGTTACTAAGGCTTATCAAGTGATTACTTTGTTTAGGAGCAGGTGTATTGATGGTAGTTTTTGTAGTGGTTGGTTTTTTGGGTGGATGGTTTTTACCCAAAGGGGTAAATACTTTGCCATAAGTATACCCTTGTTGGGGTAAGTTAGACGTGGTATTAGATGACACTTTGGGTGACTTCTTGTGCGAGTGTATAGGCTTAGTCTGGCTTGTTGCACCAGTTTTTACCTCATCACTTTGTTTAGAGGTAGGTTTTGTGTTTTTTTTAGGCAGTTTTTGAGTGTCGTCTGTTTCCAATTGTTGAGGAGTAATGATAGCCCCTTGGTTTACGCCATTTCTTTGAGCAATGTTATGGTCTGTTTTGGCAGGAGCAACTGCCTCTTGTTTGACAGGCTGCAATACATAATAGTTTACAAAAATAATTGCCAATAACACCAACAACAATCCACCAAGCCAATACATACCCCTACGCTTGGCATTGCTTCGCTTCATTTGCTTACGCATGCTTTGCCAGGCTTCTTGCTTAAATTCATACTGTACATTATCGACAGCCGTTTTAAACAATTCGTCCAAATCATTATCGGGCATATCTTGTATATTCATCCTTGTAATTTTCTCTGAGCAACTTTCTTAAGTTGGCTCTGGCTTTTGATAAATTTGACTTGGACGTACCCACCGAAATTTTGAGCATTTCAGCTATTTCTTCATGAGTATATCCATCAATTACATATAAGTTAAACACTGCGCGGTAACCAGGTGAAAGGAGTTGAATCAATGCAACCAGCTCTTTGTATTGCAATTGACTATAAGTATCGTCTACTGCATGTTTGTCTGATGCTTGTTCTATCTCCTGACCTTGTTTATGTTTCAGGTATTTCTTCTGGTTGTTGAGCGCAATATTGATCATAATGCGACGTAGCCACGATTTGAATGGATAAGCAGAATTGTATAGTTTTATTTTTTTAAAAATTCTCATAAAACCATCATTCAGCACCTCCATGGCTTCGTCATAGTTGGCAGTATAGCGCATACAAACGCTTAAGGCATAGGCATAAAAGTGCTTGTACAGTTGTTCCTGTGATTGCACATTTTTTTTCCTACACCCATCGACCAATTCCTGAATATGTTTTTCTGGTGGGTTCAAATTTTCTCAAGTTTCAAAACCAATACACTAAAGGAGGTTAAAATGGTTGGCTGAGGGGTAAAATTTTTTTAAAAAAAAGACTGAGTTGCATAACACCAACCTCAATCACAAGCAAAAATCGTGATAGTTTTGGGTTTGGGACTAAAAAAACACTTCACAACCAGGCAATGCTTTACGCAATTGTTCAATTGTATCTAAGGGCAGGGGGTTACGACTGAGGTAAAGCTGGTGGAGGTGTGGAAGATGACCAATAGACGAAGGGAGGCGAGTAAGTTGGTTTCCTTCCAAACTTAGTTCTTTGAGTTGGTGCAGTTGTCCTACTTCTTCGGGCAGGGTCTGAAGTTGATTGGCACTTAAGTCTAACTCTTGTAATGCCTGGAGTTTACCAATGCTTTTAGGAAGTTGAACAAGCTGGTTATGATGCAACCAAAGTATTTGTAGTTGGGCTAAGTCACTAATTTCGGAGGGTATTTGTTGCAAAGCATTAAAGTTTAACTTCAACTCATTCAATTGTGTCAGTTGCCCAATTTCGGATGGTAATGCCTGTATATCAGTATTATACAAAGTAAGTGATTGTAATTTTTGCAAGCGTACGATCTCGGGTGGCAACACCACTTGATGCCCAAACCTACGCAATGCTGGTTGATTAAAAATTACCAAATGGGCGGCTGTAAGTGGAACAGGCCTAACACCTAAGAAACACTCATATAAAGTAGCATAATCTGCCAGGTATTGATCAAAGCCTGAACGCCCTTTTAATATTTCCAGCCCCACTGCCACCGACTTTTCGTCTGTTGAGTTGAGCAATTGTAAAAGTTTGTCAGTGTGCTCCATAATTGGCAATATAAGCAAAAAAACGACCCATAAAATGAGCCGTTTTTTACAAAATTTACAATTTATACACAAAATGAGGCCGTTTAACCAACCTCAAAACCTTAAACCCACCCTTCCAAAAACTGAAGATCAAACTTAAAAGGTTTGGTTGTTTCATCTACTATTTTGAATAAATGCGGGTAATACTTTCTCAACTCACTAATGTACAAGTCATAAGGCAAGTCAGCGAAATCGCCATAATCGTGTACATATTTCAAATACTTGTGCTTGCGTCGATGATGTTTTTTAAACAGCTTCTCTTCTGCAATACCAAAGTCCAGCGGAGGCAAATCCAGGTAGTCGCAAGCCTCCCGGTTAAAAGCAGGAGAGAGTTTTACCCAATGATTGCCCATCCATAGCTCTACATAACTATGAAAAACCAGCATGTCAGACTGTAATACATTTCCAAGCTGTTCGGCGGTAAGGTTACTACGCAAATTGGCAAAGCTTACCCGACTTGGTATGCCTACTGCCCTTGCTGCTGCCGCCAACAAAGTACTTTTTTCTATGTCGGTGCCTACCCCACGTTTTACCAAAGCACTGGCTTTGAGTTTACTTGGGTGCAGGTCTATATGTCCTAAATCAAATTTAAAATCGTCGCGCACCGCATAAAAAAGCTCTACAGCTTTTTCGGTGTCATATTTCAACCCATTGGTTACCTGATGTGCATAATCAATCACTGCCGGGTTATTGCTATCAATAAACTCCGCAGGTGTTAAGTATGCCTCTAATGCATGATCTGTTCTCATTCTCTTAAATTTATATATGCCTTACTTTCCGAGGCTTAAAATTAACCTCACTGGTTGAAGAGAATCCTTTATTTATGATTTTCCCATCAAATGATGGATGTATTATGCCTGAATTACTACCTGAGCATTGAGCCATTCTACACTGTCAGCCCAAAGCGAATCCTTAAATTTTTCTCTGAAAAAGCCAAAATGATCAATTCGATTGACACCTAAATCCTGAGGAGCCAGGTGACGATGCGTAATATCCGCTTTGTTGTAGCGGTTGAGCAATGCTTTTACTGCCCTGATTGGGGCATATCCATCATCGGTAAAACTCCACGAAAGCAAGGGTACTTCCAGTTCGCTGTGTTGCTTGGGTACTTCAAAATCATACGCAAACAAGTAATCGGGATGGCTTCCCCATTGGCTCCACTCTATTGCCACTCCTTTGGGCAGGTTTTCAAACATCCCCAGTTTTTTTGCCGGAAAATAACCAAACAACTTAGCCAGGTAGGGAAGCATATACTTCCAGAAAAACTTAAGTTTAGTCCTGCCTTTATCCCAGTAAGCCCAGTTGCCCACTTGCGAAGCTACCAGCATAATTGCCTGTACCTTTTGGCAAGAAGGAGCCAACCCTAATGCTTGCCCACCTACACTGTGTCCTATAGCAGTGAGCGGCAAATTGGGGTGTTGTACAGTGGCGTATTCGATCATTGTATTGACATCTACAATGCCCCACTGGTGAATACTTGCCTCAAAACCTCGCAACGATTTTGGGCTTGACCCACCAATGCCACGATAGTCGTAACTGTATACTTGAAACCCTTCATTTGCCAAAAATGCAGCAAACTTATTATAGTACTGTCTGAGTACTCCCATTGCGGAGTTAATCATTACCACCGCTTTAGGAGCGCCTGCCGGGTTAAACGATGTAACCGCAAGCGGGTGGCCATCAGGGGTTGTTATTTTTAATTCTTGCATCAGTGTTGTGTGTGAATGAATATTGTTGGTTTTATTTTACATCAAGTCAAATTGCTTCAAATGATGACGGTAGTGTTTGTTGTGCAATCGTTGTAATTCGTCAAAAGACAATGCCCCCATAGTTGGATTATAAGGTTGTAAGTCAGGGTTTTGTGCAAAAGCCTGATAGAACCATTCTATAGCCTCAATCGCTGCTTCACGGGCTTCGTCAAAAGTAGCATAGTGCAGACCTTCCAGTTTACCTGTCTTTGTATCATTCTTTTTAAACTCCCCTTCATTGACAAAAGCCTTAAACTTGAGTTGTCCTTCGGTAGGTTCAGCAGGTGGAGCGCCGTATTGTTTGACACTTGCTTTAGTGATTTTAGCCAAGTGTTCGAGCATGTGTTGGGCAGTCATCATACCCCACTGAGGGGTTGCATCTACTTGAAGGTTTTGGAGTATGTTGGGTACTTGAGTAGTCAAAAACTCCCGATGACTGACAGTTGTGTTCATCATAGTATATTGTGTTTTGTTGATTGGTTATTCATTCTTATGAGCTTAAGCCAATAGCCGTTTTTGACTTTTAATTACTTGTTGCTATTTACTTAGCTGTTTCCATCGCAGGTTTTTTCTTATTTTTAGGAATCCATGCCCACAACATCTCACATTCTACAGGTACCACCCCTGCCTCATCAGTTACCACCACTTTTACCAATACCTCCCCTTTGTCTTCGCTGTGTAGCAATTGTCTTTGTTCGGGGGTAAGTGTCGCAATTGCTTTCATTGCGCCTTGCGATCGTTTTACATAATTTACCTTCATTGTTTTCATCAAAGGCAGTTTGTCATCCGGCAGGTTCATGCCTACCATCATTCCTGTAGCAGTTTCGGCAAGTAGTGCAGTAGCTGCGGCATGTATTTGTTTGATATGATTGCGAACTTTCTTGCGGTTCTTGAGCGTAATTATTACCTCTTCAGTGGTCATTTTTTCAAACCTGATTCCAGCCGTTCCTACAAATGGCACAGTGCGCCCTATAGTCCAGGAAAGCAAAGGTTTGTACCAGGATTTAGGGTAGCTTTCCAGCTTTTTTACCGCGCGTTGTAATCTATTAGGCTTTGTCATATTAATTTATTGAATAGTCATTAAAAAATATATAAGCTTTATTGTTCTTACTCTGTGCTTTCTTTCAGGTTTTTCAACAATTTTACACTTATGGGTATATTTTGTAAATAAATTTATTGAACAGTCATTCAATTTTTAATGCAAAAAATAATTGTCAAACTGCTATTTGTCTCCAAGTTCTAAAAAACAATTTAACAATCATGGCTTACTTATGGGCTAATCGAGTAACCTCGCTCCCCTGTCAAGGGCTTTAAAAAAATACTTGGGATCGTTATAGAGCCTCATCAACATAATGCCACCCTCTACATCCTGCACTGCTTGTTCAGCTTTTTCTATGGCAATGGCTTCTACATATTTTTCTTTGAGCAAATGGGCATTGGCGGCAATCCAATCATCAAAAAAGGCACGTATAACCGGGATAAACTGTGGTTGATCTTGTACCATCTCTAATACCGTGTTTGCCATAATACAGCCACCTTCGGCTCTTAAGAAGACATCTCTGGTGATCTCTACCATTTCGTTGAGTCGTTCACGTACTGGTTTATCTTCTTGATAAGCAATACAAAACACCTTACGGTTAAAATACCCATGTACTGCTTTTAGTATTTCTTCCAGCAAGTGTTCTTTACTTTTAAAGTAATAGTAAAACAACGATTGTTTAATGCCGCAAGCTTCTGCCAGCTTTTTAATACCTGTATTGTAATAACCGTCTTTTCGAAATACTTCCAGACAGGTAGATATCATCTCCTTCTTTACGTCAGTATTCTTAGACATAACATTTAATATAAAGTGATTTTTCTGATAGTCGCACAATTATTTATTGAACGATCATTCAAATTTATAAAAACTTCTCTGAAACTCAAAAAATATCTTTTGGAAGTAGTGTAAGGTTGAGGCTTATTTGATTTTTTTTGATGAAACTGTAATAATAATTAACCAAGTGTGACTAATCTTTCAGATATTTAACACCAATCAAACCCATTTTATAAAACTTAAATTACTCTAATGAAAAAATATTTTTCTTTATTAATAGCCTTGTTGCTGATAAATGCCGGAGTTTGTGTGCAAGCCCAAACAGTAGACAAAATATTGAATAGTTATTTTGAAAATACTGGAGGAAAAGCCAAATGGAATAAACTGAACTCGATGATTATGGAGGGAAAAGTAGAGGCGCAAGGGCAGCAATTTCCGGTAAAAATGTATAACCAACGTCCTAATTTTCAGCGTATGGAAATGGTGTTTCAGGGCAAAACTATAGTACAACGTGCTTATGACGGCAAAGATGCCTGGGCGTCTAACCCTATTGCTGGCAAAACGGTAAAATTGCCCGAAGAACAAGCCAAAGAGTTAGCCGAAGATATGTTCGAGCCTGCTTACCTTAATTATAAGACCAAAGGGCATAAGATAGTGCTTGATGGTAAAGAAGAGATAGAAGGTACTGAGTGTAACAAGCTAAAGTTAACCAAAAAGAATGGCGACGTAGAGTACTTGTTTTTTGACACCGAAAGCAATGTATTATTAATGCAACGAACTACCGTAAAACAAGGGCCTTCTAAAGGTACCCAAATAGACTCTTTTATGAGTGACTACAAAGAAGTAGGTGGTTTGATGATACCTCATGCTTTGACTCAAAAGATGGGTACCAACACGTTTACAGTTACTATGGATAAGATTACGTTGAATTCTAAGATTGATAAGAGCTTGTTTTCTTTCCCCAAAAAGAAATAAAATAAACACTCAATAAACATTTGACTCCCTTTAATCAGCTACTTGCTCCTTTTATTGGCAGGTTTACCCACTTACAATGGCGGGGAAGTGTTTTCATTGGTAGTTTTAGTGATAGATTAAATCATTAGATACACACTACAATAATGAAAAAACATACCTGGGTTATTCGTGGAATTTTATTGGGAGTTTATTGCCTGGTGGCACAATTGACTTATGCCCAAACACTCAAAGAGGTCATTGCATTGCACCAAAAGAGTGTGCAAACTACTTCGAAGTCAAAGCTTACCTCTATGGTACTCAAAGGTACAACTACCATGGGAGGGATGGAGTTTGCGACTCAAGTATATCGAAAAGCACCTCATTTTTTTAAGGTGGAGGTGACTATACAGGGCAAAACTCTGGTCAATGCGTATGATGGGGTCAATGCCTGGAAAATTTACCCTTTTCCAGGAGGCAGTGATAAACCTCAGTATATGGCAGGCGCCGCAAAAACAAGTACAATCATAGATGCTGACTTTGACTATGAGTTTATCAATGCCGCTAAAAAAGGACACAAGGCAACCTTGGAAGGTACCGAAGAGGTAGAAGGCACTACTTGTTATAAAATAAAAGTGGTGAGAAAAGACCAACAGGTAAAGGCTTTCTTTTTGGATACAGATTCAGGGGTTTTGATTATGGTAAGAGGCAAGTCGGTACACCCAATGAAGCCTGATGTATTGGTAGAAAAAGAAACTTACCAAAGCGATTTCAAAGAAGTGGAGGGTTATATGATTGCCCACTATATGGAAGAGCGTATCGATGGAAAAGTAATTGCCAAAATGCAGTTTGACAGCGTTCAGGTAAATGAAAAAATCTCTAATAAAATATTTACATTTTCTGAAAAGCAATGAGGTATTTGATGTTGTCAAACGGAGCAGTAGATATAATATAAATAACAATTGTCAGGCAATGAAGTAGCGAAGGCATACTTGGTTGCCTGACATTTTTTTTGAAAAAAGAAACTTAAACTTCTCTGAAATGAATATCATACAAAAAACCAAGTGGGCAATGCTTGTTTGGTGTGGAGTGCTATGGGCTGGAATGATTACTACCTACGCCCAAACCAAAAAGCCGCTTAAAGGAGGTAAAATATTTGGAACGATGCAAGCGCGTCATATCGGACCAGCAGTAATGAGTGGGCGGGTAAGTGATATTGATGGGGTAAACAGTGACCCTAAAACTTTTTATGTAGGTACGGCGGGCGGCGGAGTATGGAAAACCACCAGTGGAGGTGTTAACTTTCGTCCTGTTTTCGACAAGCACTCACAATCTATAGGTAAGGTAACTGTTGACCAGCAAAACCCTAAAACTATTTGGGTAGGTACTGGCGAGCCTTGGGTACGCAATAGTGTATCGGTGGGTACAGGTTTGTATAAGACTAACGATGGAGGTAAAAACTGGAAGTTGATGGGGTTTAAAGACTCAGAACGTATCAGCGAGATTATTGTACACCCCAAAAACTCTGATATTGTGTATGTGGGAGTATTGGGGCATTTGTGGGATGCACACAAAACCCGTGGAGTGTATAAAACCGAAGATGGAGGCAAAACTTGGAAACAGTTGTTATATGTAGACGAAAATACTGGATTGGCTGATATGGCAATGGACGCCAAAAACCCAGAGGTAATTTATGCTTCTATGTGGCAGTTTCGTCGCTCTCCTGACTTTTTTGAGTCTGGTGGCAAAGGCAGTGCCTTGTATAAAACAACCGATGGAGGCAAAACCTGGAAAAAAATCCACAATGGTTTTCCTAAAGGCATATTGGGGCGTATGGCTGTACAATCGGCTCCTTCTAAACCAAATATAGTGTATGCTACTGTAGAGTCAGAAAAGAGAGCAAAAAATGGTTTGTATAAGTCTACCGATGGTGGCGCTAACTGGAAGCTGATTAATACTGATTTTGGGGTAGTAGTACGTCCTTTTTATTTTGCTCGCTTGGTGGTAGACCCAAAAGACGAAAATAAAGTCTTTAAAATGGGGCTAAACCTCATTATAAGTAAAGATGGTGGCAAGCGTTTCCGTACGGTGGGCAGTGGTGTACACTCTGACATGCACGCAGTGTGGGTAAATCCACAAAATACTAAGAACATATTGGTAGGCACTGATGGTGGCGTGTATCAGTCGTTTGATGATGGAATGTTTTTTATGCACTTGAAAAACCTTCCAATCTCTCAGTTTTACCGCGTAAGCGTAGACAATGAGCGCCCTTATAATGTGTACGGAGGCTTGCAAGACAATGGGAGTTGGGTAGGTCCTTCTCGCTCGTCTAATGGCGTGCAAAATCGTGACTGGAGTAACCTGGGAGGGGGTGATGGTTTTGTTGCAATGCGTCATCCTAAAAACAAAAACCTGGTATACTGCGAAATGCAAGGGGGTAAAATGTGGCGTTATAACCTAAGTTCTGGGCAACGAAAGACTATTACTCCAATGCCTCAGCAAAACGATCCTAAATATCGTTTTAACTGGAACACACCTGCCATATTAAGTGTACACAACCCCAATAGGTTGTATATGGGGAGCCAGTTTTTGCACATTTCAAATGACAATGGTGAATCGTGGAAAAAAATCTCGCCTGATTTAACTACCAATAGCCCCAAACGACAACGACGTGCATCGGGTGGGCTTACACCCGACGTATCGGCTGCCGAAACCAATACTACTATTTTTACAATTAGCGAATCGGTACTGGACGAAAAAGTGATATGGGTAGGCACTGATGATGGTCACCTACAGGTGACTACAGATGGTGGTAAAAACTGGATGAACACTACACCTAATATTAAGGGGTTACCCAAAAACACTTGGTGTAGTAGTGTAGAAGCCAGTCGTTTTGATAAAAACACAGCGTATGCTACTTTTGACGGACATCGTACTGGAGACAAAAAAGCGTATGTATACCAAACGACCGATGGGGGTAAAACCTGGAAGCCGCTTGCTACAGCTGATATTAAAGGCTATGCCCATGTGATTCGTGAAGACCTGAAAAGCCGTGATTTATTATTTTTGGGTACTGAGCTGGGCTTGTATATAAGCATAGATCAAGGCAAGAATTGGTCACGTTTTAAAAACAATTTGCCTATGGTAAGCATTCGTGATATGGTATTACAAGCCGACGAAGATGACCTGGTAATGGGTACGCACGGACGGGGTATTATTATTATAGATGATATTTCTCCTTTGCGAAAAATAACTCCTGAAATAGCTAGTAAAAAACTTTACTTTCTAAAGTCTAAGCCTATCATCATCCGCTCTTTGGGTGGAGGGCAAGAGTTTCCTGGAGCAGCCGAGTTTGTGGGTGAAAACCCTAACCCTGCTGGAAAAATCATCTATTTTCAGAAAAAACGCCACATTTTTGGTTCTATGAAAATAGAGATATTTGACGCTAAAGGTAATAAAGTGAGTACTGTGCCTGCAGCTAAAAGTGCAGGGCTCAATGTGGTATACTGGAATCCTCGTCTGAAGGCTCCGAAAACGCCCAAGGCCAAAACCTTTACTTTTGGGGCATTCAATGGTCCATTATTGCCCGAAGGTACTTATACAGTAAAGCTAACCAAAGGCAAAGACAAGTTTGAAACGACTATAGAGGTAAAAACAGACCCCAATTCACCTTACACCGCAGCAGACCGCAAGGCTTACCAACAAACTACGATGCGTTTGTACAACCTGATAGAAAAGTTGGCATATACTGCCAATGTAGTACAAACGATTATGAAAGATGCCACTGCTAAAGCTAAAAACGAGGCAAAAGGCAACAAACGTTTGGTGAAAAAGCTCAAGGCAATGTCAAATGAAATGGCCAAGTTTAACAGTGAGTTGGTGATTACCAGTGGCGACAATTATACAGACAGTGCTGAAGAACGTTTGAACGAAAAGTTAGCAGCATTGTATGGCGAAATTAGCGGCTACAGTGGTCGTCCGTCAAAAGACCAACTGCAACGTGTTGATGTATTGGAGAAAAAGGTAGAAGCTGCTTATCAGCGTATGTTGAAGATTAAAAGTAAAGAGCTGAAAAGTATGAATGACCGATTGGCAAAAGCCAAAATAGGAGAGATTAAAGTAAAAACTATGGAAGAGTTTAAGAAGAGCGATAAATAGGCATTTCTTTTACTGACACCTTATAAACAGGCCCTGTTCATTGAGTTGAGCAGGGTTTTTATATTTGTGGAAGAGTACTAAAGTAAAAAACGAGACCCTAACAGAATCTCGTTTTTCTTTCCTAACCACAAAGCTTATTAAATATCTTTGATTAATATATATTCAAACGAAAGACCAAAAGCGTTTTTGCTTAAAAACTATTTTGTAAGTAGTTGGTAGTCAGTGAAATAAAATTTAAATTTTCTGTTTTATCGAAAGTGAAAGAGGTGCAAAATAGCGGTTTTTATACGTTATCTCGTAATGATTGCGTTATTTCGTTAGTAGGGGTAATGTGATTGCCCTCATGTGTAATCGTTTATCGGAATGCTTGCTACATCATTTAGAAAACAACACCAGTACTACGCTCCGCGAAGGTCTTACCGCAGGGTGATCTGAGCAATGCTATTCGAAACCTAATAAACGACTTTTGTAAGACTTGTTGGAGTGGATTGGTCATACACAGATAAAACAGGAGAGCATTTCAGAAAGGCACTAAAGTAAAAAACGAGACCCTAGTAGAATCTCGTTTTTCTTTCCTAACCACAAAGCTTATTAAATATCTTTGGTTACTATATATTCAAACGAAAGACCAAAAGCATTTTTGCTTAAAAAATATTTTTTAAGTAGTTGGTAGTCAGTGAAATAAAATTTAAATTTTCTGTTTTATCGAAAGTGAAAGAGGTGCAAAATAGCGGTTTTTATACGTTATTTCGTAATGATTGCGGTATTTCGTTAGTAGGGGTAATGTGATTGCCCTCATGTGTAATCGTTTATCGGAATGCTTGCTCCATCATTTAGAAAACAACACCAGTACTACCCTCCGCAAAGGTCTTACCACAGGGTGACCTGAGCAATGCTATTCGAAACCTGATAAACGACTTTTGTAAGAATTTCTTGGTTGGCAATTGTTCCGTTATTCGCCGGAATAGCCAGGCTTATTGGTCAGGCTGGCGCCTACCCTCCGAGAAGGCCTTACCGCAGGGTGACCTGAGCAATGCCATTCGAAACCTAATAAACGACTTTTGTAAGATTTGTTGGAGTGGGTTGGTCATACACAGTGAAACAGGAGAGCATTTCAGAAAGGCACTAAAGTAAAAAACGAGACCCTAACAGAATCTCGTTTTTCTTTCCTAACCACAAAGCTTATTAAATATCTTTGATTACTATATATTCAAACGAAAGACCAAAAGCATTTTTGCTTAAAAAATATTTTTTAAGTAGTTGATAGTCAGTGAAATAAATTTTCATTTTTCTGTTTTATCAAAAATGGAAGCGTTACAAAACAGTAGTTTTTATACGTTATTTCGTAATGGTTGCGGTATTTCGTTAGTAGGGGTAATGTGATTGCCCTCATGTGTAATCGTTTATCGGAATGCTTGCTCCATCATTTAGAAAACAACACCAGTACTACCCTCCGCAAAGGTCTTACCACAGGGTGACCTGAGCAATGCTATTCGAAACCTGATAAACGACTTTTGTAAGAATTTCTTGGTTGGTAATTGTTCCGTTATTCGCCGGAATAGCCAGGCTTATTGGTCAGGCTGGCGCCTACCCTCCGAGAAGGCCTTACCGCAGGGTGACCTGAGCAATGCCATTCGAAACCTAATAAACGACTTTTGTAAGATTTGTTGGAGTGGGTTGGTCATACACAGTGAAACAGGAGAGCATTTCAGAAAGGCACTAAAGTAAAAAACGAGACCCTAACAGAATCTCGTTTTTCTTTCCTAACCACAAAGCTTATTAAATATCTTTGATTACTATATATTCAAACGAAAGACCAAAAGCATTTTTGCTTAAAAAATATTTTTTAAGTAGTTGATAGTCAGTGAAATAAATTTTCATTTTTCTGTTTTATCAAAAATGGAAGCGTTACAAAACAGTAGTTTTTATACGTTATTTCGTAATGGTTGCGGTATTTCGTTAGCAAGCGTTGTCCAATAAATTTATTATATTTAAGGCGAACCAATGCCATGAAAGAATATGACTATAGAAGAATTGAAGCAATTTTTTGATGAACGCCCTTCGTTGAGTGTCAATGGGGTAGGACAAGAAGCAGGACTCTCAAGTAGTTATTTGAGTAAAATTTTTTTAGAACAACGTCCTTTGTCACAAAAGACAACAGGTAAACTGCTTCCTGTATTAAAAAAATATGGGTATGCTTGTAAATAAATGGACGTTAAATTAAGACTTTTGCCTCTTTTCTACTATATTTGTATCACTTTTTCGGGTGAAAAAGTAGCCAATGGGATAGTTTGAGACCTGTCCCCATTGGCTTTTATTCACGTTAAACAACACGAACAATGCAAGGTACACAACCCTCATTGAATAGTCAAAGTATATCGTTACAAAACGATGCTAAAGTGCAATTAACTGCCCTCATTGATAACTTACAATATAGTTTGCAACGCAGACACGAAACCGTTTCGGCTTTGAGCCAAGATGCCCTCGAACACCTCAAAGAGCAAAATTCTCAACAAATCGAACATCATTTGCTTATGTTGGAAGATGAAATGCGTCTTGCTCGAAACGATTGGGCTTTGTTAGAGTGGTTGAGATAATGGGCTAATAAACAAAAACACCTTTTCAGACCACCACGAGGGTTTTTGAGAAGGTGTTGATTATATGGAAAAGAAACCGAGTAATACCTTAATTAAAATTGTTCTGCTTCTTGAATAATTTCTTCTACCAAGTGAAGCTTTTTATTTTGCAAAGCTTCTATTTGTTGTTGAAGTTCCTTCATTCGCTTCAATTTACCTTGTACTTCACTTGGGGCAGTAATGGCCCCTGTAATCCAGTACTCAGCAATTTTCATTTTTTCATCTTGATTCGCAAGCGTTTCCATAATTGTACGATTTATACATTCCTTAGGAATAGTACCAAAATAAATTTACATTTTTAACGTCATCTTTCGCTGACAGAATTCGTTAAAAAAACTTGACGTAGCGCTGCTATGCCGCCGTCCCGCAGGGCGGGCTCAACATCCACTGGATATTGCCCTGCCTATCCTGCCAACAAAATATTTTGGCGTTACTATAGAACTTTATTTTTACACCATTCCTTATAAATAACCGAAGTTGTTTTGCAAATCTAAATTACAGAAATTTATTTTTTATTCCAATAGCTTTCTTTCTCGTTAGGGAAGTCTTTTTTCTTAATATCGCTCACATAATTTTGAATAGACCCCGTAATTACAGAGTGTAAGTCGGCATAACGACGTAAAAAACGCGGTTTGAAGTCTTTATTTATTCCCAGCATATCTTGTAGTACCAATACTTGTCCGTCGGTATCAACCCCGGCTCCAATACCAATGGTAGGAACTTTCAAAGACTCAGATACTTTTTTGGCAAGCGGAGCCGGTATTTTTTCCAGTACTATTCCAAAACAGCCGCACTCTTGTAAAACAAGGGCATCTTGAATAAGTTTGGCAGCTTCTTCTTCTTCCTTGGCGCGCACGGTATACGTTCCAAATTTATAAATAGACTGAGGAGTAAGCCCCAAGTGTCCCATTACTGGTACACCAGCACTTAATACCCTCGTTACCGATTCCTTGATTTCGGCACCACCTTCCAGTTTTACTGCGTGGGCGCCCGATTCTTTCATAATACGAATAGCTGAGCGTAAAGCCTCCTCAGAGTTACCTTGGTAAGAGCCAAAAGGTAAGTCAACTACAATCAGGGCACGTTTGGCAGCTCTTACTACCGCCGATGCATGGTAAATCATTTGATCAAGTGTAATAGGCAAGGTAGTTTCGTGTCCTGCCATTACGTTAGATGCGGAGTCACCTACTAAAATAACATCTACTCCAGCGCCATCTACAATTTTTGCCAGAGAGTAGTCGTAAGCGGTAAGCATAGATATTTTTTCGCCTAAGGTTTTCATTTCCTGAAGCGAGTGAGTAGTTACTCGTTTGAGTTCTGCACTATATGTAGACATAAGGTGTTGGTTTTTTTTAAGTAATGTGATTGGGTCAGACACATGAGGCTTTGGTTAGCCAGTACCCAATAAAGTGATACAAATATTGATAAGAACAGAAGTTTTGGTTGGCTTGATGGTTAATTACTGCAATAAAACTACCTTTCCCCCTGTTTTCTGTGAGGGTCAAATGTAGTACAATTTATTGAGAAACCGAGAAAAGATTTGGCAAAGCCATCGGCTATGCAAGGGGTTTTTAGTAGCTTTGTGGAATTTTTTGACACAATAGATCACTAATTTAAGAATGCTTAAAATCAAAAAGATACGGGCATATTATCAGGCATACCGTAAAGATTTGGCAGCTACCCTTAGGCTAAGTTATCCTATTATGATAGGGCAGGTAGGGGTAATGCTCATGTCGTTGATAGATAATGTAATGGTAGGGCAACTAGGTGCAGTGCCTTTGGCAGCTTCTTCTATAGCCAATGCCATATTTTTTATGCTTACCATATTTGGGTTAGGCACTATTTCTATAGTAACCCCGCTTGTAGCTACTCGCCACGGCAAACAAGACAAAGATGCTTGTGGGGCTCTATTTTCTGCAGGTATCAAAGTAGCCTTTACTTTTGGGGTATTGTTTGTTGGTATTAGCTACTTGCTGGTATCTTATTTTGACATATTTGCTCAACCTGAAAAGGTAGTACCACTTGCCATCGAGTATTTGATCATCATTGCCTTTTCGGCCATTCCTATGATGTTGTTTATGGTAGCCAAACATTTTGCCGAAGGCATATCAGCTACCAAACCTGCCATGTATGTGACCTATGCCAGTGCAGCAGTAAATGTTTGTTTGAACTATGTGCTTATTTATGGGAAGTTTGGTGCACCCGCATTAGGGTTGGCTGGAGCAGGGTATGCTACTTTGATTACTCGTGCGTTAATGGCTGTAGGTATGTTTTGGTATGTGTTTACCAAACCACGTTTTCGCCCTTTTCTACGTACATTTACCCTATTTAAAGCCACTTATTCACAAACTAAAATCATACTTCAACAAGGCTTGCCGGCTGGTTTTCAGCACTTTTTTGAGGTGTCAGCTTTTGCTGGGGCGGCAATTATGGTAGGTTGGCTGGGTGCCAAACCATTGGCAGCCCATCAAATAGCGCTCAACCTTGCCGCGGTTACGTATATGGCAGCTACTGGGTTAGGGGTGGCGGGTTCTATCAGGGTAGGCAACGCCGCCGGAGAAGAAAGTCCAGCTCGGATATTCAGGGCAGGCACCAGTGCTTTTATGTTAGTATTTATATTTATGAGCATTACTTGTTTGTTGTTTATTTCGTTCAATTACTTTTTGGTAAAAGTATACATAGACGATCAACAGGTAATCAATATAGCCGCTTCGTTAATGATCATTGCAGGCTTTTTTCAATTGTCAGATGGCATTCAGGTAGTAGGTTTGGGGGTGTTACGAGGCATAGGCGATGTAAACCTACCCACTGTCATCACCTTGGTATCTTATTGGTTCATTGCTTTGCCAGTGGGTTATGTCTTGTGCTTTCACTTCAATTGGGGTGTAGAAGGTATGTGGGTAGGGCTACTATTAGGGCTTACTGTCTCCGCTATTTTTCTCACCTTACGTTTTTACCGCCTGGTATATGCCAATCGCAAGCAAGAAGCCACAGTATATTAATTAGTTATGAATGGTAAGCCTCTGGTGCTTGTCAGAAAATATTACTGCTTTGTTGGTGGAATCTTTCAATGGGGAATAATCAACAGATGGTTGTTCCTTGACTAACTCTATGGAGTGAATCATTTTTTCCTCATTTTTTTTTAATGCTTCAAGTGCAGCTTTGGCGTGTGGATGCGTAGCATTGATATTTATTATAGGGGCAGGATAATCTTGACCAATAGTACATTTATAAAAAATTTGTTCAATGGTAGTCATCTTGCTCAAATCGTGAATGAGCCCTGCTGGAATGTTTTTAAGCTCAGGTACCCATTTTTTTATAAACTGGGCTTTAGGGTCACACTTTTTAGAGACTTTTATTGGGTTCAAAATTTTTACCTTATGGGTATCTACAGCTCCCGCTTGCGCCTGAAAGCGAACAAAGTGTACTCCTGGTTCATAGTCTAAAAACTGTTGGCCAAGGTAATGTACACCAGTGTGCCATGATTGCCACAAATGGTGGGTAAGAAAAGACACGATTAATGAGCGCATTTGGAAGTTTAGATACCCTGTTTGGCGTATACAACGCATGCTTGCATCCACCAAAGGAAAACCTGTTTGCCCATTTTTCCAAGCCTCCAAGAGGTCATTTTTGTGATTTTGTTCCAATTGTAGGTACGCCTCGTTCCCTGCCTCAAACTCCAGGTAATCTTCCATTTCAAATTTTTGTATGCATTGACAATGCATGCGCAAATGATGCAGGTATGTCTCGAAGTTGGCTCGATGAGGTGAGTCTATCATCAACTGTTGGCAATGCTGGTATACTTGCCGTACACTCAGGTTTCCCCATGCTAAATAAGGTGATAAATGGCTATTACTTTGGTTGCTTAATGCAGGTTGTTTATGTTGGGTAGTATATTGTACAATGCATTTTTTGCCAAATGCTTTGAGGTATTTTTGGGCACTGCGCATGCCTA
The DNA here is from genome assembly GCF_000169175.1 of Microscilla marina ATCC 23134. NCBI lineage: Bacteria > Pseudomonadati > Bacteroidota > Cytophagia > Cytophagales > Microscillaceae > Microscilla > Microscilla marina. The sequence continues at coordinate 246,106 of NZ_AAWS01000004.1, forward strand.
CTGGTTGGTAGTTTTTGGAGTAAAGGTGAATTTTTTGTCCGGTCACATAATCAAACAAAAAAGCAAAATCGGTCACTTCGTAAGGCATAGCCTTTAATTGGGCTAAGTTGGGCGTAGCCAGTGGTTCTTTCATGAATATTTGCCAATCTTGTGCCCAACCTCGACGATTTTTCCTGCCCCTTTGTATGCCGTTTTGTTCAAACTCTTGCCACTCTATGTCTTTTTGTTCAAAAAACTGTTGCATTTGACGGTCACGGTCATAAGTCAACCGAATGCCTGTTTCCTGATGCGAAAAAACTTTGTCAATTTGGTGGGTTTTTAATATATACTCGAATACATCAGGGACTTCAGCATGGAAGCAATGAAGCTTGACTTGATAGTCTTCCAGTTCAAAATTGAGGTCTTCTATAGATTGATACACAAATTGCCAATGGCGTATGTTCCAGTCAGGGCTTTGTTGCAAAGAGGGTTCAAAAACATACACAAGTAAAACAGGTAAACCCACTTCGATAGCAGCTTTGAGTGGGGCGTGGTCTTCGAGACGCAAATCGCGTTTAAACCATACCACATTGATCATAGAAGTGTCTTTGACAGGGGTATCAGTCGAATCGGCATTTTCTTTTGGCTGCTCCATGCAATTACCCAAGGTTTTAGTGATAGTCCAGTGTATAAAAGTGAGGTACATTGACAACAATATGAGTATTTATAAAGTTTGCCTATCAATGTTTAGCAAAAATACAAAACCCAAACAGATTTTGCTAACTTTTTGTGAGCGTTTGTGTATAAAATGGGCATATAAACTAAAGCAAGTACTATTTCCTTTAAAATTCCTCAAAAGCCCCCTTTAACACTACTTTAACAACTCAATAACTACTCAGTAACAGGGGATCTTTATACAAACTAATATCTTTGAGACTTCAACTTAAAAAAACAAAACAAACATCTAATTCTGTAATCTTATGAAGAATCACCTACGCTTATTGTTTTCAGCGATTTTCTTTTTGTCTGTCACTACATTGGCCATTGCTCAACCCAAACTACCTGCGCCTAGCCCTGGTGCTGAAGTAATGCAAACTGTAGGCTTGACCGATGTAAAAGTTGTATACTCTTCTCCGGCAGTAAAAGGACGTACTATTTGGGGAGGACTCGAAAAATATGGCAAAGTATGGCGTGCTGGTGCTAATACTCCTACAAAGATTTCTTTTAGCAATGATGTGAAAATCAACGGTAAAAATATTAAAAAAGGAGACTATGTGTTAATGCTCGACCTCAAAGACGCAAATAATTGGGAGTGGATGCTGGCTACTAAAGGAAGTGCCTTTGGTTTTAAGGAAGCCGATGTATTAGTAAGAACTAAAGCTACTGTCACTAAAGGTTTACGCAACAGAGAGCGTTTGACTTATTATATTTCTGCTGGTACCAACGGTAAAGGTACTGTGAATCTTCGCTGGGAAAAAATAGAAGCTTCTTTCTCTTTTACAAGCGACATAAAAGGACCTTTGATGGCAAGTGTAAAGAAATTTGCTGGTCAGGCAAACTGGTTCAATTTAGGGAATACTGGTTACCAAGTGGTGTTAAACTCTGACAAAGAAAAAGACCTGAAACTAGCCAAAGGTATGATTGATGCTTCGGTAGCTATGGGCGGCGAAAATATGATCAACACCTGGTGGAAGGCCGAATTGATGGCTAAAATGGGCAAGAAAAAAGAAGCTTATACACTAGGTAAAAAGGTAAAAGAGCTATACGCCAAGGAAAAACGCAATGGTTGGAAAAACTTCTACAAAAACACCATTGATCCAAGTCTTTCTAAAGGAATGAAAGCGTGGAAATAATTTGAATATATTGATATATTAGCGAGGGGAAATGAGAGTTTCCCTTTTTTTGTGACTTTTTTGTAACAATACCTACAGTGTGGCTATTGAACAACGAAAAGTTGCATTGAACAAAGCATATCCCTATTACTCAAAATACATATTCTTATGGCAAAACTTAATACTTTGTTTTTGCTGGTTTTGACCTTGGTTTTTGGTACTTGCCTTACGGCAAAAGCCCAATCTTTGGCAGAACCTCGCCCCCAAATGAATGCTGCCGAAATAAAGCTGGCACTCAAAAAGCTACAAGTAACTGGTACCGCAATGTACCTTGCTGCTCACCCAGACGACGAAAACACCCGTTTGATTGCCTATCTTGCCAAAGGGCGGTTGTACCGAACGGCTTACTTAGCCTTGACACGTGGCGATGGAGGGCAAAACCTGATAGGTACTGAGGTAAGAGAATTGTTGGGAGTTATTCGCACTCAGGAGCTATTGGCTGCTCGCCGTACTGATGGAGGACAACAGTTTTTTACCCGTGCCAATGACTTTGGTTACTCAAAGAATACCGAGGAAACCCAGCAGATATGGGACAAGGAAAAAGTAAAGGCTGATATGGTATGGGTTATCCGTAAGTTTCAGCCCGATGTAATCATTACCCGCTTTTCGCACAATGAGTTTACCAAACGCAATCATGGCCACCATGTGACCTCAGCAGTATTTGGTGCCGAAATAAGCAAATTGGCTGCTGATCCTACCAAATATCCTGAACAATTGAAATATGTAAAAGTATGGAAACCCAAGCGGGTTGTTTGGAACACCTATCGTCATTATATGCGGTTTACTGGAGCAAAAACAAAACCTGACATGTCGAAATATCCCAAAGTAGACGCAGGTACATACAATGTATTGTTAGGTAAAGGTTATGGCGAAATAGCTGCCGAAAGTCGTAGTATGCACCGTAGTCAGGGGTTTGGGTCTGCCAAACGTCGTGGGGTGCAATATGAATACTTTGAACATGTAGATGGTGACAAAGTAAGCGGTGGACAAGCCGATTTGTTTGAGGGGATAGATGTTACCTGGAAGCGGGTCAAAGGAGGCAAAAAGTTAATCCCGATATTGGCAAAAGCCTATAAAGAGTTTGATGTGCAAAACCCCGCCAAAATAATTCCTACCTTGACCAAAGCTTATAAACTGATGCAAAAACTACCCCAGTCGGCATTGGTACAGGCCAAGTTGGAAGAACTCAAAAATGTGATTTTTCAGTGTGCAGGGGTATGGTACGAGGCACTTAGTCCAGTGTATGGAGTAGCTGCTGGTGACAAGGTTCAGTTAAATGTGCAGATAATCAAGCGTTCAGACTATCCAGTTACTTTACAAAAAATAGATGCTGTATCTGCGGAAAACAATGTATCTAAAGTGCTTAAGGATAATCGTTTAGAACGAATTAAGCTAAGTGTAACCATCCCTGCCAATGCTCAAAACTCTCAGCCTTATTGGTTGCACGAGCGTGCCGATAAAGGGATGTTTAAGGTAAAAGAACAAATATTGATTGGTTTACCTGAAAATAAGCCTGCCATTCCGGTAAAGTTTACTTTTAAGGTTGGTGATTTGATGTTGACAGATATGGCTCCTGTATTTCATAAGTGGGTGATCCCGCAAAGGGGAGAGCGTTACCGTGCCTTAGAGATTACGCCACCAGTGACTGCCAATATTGTCAATCCAGTATATTTGTTTACCAGTCAAGCCCAAAGTATAGAGGTGGTGGTAAAAGCACATACCCACAATTTTGTTGGGAAAGTAGCTTTACAATTGCCCAAAGGCTGGAAAAGTAGCCCTACATCGGCAGAAGTAAACCTGAAAGAGAAGTACCAAGAGCAAAAGATTAGCTTTAAAGTAACCCCTCCCGCTCAGGCGTCTGAAGGTGTAGCAAAGGCAATAGTAACGGCAGGGGGCAAAGTTTATACTTATGGTTTGCTCACCATTGATTATCCTCATATTCCTATCCAAACTATATTTCCGGTGGCAAAAGCCAAAATTGCCAAACTTAAAATTGCCAAAAAAGGGGAGTTGATTGGGTATATTATGGGAGCAGGCGACAAAGTGCCTGAGTCGTTGCGTCAGATTGGTTATAAGGTAGATTTACTAAAAGATGCAGATATTACAGCAGCCAACCTAAAAAAGTACGATGCTGTAATGGTAGGTATTAGGGCTTATAATACCAAAAAACGTATGAAGTTTCACCAAAAAACGTTGCTTGACTATGTGAAAAGTGGAGGCAATATGGTCGTGCAATACAATACTAGTCGTCGTACAGTGACCAAGCAGCTAGGCCCTTACCCTTTGAAACTTTCACGCGATAGAGTAACTGTAGAAGAGGCAAAAATGAGTTTTGTTGCGCCCAAACACCCAGTACTAAACACTCCTAATAAATTGACTGCTGCTGACTTTGACCATTGGGTACAGGAGCGTGGATTGTATTTTCCTAATCAGTGGGATGAGAAATACCAGCCTATTTTTTCGTGCAATGATCCGGGTGAAAGCCCCAAAAAGGGTAGCTTGCTGATTGCCAAATATGGCAAAGGTTATTATGCTTATACTGGACTGTCGTTTTTTCGCGAATTGCCAGCAGGCGTAGCAGGAGCCTACCGTTTACTTGCCAATATCTTGTCTTTAGGTAAATAAAAGAGAGCATATCCTCCCAACCTCATTTCTTGGGAGGATATTATTTTTATATTCTCAGAATTATTTGAGAGAGGCAAGAACAAGTTGCATGATTTTCTCAATACTTACCAGTTTTAGTTTCAAGTCTGCTACTTCATCTTGCAATGATGTAACTTTTGCTGATAATTCCTGCTCAAGGGCAGTATTTCCAGGCAGTGATTGATTCAGGAGCCCTGTACTTTCTTGCGAAGTGTTTGAGCCAGTCAGAGTTCTTGGTGGCACAGAGGCAGAATGAATCTTTATTCCTTTGGGTATCTCGCCAAGTAAACGATCTACTTCGGCCATTTCGGCTTCCACATCTATTCTAAACTCGGCAACGCTTGTGTAATTAGTATACGAGTCGTTGATTTCCAGTACATCTCGTTTTGCAGAGGAATTAAGAGTAGTAGCAGGAGTAGATGTTTGATTGAGCGATTGTGTAGCAGAATTGGAATCCAGGTTAGCAAACAATCGGTCAACCTCGGCCATTTCAGCTTCTACATCTAACCTAAACTCAGGTAGATTAGTGAAGTTGGTATAATCGTCGTTAATATTTAAATTATGCTTGTTTTCCAATTCTTTAGCAGTTAAATCAAAGTTTTCAAGTTGTTTGTCAAGTGATTGTTACGCAATAATTGCTCCTTTTTACTTTAATTAGCTTGGCAGTATTGGCACTTTGTTTTGTAGCTTTGTCTCCTTAAAAAACAATCAAATAGCATAGCAAAGTTCAGCTCAACAAAGCTAAAGGGAACCCCTATTTTGAACAAGTCACTAAATACACTGGAACTTAAATTTTTATTTTAATGATGGGTTTTTAAAAATTAAACCACCTTAAAATCAGCTATTTAGTTCTGACAGGTTTTCGGAACCTGTCAGAACTGGTCAAGTGTTATAGTGTTAAATTATTTTGTTCCAAGGTACTATATACATTGTCTACTAAATTTGATAATATTCCATTTCTTGTATGGTCTTATCGAAGCGAGACAATACAATGCCCTCTTTGGCAAAGGCTTGGAGAGTTTTTAAGAAAATATCAAGTCATTTAGTGCAATGTACTAAGGCTTAGCGCATCATTTCTCGGTAAGGAGGAAAATACTCAGTTGCTTTATGTTGGTATTTAAATACTTCCTCTACTACCTTCATTCCCTGATGGGTAATACTTGCCTGGTACTGGGTTTGACTTCCGGTACCAGAAGTAGCCATAGAAGGATGCATACGTATCAATTCGTGCATATACAAATATTTGTAGGCGGCTTGAAAAGCCATATTACTGATACCTACATTAGAGGCCAATTCCTGAATGTTGGCTATAAAGTCCATGTCAGAATTGCTAGTCTTGTATAATTCCATAAGAATCTGAAAACGATAAATTTGATTCTCTTGCACAATATTTTGCATGTACGTTGATATTTTAAAAAGTTAATACTATCTAGAAAAGAAATAAAATGAATACAACCATATGAACAAGCGTCAAATTACCTTCAAGTTATTGGCCAATAAAGCGAGATACCTGGCGGTTCATATTGTAGCACTTCATCAAGATCTAACCCTCAATCATAAGGAGTTTTACTTATCCCAAAAGCTCATAGAGAATGGGACAATCATCGGCGAAAAAATCACAGAAATGTCAAGCTTGTCTTCTACTGAAGCGATTCTCCAACATATTTCTCAGGTTTTAGACTATCTGCATAAAACACATTATTGGCTCAATCTGCTTTTTGAATCAGGTAGAGTAAGTGAATCTGATTATGACCTTGTACATCAGGAACTTGCTCAGCTTGAACAAATTATTCAGGAGAATTTCACGATTACCTAAGTACTGTATTTTAGCGTGTAAGGTGATGGGATGTTTGAGGTTTTGAAATACATTTCAGTACAATAAAAACCAGTGACTACAAGGCAAACCAAACCTTTGGTGTTATCAGGGGGCAGTGCCTATGACTAAAATTACCGTCATCAGTCCATCTCTATCACATTGTTAGCAAATCAAAGGTGAGCATTTTTTCACCCATGGCAGCTAGGCTAACAAGTACTTAATGTTGCATCTCACGAAAAGCCGGAAAGTAATACGTTGGCTCGTTTTCGTTAAAAAAGACTTCTTCTATGGCTTTGAGGCCTGAATGGGTCAAACAAGCTTGGTATCTTCCTGTTGAGCCTCCAAAGCGCACTCGAATAAGTTCTTCCATTTGTAAATATTTCCAGGCAGGCAAAAAGTCCAGTAGTTTGATTCCTTGGCTCATAGAAAGCTCCCGTAAATCATATACTGTATCTATATCGGCGTTGCTCCTCTTATAAAGTTCGAAGAGAATCCGAAAACGATGCCATTGCCGGTCGAACACTATTTGAAACATGGCATAAATTATTTATTAGTTATTTAAGTTGTAATTGCTTCCTTAAGAGACTCGCACATTTTAATATCCATTTGATGTACTGTGCTATTAGGGTACTTTCTCCTTATCTCGGTTCGCCCTACTTCCACACATTTTCGAAACCATTCTTCAGTAGTAAATAGTTTTCGGTGTATTCTCAACCCAAATTTTTCTTCCATTTTAGGCTTCCAAACTGCATAATACCATTCCATGGAAGGTTGATGAAATCCTCTAATTACTCGTTTATCGAAGACGAATTTTCTACAACCAAATTGCTTGATGAGTAGTCCTTTTTGTAATAGTAGATTTTTAAAATCCTCGATAGGCATGTATGGCAGTAATACTTCGCAAATAAAAATTTGTGTGCTTTGACTCACATAAATTTTTCCAGTTTTATCTTCATACTGGGTAACAAAACCATTTTCCTGAAGGATTCTTAAGTCATCTTGTATCATCTTAATTCGTGAATTTTCGTGTTAAAACAGCAAAAGTGAATCAATTGGCTAAAATCCAAAGCCAGATATGAAATACTCATGAATATTGTTGGTGGATATTTGGGTATTTAGCCACTGATTGAGGTGCTCTTTTTGGGTGACAAACTCAGTGTGACCTATTTCTTGTACTTTTTGAATGGCTTGTGAACGAAATTCCCCAACTTGAGGGAATACATAAAAGCGACTACCTCTTTGAATCTGTAGGCTTTGTTTTTCATTCAAATCACTGTGACTAGATGAGCTACCTAACATGGGAGGACTTGTGTATTCCTGAAAACTATCTTGTTGAAAAGACAGCAAGGTCATGTTGGAGCCAATATAGTCTAAACGCGAGTTTATTTTGTCAATGACACAAACCCCATATTGAGTCGTTTCGCGGAACTGCTGACGGTCATTATGCATCTTGGTCAAATAAAAATCGACTCTATTGAGGATAGATTTTACATCTATCAAATGGCTTTCCAGTACAATGGTGTTGGTCAAGTGATTGCAAACAATCGCCTGTTGCAACCTGTCACTATCGGTACCCTCGCAAAAAGCAAAGATTAGATAGACAAGACCCATTTTTTCTTTTGCCCACACAAAGCTCCCCTTCAGGTTGTCTTGAGACGCCTGTAAAAAGAAGGATTGAGGAAGTAACTGCTGAAGTTGATGTTCAGTAGTGAAAAGAACATCTCCCAAGTAGTTAAACTTAGAGGAAGAAGGCAAAGGTGCCTGTTCATTGTTGATAGCAGAATAGTTTTGCGTAGTGTATTGACTAAGCTCTTGCGCCAGACCATTTATGGTCATTTCTGCCATCTTAATCGTGGAATCCAGTTGCTCCTCGAGGTACTCGATACGTTCTTGCATGGCTTTTACATTTTGATCTGTTTCATTAGAGGAAGAATCGTCATTTGACCCATAATGAGACAAATCACGAGATAAACTACCCAACTCCTCAGTCTTGAGGTTTTTCTGTTGTAATAGTTGTTTTATCAACTGCAATATTTGGAAGTCTTCGTTGCTCATACTGTTTAATATCCAGTAGAAAATGTTCAACAAAATTAATCGTGTAAACGATAAAAAATGTGAAGTTATATATTAAAAATAAGAGAAAATGATGCCAAAAGATTGTTTTTTATATTAAATTTTCCGAAAATATTGGATTTTTAGAAATATAATTGTTTAATTTTAAATGCGTAATGTTAAACAGTTTATTTCCTTCTATTTTAAAGCTAAAGTTAGCTTTTAAAAGCTTGTTTAAAATTAACTGTTGGCAGGACATCGAATCAAATTTGGTAGATATCTAATGCATCGAGACTATAAGTTGTTACGCAACTTTTCTGATTGTATTTTGTCAAACCCAACTTGCCGTTTTGTTGTGGTGAACTCAACGAAGTCAGTTTAGCTAAAGCAGAACTTTGTAGCCTTGCATTTTTCAAATTAGTATAAGTACTAATTTTCAAAGGTGAAACAAAGCCCCCAAACTTAATCTGGAGGATTTAGAAAATTGCTAAAGCTTGGTTTGACACGTCTAACCAAAAAAAACATGATAAAATGCCTTTTAAACAAGTCCTAAGCTGCTAAAAGTCGAAATTGAAATCATTAAATTCTCCAGGTTGACTGTCAATCTTATCAGGGCGGTGAGCAGGGGGTGATTGATCAGGTTCAACAGATGACTTCAATGGTAAAGTTTCTTTTGCTGTTGAAATAAAATTATCTGCCTGATCAAGGTGTTGTGGGGTTTGGGGTGGTTCTTTTTGGGGGATAAAATCTGGCTGAGTGGAGGCAGGTACTGAGGGCGTACCTGCCTGGAAACTTTCTTGTCCAAATTGACTAGCGTCTAAATCCAGTGATTCCCAAGGGTTGTTTTCTGGGGAAGCCGCAGTAGTAGATACTAGAGCGGGATCTATTGTTCCCGCATGTTTATCGATTAAATAATCGATAAGTGTTAAAGCTAATTGAATATTATTCATAATTGTTCGTTTAGGATAAGATATGCTTTCATTATCAAAAATTTAACCAATCTGTTATTTACTTAAGGTAAAGTTAAAAAGAACCCTGAGTGGGTGATATGTGCCAAACTATCTAATATGGACACTGTTTCTCTTTGGTAAAAGGGTAAAACTCCCTGGATTGTATATGATTACGCTGCAAATCAGGCAATATATACTAATACTACTGATCGCATTCTTGAAGCCACCTCACCGCATGAACTTTGTCGGAAATAGGCATAATATGTAAGCAACCGCTTGGGAACAGTTTATTCAAACGGCGTGAGAATCCAAATTGATAAATCACGTTTTCAGGAAAAGTAAAGGCGATGTGATGCTTGCAACCTATGGCTTTGGTAATTTTAGGAATCCATTCCTCGACTACCCAATCAATGTCTTCAGGACTTGCTGAAAAAGTTTGTAAGTCTAAAAACCATTTGTCCACCTGGTATTTCTTGGCATGTTGGCCAACCTCTTGAAATAAGCCTCTGAAATCTTTGCTAGAACAATGTCCTTTGCTTTCAATAATGAAAATTCCCTCGGCAGTAATTAAATCAGCATTGATGTAACTGCTTCTATAAATCTCGGTAACCTTAGTGTTTGTTAGTGCTGTAATGCTCATTGTTAATGATTAATCGTAAAATTTTATATTAAGTATCTGGTTTGATAGTTGGCAAAAATTAAACAAGGAACATAGCATGTTGATTATCAGATAATTAAGTAGTGAAGAGCAAGCATGAGAATACCAGTTAGAGAAAATAGTCTCTATTTGGGAACAAAAAGTTAAGCAATGCTATTAATTGGTGGAAGGTAGAGATAGCAAATCTCTGGGAAAGATGAATTTTGCAAGTAATGATTGCAATATATTATAACAAATGTAAAAGTATCATACTTAGTTGTTTTAAGGGTATGCCCTCTACTATTTTGTTGTTTATGAGTATTAATACTTAATGTTCAGCTTTTTTGTTTATCTTATTCAAGTACCTTTTCTTGTGTGATTTATTTTTATGTTTAGATTTTTCCAATAAAAATTTTAGCTTAACCTGCTTTAATTGAGTCAAATTCTTAGCTAAAGTATGGTTATGCTCAAGGTTTTATTGATGTACATTCGAAATGTTTGTTTGAATACTGATCACTGAAAGTAAGCTAGTTAATTTACAGTAATTAGAGCAGAGAAAGGATCCGAATGCCTGCCTTTGGATTATAGTTTGATCTTGTTTAAGTAGATAATTTTGCTATTTAATATGATGTAAGTTTTTTTTGTAAAAAAAATATATAGCCCAGTTTGCCTTTCCGAGACCTATTGATCTTCCACAAAATTTTATGAATTATTTAACAAGATATAACCCTCTTTGTGAAGGAGCAGGCTTTAAAAATCTTCAAGATTTCCTTACCTTGGGCAGGAAGTAGCACACTCATAAACAAAAAAACCACGTATGACCAACCAAGAAACCCCACAAGAAGAGCAAATAAACACAGAAGAAGATGAAAAAATAGGTTTACCTTCTATATTTAAAAACTGGACACAGATGTATGTATTTGTATTGGGAGAGCTTGTCCTACTGATATGTCTGTTTTACATGTTTACTAAATTATTTGAATAGCTTACCTAACAAGTAGTTATCAGGTACTATGGGTTAATCTTACTTGTAGTGGCTAATTGCTTACCACTACTTCTAATCTCAAAAAAATCATCTTTTAAAATATGGGCACTTTAGACTGGGTAGTTCTTATCCTTACCCAATTATTGATTGTAGGCTATGGCTTGTGGAAGAGCCAGGGAAGCAAAAATATGCAAGCGTATTTGTTGGGCAACCGCGAAATGACCTGGTTTACTATTGGATTATCTATTATGGCCACTCAGGCAAGCGCTATTACCTTTTTGTCGGCACCTGGTTTGGGTTACGACGACGGAATGCGTTTTGTCCAATTTTACTTTGGTTTGCCGTTGGCAATGGTAGTTATTTCGGCAGTGATTGTCCCTATTTACCGCCGCTTGAACGTCTACACTGCCTACGAGTATTTAGAGAAGCGTTTTGACCTCCGTACCCGTGCTTTTGCTGCTTTTTTGTTTTTATTGCAACGTGGTTTGGCAGCAGGCTTTACTATTTTTGCGCCTTCACTTATTTTATCTGCATTGTTGGGTTGGAACATTTACTGGACTAACTTTTTTACTGGTTTAGTGGTGATCATTTACACTGTATCAGGAGGTACCAAAGCAGTAAGCCAAACCCAAAAAATACAAATGGTGATTATCTTGTTTGGCATGGTGGTAGCCGGCTATATGGTAGTCAATGGTTTGCCTAAGGAAGTTTCGTTCAATGATGCCTTGCATTTGGCGGGTAAAATGGGTAAACTCAATGTGGTAGATTTCGAGGTAGACCTAACTACCAAGTATAATTTCTGGTCTGGTATTATCGGTGGTTTCTTTCTTGCTTTGTCTTATTTTGGCACTGACCAGTCTCAAGTACAGCGTTACCTGGGAGGGCAATCGGCAGCCCAAAGTCGTTTGGGGTTGTTGTTCAATGGTATGATCAAAATCCCTATGCAGTTTGCCATTTTGTTTATAGGAGTCATGATGTTTGTGTTTTATATGTTTCAGGCGCCGCCTATTTCGTTTAAACGCAACCTGGTAGAAAATACCCGCAACTCAGAGTATAAACAAGAGTTTAAAGCCTTGGAACAAGCGTATGATAAAAACTCTGCGGATAAAAAAGCCTATGCTTTGGCAATGGTGAAGGCGCGTAAAGAAAAAAACTATGATGCCGAACAAGCTGCAGTAGCAGGGCTGCGTGCCAGTGAAAAGAAAGCCAAAGAAATAAAAGGTAAAGCCAATGCGGTGATGGTAAAAGCAGACAATACGGCCGATACCCGCGATATTAACTATATTTTTATTAGTTATGTGATGAAGTACCTCCCATTGGGTTTGGTAGGTTTACTGGTATCGGTGATTATTTCGGCATCTATGTCCTCTACCGCCTCTGAGCTGAATGCCCTCGCATCTACTACCGTCATTGATATTTACAAACGAATGATTAAGCCCGAAGCCTCCGACCAACATTATTTACGGATGAGTAAAGTATTGACTATAGGGTGGGGATTGTATGCCATTGTACTATCTATGTTTGCCAATAGGTTAGGTGCTTTGATAGAAGCGGTAAACCTGATAGGCTCGTTGGTGTATGGAACTATTTTGGGCATATTTCTGGTAGCATTTTTCTTGAAAAAGGTAGGCTCTAAAGAAGTTTTTATTGCAGCAGTTTTTTCCGAATTATTGGTCATTTATTGTCATACTTCTCAGTACATCAATGCCTTTTTTGCGGCAAGGGGGGTAGATGTAGGTTGGTTTTTCCCTAATATTAATATTCCATTTTTGTGGTACAATGTCATTGGTTGTTTGCCACTTATTTTTGTTGCTTGGCTATTGCATCAATCTAAGCTTTTGAAAAAATAAGGGCATTTGTTCAAAGGAGAGGAGGGCTGTAAAAAAACAGGTGATTTCTTCATAATTGCCTGTTTTTTGTATATTGTATATTACCAGTTTAAAACGAACTTCTGTGTTGTTATTTATACAATTAATTTATGAGATTTTTAATCTTTATCTCTTTGTGTGTATGCATCTCGTTCAATAATTTTGCACAGTTTATTCCTGAAGAGCAACTACTATCAGTGAGTAAAAAAATGATGGTTTTAGAAGACAATACTGGAACATTCACCATTAATGATATTGTAAAGCCTTCTTCTCAGCAGAAATTTCAATCTTTTCGTAAAAAAATATTTAGTCACCCTGTATCTAAATCTGCTTTTTGGTTTAAAATTACCATAGAAAATAAATCGAACAAAGATGTTTGGCTAAGCATAGCAGATACTCGCTTAAAATATATTGATTTTTATACTCCTAAAACCGACGGTACTTATTCCCCCCCTTTGTTGTTAGGAGCCAGTCGCCCACAGCAAAATAAGGTGTTTCCTTCTGCATTTTATTGTGTTCCTATTCGTCAACATCTTTCTCCTCAAACATATTATTTAAGAGTTAAAGGAAGCCTCAACCTATTACTTCCTTTTGAGGTTGGTACCACTCAGAGTTTGATTAAAAAGTTTGACACTTACGACCAAATCCTAAATATTTTTATAGGCTTGGTATTGTCTATGTTAGTTTATAATCTATTTCTGTTTTTTGCTACTCATGATAGGCTCTATCTTATTTATGTGAGTTACCTTGCCATGGTGTTTTTGGTGACACCTTTTAGCAATGGTCAAGCCATGTTTTTTTATAGCTGGTTTTGGGACAACTTTCTGGTATGGCAAAGCCCTTTGTTTTGGACGATTACCTTATTTGTAGATCTTTATTTAAACCTTAGACAGCATGCGCTCCAACTAAAGCGTTGGCTTTGGGCACTTACCGTATGTTTAGGGGTGTTTTTCCCTTTGCTTAACCTGATAGGAATACACATGGCTTATTACCTTAGGTTTTTTCAACTGATGGTATTAGTTTATTCTTTTAGTTTGCTTATATGTGGTGTGTACCTTTGGCGTAAGGGGCATAAAAATGCTCGGTTTTATATTTTGGGGTGGAGTTCGGTGATCATTGCTTCTTTTGTTTATTTATTTACATCAAACGGATTATTGCCACTTAATACATTTACCCGACAATCACTTTACTTTGGTTTTGGCTTAGAGGCATTGATGTTTTCGTTGGCGTTGGGTGACCGGTTAAATATACTCAAGAAAGAAAAAGATGCTGCTTTGGCGCAAAACCTGTCGTTGGTGACCAACCAAAAAGAGGTTTTGGAGAACAAAGTAAAAGAGCGTACCTGGGAAATTCAAGAACAAAAAGAAGAAATGGAAGCGCAAAATCAAATGATGAAAGAAACCCATAAAGCGCTTAAAGAAGCTTACCAGGAAATAAACAAAAAGAATCAAAACTTGTTAGCTTCTATCAATTACGCTCAAACCATTCAGAATGCTTTATTGTCTTTACGCAAGGGGGTAGTAAATGCATTGGGAGCCGATAATTTTTTCATTTTGTTCAAACCCCGCGATATTGTTTCAGGAGACTTTCATTATATAGAAGTTTTGGAGAGCGAGCAATTGTTGCTTGCTGCGATTGATTGTACCGGGCACGGCATACCAGGGGCATTTATGTCTATGATTGGGTACGAGGTGATGACTGAAATAGTGAAAATAAGAAGGGAAACCAAGCCCAATGCAATACTAGAGTTGTTGCACCGCTATATTGCCAGTGTACTTAAACAGTCGGAAACTAATAACAGGGACGGTATGGATGTGGCTTTAGTAGTGATAGACAAACAAAAGCACATAATGGAGTTTGCTGGAGCTAAAAACCCTTTGGTGTATATCCAAAACGAACAATTGACCCTTATTAAAGGAGACAAACGTAGCATAGGAGGGCAAGTGAGACAACGTAAGGAGTTTAAATGCCATCAAGTAGACATTAGTACGCCCACTATTTTTTATTTATTTTCTGATGGTTATCAAGACCAGTTTGGGGGCGAAGAAAATAAAAAGTTTATGTTGGCAAGGCTGAAGAGCTTATTGATGAACGTACATTTGAAAAGAATGGAGGAGCAGCAAAAAATACTAAATACGACCTTAGAAGACTGGATGCAACAAGGGAACGAAACACAAATAGACGATGTGTTGGTAGTAGGGGTGAGGGTATAGGTATTTATAGCGTAGCTTTTACTACTAAGTTTGCTTGATCAGGTTGCCAGGCAGGAAATAATGCATATTGAATTTTAGATTTTGATTTACGAACTATATCCAGCAAATCAAGGAAATGATGGTCATTTTGGGTTTTAGCTAAAATACCCTTGCCGTGCAGACTTGTACTGTATTCCTTTTGTAGGTTGGGCAAATCCTTCGAAAGTTTGTTAGCCTTATGAATGTAAGGCAGTAAAGTACTTAGGTTTTTTAAATACCAGTTTTCTTTGAGCCACAACTCAAACTTATCCCCCGTTTTATTAATGACCAACTTAATGGCATTATCAGGCACTTGAGTATCATATCGGTTTTCGAGGTAAAGTAAATTCAACAATACATGAAAAGTTTTGCGTTTTACTTTTTTATGCTCTTCTGAGGTTTCCAATAATTGGTCCCACACCCCTAGTATATTTATAACAGTTTCACTGGTTTTTACTCCCTGGTAGGTATATAGTGCCTCCATAGTATCGAGGCTCTTGTGTGATATATTGCCAAGGTACTCATCACTGTATTGGGCGATGTCTTCGAAAGCATCCAGCGATGTAATGAGGTTTAACGCTAAAAGAATGTTAATCTCATCACCACTATTGAAGAGTGATAATATTTTTTCTGCTTGTCTTTTTGTGATCATTACCTATAGAAACGAATAAATACAAAAAAAGTGCTGTTCAATCTGTTGAACAGCACCATAAGCCTTTGTGTAAGTACTTTGTTTGCTTAAGCATACTCAAGCAAACAAAGCCTGAGAATATTACTCTTGAGAGCCTTTTTTCTCTTTCATTTTCTTAAAACCTGACTTACTCATTTCTGCACGAGGAAAAGTATTATTTTTAGTATCAATGTCAGCAGTTTCTCCATTAGGGTCTACTACAAACTTCACTACTTCTTTTTTAGTCATCAATACCTTAGACACTTTTACCGGGTCTTTTTTCCAGATTTCTGCAGGTATTTTTACGTTTTGTTGGCTTCCATCCTTATACTGCATTTTTACAATAATTGGCATCAGCAAACCACCCTTGTTTTTAAAGTCTAATTGATAAAAGAAGCTGTTAGGGCTTATTGCCTCCTTATCACCTTTGTTGAGTGTTAAGCCACGTCGTTTGACAATCGCAGTAATGTTCTTGATTTGGTCTTGAGTATAAAATGTGGGCTTAAATACCATCTTACTTGCCACGGTTTTGTTTTTATCGCTTTCTACCTGGAACAATTTCACACCTTCGAGCGAAATATCACAAGGTTCGGTAGAATAAAACCAACCTCTCCAGAACCAATCTAAGTCAACCCCAGAGGCATCTTCCATAGTACGGAAAAAATCGGCAGGCTGTGGGTGTTTAAACATCCACTTTTGTGAATACTCACGAAAAGCATAATCAAACAGTTCTGGCCCCATAATGGTGTTGCGTAAGATGTTCAACGCAGTGGCAGGTTTGCTGTAAGCGTTAGGCCCAAAGTAAGGAATCGACTCAGAGTTACTCATGATAGGTACCATTTTCTTAGGGTCAATACGCATGTAGCGGATAATATTTTTTGGGTTGCGTGAACCTTCAGGGAAGCCGTTTTTCTTGTATACATCTGGTGCCCACGAAAGTGATTGAATTTCACGTTCGGCAAGTGTTTGTACAAAAGAGTTAAGCCCTTCATCCATCCATGTCCATTGTCTTTCATCAGAGTTTACAATCATTGGAAAGAAGTTGTGGCCCACTTCGTGAATAATTACCCCAAACATACCATTGCGCATACGTGCACTAGTGACTCCTTGAGCGTTAGGACGACCGTAGTTAAAACAAATCATAGGGTACTCCATACCGTTTGATGCTTCTACTGAAATGGCTACTGGGTAAGGGTAGTCAAAAGTATACTTAGAGTAAACTTTAAGTGTATGTGCTACAATATGGGTAGAGTAGTTGCCCCACAGTGGGTTAGCCTCTTTAGGGTAGTAAGACATAGCCCATACATTTTTACCTCCTACATTTACGCCCATAGCGTCCCAGATTAGCTTTCGTGAACTGGTAAATGCGAAATCACGAACATTTTTAGCCTTAAATACCCAAGTCTTGGTTTGAGTACTTTTGGTCTTTTCTTTAGCTTCGGCTTCTTTTTGAGTTACAATTACTACAGGGTTTTTAGCATTTTTAGCTTTTTCCCAACGTTTGATCTGCTCAGAAGACAATACTTTTTTGGCATTTTGTAGCTCTCCAGTTGCGCCTACAATATGGTCGGCAGGCACAGTAAGTGCCACTTCATAGTCGCCAAAAGTCAAAGCAAACTCACCACGTCCTAAAAATTGTTTATTTTGCCAACCGTTTACGTCATCGTACACACACATACGAGGAAACCATTGCGCTATAGCGTATACATTGTTGCCATCTTTAGGGAAGTGCTCATAACCACCACGGCCACCAATTTTTAAGCGTTCGCGAATTTTGTTTTTCCAATCTAGTGAAAATGTAAACGAACCACCTTTGGCTTTGATAGGCTGAGGTAACTCAAGGCGCATCATAGTACCATTGATGGTATACTTCAGTTTTTTGCCACTTTTATCTTTTACATTAGAAATGGTATACCCATAGTCATCTTTGGTAAGTGATACCCAGCGAAAAAGCCTTTGTACACTACCATTGCTTTTGGTAAGCTTCATTGGGTTTGCCTTTTGTGCAGTAGCATCCCCGGCAAAGCGATTTTGATCGAGTTGTATCCATAAATACCGCAATGGAATGGGGGCATTGTTGTAGTAGGTGATGGTTTCCGATCCGGTAATTACATTCTTTGCTTCATCTAAGGTAGCCTTAATTTTATAGTCAGCCTTTTGTTGCCAATAGTTTGGTCCTGGCGATCCATCTCCTGTACGATATACATTAGGAGTGGGGAGTTCCTGACCTAACTGAGCAAATTTAGAACTTACATATTTGGGGAGAGGAGCTTCTCGGTCAGAGGTCGATGGCTTTTTCTGAGCCAAAGCACTTATCGTTATACAGGATAGTAATAGTAATAGTAGTTTTTTCATATGGGTAAATATTAAAAATGAATAGGTTTTCTTATGATAAGAACCAGGTTGTCTAAACAAATTTAGCCAGAAAAGGGAGAATTATTAGGTGTATCAAGACTTTTTTAACATTTTGTTTATTTAAAAGTCTTGATTGCAAATTATTATAGTTCAATATTTGGCTTGAGTGGCCGTTGAGTATGTACAAATTGTAGGCTAGTTTTGTGTGTTTCCTTATGTTTTTATAGATTATTGCCCTTATATATTTATAAAAGCTTGAATAGTACAAAACTATAAAAGTGAATAACCCTAATCCACGTATATTTTATGGTAAAAACATTTGTGTTAATTTTTTATATGGCCTTAAACATTGTTCCTTCCAGAGTAAAACAGTTTAAGATTGAAGTGAAAAATCCTGCCAATCAAATAGAAAAAATTCAGTTGAATTTTACCCGTAACAAAAAGCAATGGCAGGTAATAGCCAGCCATAAACCACAAGATACATTATATTTTCGTTTCGACAAAGCCCGGTACTGTTATATCAGAGAAGGCAGCAACGGCAAAGAGAGCAAGGCAGATCTATTGACTAAAGTAGAGATTAAACGCAATCATAGAAGATGGCGCAAAGTTTCCAGGGTAGAGTTTGTACCCAAACAAGGCAAGTATAATGATCGGAAGTCGGGACTTGTATTTGCTATTAGCCGCAAAAAAAGGCGAAAAAAATTGATTGAAGTTGATAGAACCAGTGCCCCCGAAATGAGCAAAGCAATGCCTGATATGTTACTAAGTTGGTAATATTGTGCCTTGATGGGGTAAAAAAGCAAAAGCAGCTCCTTTTTGGGGAGCTGCTTTCTGTTGATAAGGGCTGACTTATGAGACAACCTCTTTTTTATGGTTGTATATGGTTTGTGTTTAATCTTCGGTTTGATCATCCCACCAAACACCTGCATTGACTGTTACATTAGGAACATTTGCTGCGTTATTGCTCAACTCCCCGGTAGGGTAGGGGAATCTTCGTGGTGCAGGTCCTGCAGTATTAGTAAGTGTAGGAATACCAGTACGACGATAGTCGTTGTATGCCTCGATAGGTTGGAACAACCAGAATGAAATGTACTTCTGCGTAATAATTTCGTTCAGGGTTACATTTGCAGGAGAAACGTTTGCTTGTGCCAGATAAGTAGTAATATCGGCAGTAGGCACTCCTTGACGTGTCATAGTAGCAGTCACTGCAGCTTGATAAGCAGTATTGGCCGCAGCTTGATTACCTAACCTTAAATTTGCCTCTGCCTCTATAAACTTCATTTCATCAAAAGTAAACAATTGTAAAGGTGCGGTTGCATTTACTATTGCACTTGAAGCTCTAGAGTATAAATTACCTGATTGATCATTTTGGGCTGAACCATTGGGAGCGTAAGACCTGATGCCCCCTTTTATAGTATCTACCATCATTGTCAGTCTAGGATCATTTAGCCCAGTAAGTAAGTTGCCAAATGTATTACTTACTGCATGATGACTTCTATCGTTTGACTCTTGGTACCAAGGGTGCTCTCCTGTAGGCGCTGTAGTAAAGCTTGTAAAAATACAGTTGTCACCAGCGTCACTATAGGCATTACCAATGGCATTCAGTGCATTGGTAGCTGAACCAGCAGGATCTACTTTACTCAACCTATTATACAAACGTGCTTTCAACGCCCAGGCAGTTTTAGTCCACTTAGTTACATCTCCGCCATAAAGCATATCATCACCAGTAGGTTTAATAACAGACGTCTTTGCCAAATCAGCAATTGCTTCATCCAAAATTGATTGCAATGCAGTATAAATATCTTGTTGATTGTCATACTTTGGTGTAGTGTTCTCAGAGCCTTTGATAGCTTCTGAGTAAGGAACTCTACCCCAAAGATCGGTAGCAATACTAAGGTTATATGCCTTCAAGATTTTTGCAATACCAGTATAGTGAGCATTACCTGCTTCAGTAGACTGTTTGATTAATATCTCAATATCAGTCAATGCACCTGCATAAAGCGCATTCCAGGAATTATTACCAATAGTGGCGTTTATCCCAGTACGTTTATCACCTTGTTCTGGCTGCCCATGAACCCCCGTGGTGTGCTCTACAAAAACAGAACTAAACCAAGCCAGGTCAGTTCCCGATATCGAAAATACAGTACTGGTAATAATACTTGTTAATAGCATATTATCAGGTACCGCAGTTGGGTTATTAGGGTTTGTATCTATTTTGTCTAACACATCGTCGGTACAAGCCGATGTAAAAGCAAAGAGTGCAAGAAATATATATATGAATGCTTTTCTCATGATCTTATTATAAAGTTTTGAAGTGGATTAAAATGAACTTTGTTAGCCCCATTTTATAGGGGAGTAACAAAGTTCTGGATACACTTTATGAACTTAGAATGTAGTTTTTAAGCTTACACCATAGCTTTTGGTTTGAGGAAGAGATACATACTCTAAGCCTTGACCATTGATAGCCCCTCCTAAGTTGGTTTCAGGGTCGAACCCTGGATAATTGGTAAATAACAATAGGTTACGACCTATCACCGATAAAGACAAGGTGTTTAACTTTAGTCTCTTCAACCAAGCTGAGGGGAATTGGTAGGTAAGCGCAACCTCTCTTAATCTTACAAAACCCGCGTCAAATACGTGAGCCTCATCGATATTGCTTAATACATTTACCCAGTAAGTTTGATTACGCGCTATAGAAATGTTGTTGTTAGGCAAGTTTGTATATACAGGGTTACCACTGGCATCTACTTCTCCGTTCCAAGATACTGCATCAGGCACTACATAACTTGTAGACTCACGATCTTCAGTTTCCTCGGTTTGTCCGTATAACCTAGCCAAACGAGTGTTTCCTGAGTATGCTTGTCCACCTTTTCGCCAGTCTATCTGGGTGGTCAAAGTAAAACCTTTGAATGAGAAGCTATTAGTAATCGCCATGGTAAAATCAGGCTGAACATTACCTATTACCTTAGGGTTAGGATCAGCTATAGGCATACCATAAGTAGCATTTGTGTTGGCATCGCCTCTGCCATCTACCACTACACGTCCTTGATCATCTCTTTGATAACCCACTCCAAACAAAGATGGGTAAGTTCTTCCGGCAAAGGCACGAGAACTAGGCGTAGTAAACCCTGCCAAGAATATATTGGCTACTCCCTCTTCTAAACGAATTACGCGGTTAGAAAACGATGTAAAGTTTACCCCTAGGTTCCAACCAAAACCACCTTGTTTGGCTGGTTGGATAATTTGTGCATTTACGGCAAGTTCATGCCCTTTTGTTTCTACCTCACCAGCATTGCGTGTTTCGCTGGTAAAACCAGTAGAACCAGGAACGGGTACACTAAATATCTGGTCAGTAGTATTATTTACATAATAGCTATAATCAAGACTAATTCTGTTGTTTAAGAACTTCAATTCTGTACCTACTTCATAAGTTACTGTGTTTTGAGGTCTTAAATTTTCATTTCTGATAATATTGCTTTGGGTAAATCCAACCTGACCATTGAAAGGGTATGCAATACCATCTGTTAAGAAACCACTATTCGGATTACCTTGTATAAAAATGTTAGTAGTAGAGTATGGAGCTGTTCCTGAACCTACTTGAGCGTAATTCAAGCGAATTTTACCAAAAGTTAAAATATTTTGAGGCACTTCAAATGTTTCGGTAAATGCCCAACTTACACCTACAGATGGATAGAAAAATCTACGATTATTTCTTGCAAGATAAGATACATAGTCTTGACGACCAGAAGCAGTCAGGAACAGGGTGTTTCTCCATGATAATTCGAAGTTACTGAAGAAACCAACCACCCGCTGTGCAGTACTTATTTCAGTAGTTACTTGATTGCTGGTATTTGACATATTGCGGAAGCCGCCAATAGTAATACCTGTACCTACTACGCTCAATGACTGTGTGCGGATATCATAAAACTCGTTACCTAGCAACAAACTTGCACTGAAGTCTTTACCAAAGTTTTGGTTCAATATCAAGGTCAAATTTGAGTTTACCTGACGACTAGTAAAGGTGTAGTCTTGAATTTGTCCACCTGACGGAATAGTTGTTCTTCCACCAGTACCTCCAGAGCCAAGTTCGTATACTTCTTTGCCACCCGTAACGTAAAAATCATTCCCTAAACGATAATTTACTGTAAGCCACTTCAAGGGCTTATAGGTTAGTTGAACATTACCAAAAGCTCTACGGTTGGTCTCGTCAAATTGATTGTTTGCTAAAGACCATCTTGGGTTATCCATTGCTCCACGGTAGTGAATTTGCTTGTAAGGGTTTCCATCTTCTGCATAAGGAGTACCCCATAAATCATAAGAGCTTGGTGCCCAATAGGTAGTAAACAAGGGGTTAGATAAATTACTACCGCCCGCTACTTTATCAATCAAAAGGTCAGAGAAGTTCAGCGAAGCCTCTACTTTTAGGTTAGTAGTTAGTTGGTAACCACCCGCTACTTTACCGTTGATTCTACGCATGCCAGTAGTTGGAAGAATACCTTCTTGCTTGGTGTAACCAAATCCTACTGCATAGTGTCCCTTGGCAGTAGCAGCAGATGCCGATACCCCCAAGTTATATGTTCCACCTGTTTGGAATAGTGGCGAAACATTATCGTAAGCTTGCCCTGTTACTTCTTGCCCCACATTATTAATGTAGGTAGTGCCGTTTCCAGTAGCATTAGGGTTTACATTAGGGTCGCCAAGTTGAGAAATTTTTGGCCCCCAAGACAGTGACGTTCCAGGGTTAAACGTCCTGGCACTTCCTTGTGCATACGTTTTTTGTGCCTTGGGCAAGCGAGTTACCCGATCCCAGGTATAACCAGTATTAAGCGTAATGTTGGTTCTTCCTTTTTTAGCATTTTTACCACTTTTGGTGGTAATTAAAACTACCCCATTAGAAGCTCTTAATCCATAAAGAGCAGAAGCTGCTCCCCCTTTTAGAATACTTACAGATTCAATGTCATTGGGGTTGATGTCTAAAGAACGACTTGATCCATCTGTACCACTTACACCCGGTGTAAAGTCAGAAGTACTTGAAATGGGTACCCCATCTACTACAAATAGAGGTTGATTGTTACCAGTTAAAGAAGAATTACCCCGAACAGTAATTAAAGAAGATGCACCAGGCATACCACTGGTTTGTCGTAGCTGTACACCGGCCGCCTTACCTTGTAGCGCATTAGACAAGTTTGGGTTATCAACCGCAGTGATTGCGTCTGCTTTTACCTCTTGTACTGCATAACTCAAGGCTTTTTTCTCTTTCTTAATACCAAAGGCTGTCACTACTACCTGAGCCAATGCTCCTTCTTCCTGAAGAACAACATCGATGCTTGTTTGTGCACCTACCACTATTTCCTGAGTTTGCATTCCTACAAATGAAAATATGAGTGTAGCGTTAGATGGAACATCAGCTAATGTATAGGTTCCATCGTTATTGGTGGCGGTTCCTTGCGTAGTACCTTTAATTAAAATTGTTACGCCTGGTAGACCTCCACCTTCTTTGTCTTTTACTGTTCCAGAAACAGTAATACTTTGTGAAAAGACATAGGTTGTTAGCCCCACCATGAAAAATAGGGTGAGTAAAAGTTTACTTTTCATAAGTAATTGCTTAATTTATTTTACCATAATACACTTAATGTGTTGAGGTGAGCATTATTCTTCTATTCAGCTTATTTGTAATGATGTCCTTTTCTGCCCATTAGGACTACAAATAATGCTGTTATAGTTTGGGTAATGCTCTATTTATCAACTCATTAGATACTTAACCATGCTGGTTGGCTTGGATAAAGTTCTTCTGAAGTTTTTCTTGAAAAAATTATAGAGAGTATGCCTGGTCCTTTAAATCTTCACAGTGGATGTACTGCAAGACAACCTTTTTGATAAAATGAAAATCAAGAAAGTTTTAAGGAGAGATATGAAGTACTATACTTCATGTAAAAAGATGTGAAGTAGTTTTTTTACATATAGATCAGATTTGATGATACCATAATAAACCATAATGTATTGTAGGTTTCCCAAACTATAGTTTTGTATATGCCATATTGTAATAATTGTCTGCCCAACATTATTACTGCATAGATAAATTATTATTTAGGTAACTTTAATACTTAGTAGATAGCTAAATGATTAGCTTCCCCTATCTTGACATGCCTTTTTTTTCAAAACATATAAAAAAACATTGGCTTGATCTTTTGTGATTTGCCAAGGCATGCCACTTCTTTTGCGAAATACAGCATAATGAAAAGCGTAAATTGCAGTGATGTAAAGGTTACAGCAATGCTGGCCACCTCTATAAAAAATCAAAGAATCCTTCTATTTGTCTTGTTATCAGTGTTTTATAATAGTAGAAGAGCACGTAGCAATACCGTGGGGAGGTCAACGCTTTGGTCATTGATGGACATGGAAACTGGCGTAAAGTTTTTAGAGTAGAGTTTATACAAAAAAATAGGTATAATGATCTAAAATTAAGACTTATATCCGCTATTAGCCGTAAAAGGAGGCAAGAAGTTGGTGAAACCACCGAAATGAGTAAAGCAATGCCTGATACGTTACTGAGCAAGCAATACGCTTTATGATAACCTTGATAGGCAACTTATAAATTCAAATCTTACAATTATGATTCAAATCTTTGTATTCATTTTTTACATGGCGCTCAACTTAGTGCCTGCCAAAACTACCCAGTTTAAGATGGAAATGCACAACCCTGACAATGACAAAGAGGTAGTAGTGCTGGAGTTTAAACAGCAAAAAGATCAATGGGCAGTAGTGCCTAGTCATAAGCCTGATGATGTACTATTTTTCCGGTTTGATAAACAACAGCATTGTTATGTCAAAGATGGGATAAAAGGTAAGGAAGAAAAGGTAGACTTGTTGAACAAAATGCACATTGTCCCTAATCATAAAAAATGGAAAAAAGTGACAAAAGTTGTTTTTGACTTAAAGAAAGAACAGGAGGGAAGCCCTCGTCATTTGGTTTTTATGGTGGCTAAAGATGGAAAGAAGAAACGCATTATTTCTATTGACAAAAAGGCTGTACCTGATATGAGTAAAGCAATGCCTGAAATGCATTTGACTTGGAAATAGTTTACAGAATCAAATATTTACCACGATGGATATAGTAAATGTAACGTTATTTTATATACTGCTTAGCCTTGTACCTGTAGACAAAAATCAGTTTCAGATAAGCACCAAGGAGCCTGAAAGCAAAACTGAGGTGACTATTAATTTTATCCGATCTTTGGACAAGTGGCAAGCGGTAAAAAGTACTGAAAAAGAAGGGTTGTCGATTTATTTTAAAGATAAAACGGCTTACATTAAAACACTTGGGAGTGACTCTTATGCCAAGATTGATTGGCTTGAAAAAGCAAAAGTAGTGACTAACCACAAAAAATGGAGCAAGGTGACTAAAGTAACAGTAAAGCAAATAGCAACTAAGCCTTTTATCTTTAGTGTAACAAAAGAAGGGAAAAACAGGCGAGTAATTAAGTTGAAGGCAACTCATCACCCTGAGGTATCCCAAAAAACACCTGTAGTACATGTAAGCTGGAAATAATTTACGAACTTTTAAAATATATACTTCTATGGACATGACATTTGTAATGTTGTTTTATATACTTACCAGCATAGTACCTGCCAACAAAAAGGACTTTCAGGTAACAGCTGCTCACCCCGAGAATAAAACAGAAACCATCATTCTTAGCTTTACCCGCTCATCAAATGAGTGGAGAGTAGTACCAAGTAATCAAAAAGATGAAGACATGTTTTTTTATTTCAAGGGTAAAATTGCCTATATCAAGCCTTCTGCCAGCGCTGCCTATGAGAAAGTGGATTTGTTGGAGCAACTGTTGATTGTGCCCAACCACAAAAAATGGAGTAAAGTAACAGAAGTGGCTTTTAAAGAAAAAGAGAGCGACCCCCGATCAGAGAGTTTGGTGTTTTTGGTGGTAAATAAAGGCAAAAACAAACGAATGGTGAAGATAGATAAGGCCAATCACCCAAAACTAACTGAGAAAGAGGCGCCCACCATGCATTTAAGTTGGAAATAAACAAATAAAACAACTATGAGGATAGCATTTGAGCTTATTTTTTATATCATTATCAATCTGGTGCCTGGTAAGGTAGACCACTTTCAGGCAGACTTTAAAAAAGATGATGAAAAGGTCATGCTTGAGTTTACCCGTGAGCCTAATAATCGTTGGAAGGTAGTAGGGCAGGTAAAAGGACAGAAGAGAAAAGAGGCACTTCACTTTTGGTTTGACAAAGACCTGTCAAAGTATCACCAAAAAACCGATAGAAATACAAAGGTGTACCCTTTTGCGGCACGCTATAACATCAAGCGTAATCGTAAAAAGTGGCGGAAAGCTTCTTTGATTACTTATACAGTGAAGTCTTCATCCACAAAATTCCTTAGTTTTAAAATAAATAAGCAGAGCAAGCGCCGTTACCATGTCGCACCGACAGGAAGTGATGAAGAAGTAAAAGACTTTCCTGAGTTTTGGGTGTATTGGGAATAAACGTGCTACCTGTCTTTAGACAAATGATTTGAAACCGTACACTAATTTTTCACTACCAATACTTGTGTAGAGTTTAATTTTATAAGCCCAAAAAGTGTTTGAAAAACAGCATCTTTCTTTCCGCCTTAGTTTACTGGCGTTAAGAAATTTGAAGAGTGAAGCCGTAAAAACAGATCACTGACCGAGGCACGAGGGAATGTTTGAGCTGTTTCGGCGGAATGAAGCAAATTTTAGCAACAGTAAACTACAGCGGTGGCTTTTTTTGGTTCGTTTTTTTAGCTAAAGAAAAAAATGAACGGATGCCTGAGGGCAAAGAATCAATAATTTAACCCAAAAGACTGCTGATTAATCGCTTTTTTTAACTGTATAAATTTATTTAAAAGGCAAAGAACTTTTGTTAAAAAAATGTGTACGGTTTTGAAGACAAATGATAAACAAAAGCCCTGACAAATTCACTTGTCAGGGCTTTTGTTGAATTGTTTACTTATCTATTCCTATTCAAAGCATATTTTAAAATTCTGGAGCCTATATTAATACCCTCCCTGATATTTACGGGTAACCCATTCTATAGTAGCAAGTGCCATCAATACAAAGAAAATCCATTTAAGGTGAATCATCTCTTGGATTTCTTCGGTGCTATGCAACACATTAGGTTTGCGGGTATCCAGCACTGCTTTTTTGAGTTCAGCAGTTTGGTTCATAGTAAAAAACCTGCCAGCAGTTTTTTTAGATAACTGTCTTAACAAGTTGTGGTCAGCTGTATTGTTTAGTGCCTCCAGTTGTAGACTTTTGATTGTAAACTCGCCGCCAGAAACTTCATTTTTATTTTTTATAGTAGCAGCAGCACTGTATTTATAAACCCCCTTACTCAATCCACTAATCTCAAAGCGTGAGCTACCCTCAGTGGGAGTAAACGAGTAAGTAGAAGTTTTGCCCTTTTCATTGGTCAAGGTAAGGTTTACCTTTACGTCATAAATACGCTCATATAACTTGTTATACATTTCGGTTTCAAATACCACCTTTTCAAAGTCATAAAATTCATTATTGATGGGGTACACCCGTAAACGTCGTTTATCTTCTTTAGTAGAAAGGTATTGTACTACTTTGCTTACAATTTCGTCTACAATTTCGTGTTTTTCATTCAAGGCATATTCTTCCTGACGCCATTCCCACAACCCTTCGCCTGCCATTACTGCCGATTTTACTCCGTTAAGCTCATTAATCACCAGTAAAGGCTTAGAGGTTTCTATACTTCCTACTCTTTGATGCAAAATTACTTGGGCACTATTGCTTACTCCATAACTACCAAAAGGTACCGATGCCGGAGGGAGTTTTTTGAATACTTTTACTTTTTCTCTCTCAAAATTAAACGTATTAAATTTATCATTAAAAATAGGGGTTACTTCGTCCATTTGACGCCCTCGTCGGTTGATGCGTAAACCTGCATTGAGGCTGTTAAAAGTGTTGAGGTCACTTTGGGAACCTAAAATATAAAAAATGGGTGTACCTTGTTTACGAAAACGAGCCAATAGATTTCTGCCATTGCGGTAAATATTAGGTACCTGGTGGGCTATTATCAAATCATATTTTTCGTTTTTAAGCTTAGTAATCCCCGGAATGTGCATATCAAAACTATAATTATCGTTTTTGGTAATCGCACTTTTGAGTGCCTTAATATCAGGATGCGGAGTAGGAGCAATCACCAAAATTTTTTCCTTGCCATCTATCACCTCAATATATACATCGCGGGCATTATTGGTCTTGGTAAACTCATTTTCGAGTGCGTCTACATATACCATATAGCGTTGCATTCCTTTATACTTGGCCTCAGTCAAAAACGTTACCTGTTGTAGCTCACCATCTTCTTTAAATGTGACCCTTTTCCTGCCTAAAACCTGTCCGTTTTGACTCAAATACACATTGACTGACCGCCCAGGGTAGCCTATATTTTCTACCTCTGCCACCACCGGAAACTTGTTGCCCAGATAAGCCACTTTGTTGGCAAGTACTGCTGCCAGTTTTATATCACGTTTTTGGGTGGTGTCACCCACTCCTACTGTATATACTGGAAAACTGTAGTCTTGAAAAACAGGTGAAATGCCTTGGTTGTAGATACCATCTGACACCAACACTACCTTATCAAGGTTGCGATTTTCATAATTGTTTTTGATGGTATTTAGAATGGCGCTTAGGTTAGAACTGGCAAAGTTGAGTGGAGTTTGGACAATGTTTTTGGCAATACTGGTAATGTCCAGGTTTTGAATATCAATATTTACATTGTCTTTTTTTAGGGCATCACCCAAGTTTTCAAGTTCTTTATAAAGGTTTCTTATTTTCACCGAGTCGTTGGTAGTAGCTATAGACTGAGAGTTATCTATGGCAAACACTACAGTAGGTTTTTCTATAGTATTGCTTACCTGCCGTAAGTAGGGGTTGAGTAGTAGCAGCAAGCATAAAATAGTGACCAGTACAAACCTGAGTGTACCCAGTATACGATTGGTGGTTTTCGACCAATTGGCTTTTTTAGAGTACAACAGCAGTGCATAAGCCAAACCAATGGCTACGCACACCAGAATAAGCCAGGGAGATGCCTGGGTGATCAGTTTAAGTTTTTCCATACAATATTTATGATCCAGCGTCCGTAGTCTTTACAAGTGGTGAGCCATTGGGTGTCCCTTGTTATGGGGTGGGGTATAGCCCTCATTGGCGGTTGGTTTTACCCTTTGCTGTTTAGGTGTATGTAGAGATTGGGGCAAAGGGTTTGAAATGACTATTATTTCGGACTCATTGAGCTAATA
This sequence comes from Microscilla marina ATCC 23134, assembly GCF_000169175.1. Classification (NCBI taxonomy): domain Bacteria; kingdom Pseudomonadati; phylum Bacteroidota; class Cytophagia; order Cytophagales; family Microscillaceae; genus Microscilla; species Microscilla marina. The sequence continues at coordinate 275,492 of NZ_AAWS01000004.1, forward strand.
TTTAGTGTCTTACAAAAACTCCAAGATAAAAAACAATCTTTATAAATTGTATAATGACTTCATTAAAATTACACTAAATACGCAAAAAGCCTTGTTAGCGGTTTGTTAAAATTTGAGTCAGGTATAACTTGTGTGCTTGCTTGACAAACCTATGGGCACAGAGATAGCTAACAACCCACCGTCAAAAAAGACTTCTTTATCAGTGATTGAATGGTTTCTACAGCCTTTTCGCAATCTTGTTGCGTTATATCCAGGTGAGTTACCAAACGAATACGTTGATCAGATACACATAAAAATAATATCCCTTGGTCTTTAGCTTTTTGTTCAAGTACTTGGGCATTCAAGCGTTTGTCGGTCAGGTCTGCCATGACTATATTGGTATGAGTACTGTCAATATTTACCTTAAGCCCTTTAATTTCGTTCAGTGATTTTGCCAAAAACTGAGCGTTTGTGTGGTCTTCTGACAGTCTTTCGCGGTGATGATGTACTGCATACAACCCACCTGCGGCAATAATGCCTGCTTGCCGCATAGCGCCCCCCATAATTCGACGGTAACGATAAGCCTTTTCAATCAACTCACTGTTTCCAGCAAGCAATGAACCCACTGGAGCCCCCAAACCCTTCGACAAGCATACCGATACAGTATCAAACCCTTGGGTAAGTGTGTGTAGTTCTGTGCCATAATAAATGGCGGCATTCCATAAGCGGGCACCATCCAGGTGTTTGGCTATTTTTAGCTCATCGGCAGTAGCCAGTACTTGGGCAATCTCACCTTGGTTCCAAACCAACCCACCACCTACATTGTGGGTGTTTTCTATAGAAACCAGCCTTGTGGGAGCAAAATGATAAGGAGCCTGGTTAGGTTTATAAGCTGCTTTTACATCCTGAGCAGTAAACCGACCGTCGCCTGTCAGAGGGGTAAGCTGTATGGAAGATATAAACCCTGCTGCCCCCGATTCAAACATCCAGTTATGGGCATGATTACCCACTATCATTCCGTCGCCGGGTTGGGTGAGCAACTTGATGGCTATTTGATTTGCCATGCTACCTGTGGGCACATACAGGGCTTTTTCTTTGCCCAGCAAATCAGCTACTTCTTCTTGTAGCGCGTTTACGGTGGGGTCTTCCTGGTACATATCGTCACCTACTTTGGCTTCGGCCATAAAGTGCCTCATGTCAGCCGTAGGTTGAGTCACAGTATCTGATCTTAAGTCTATTTTTTTTGTAGATTGGGTCATTTTGTAGTACTATTTTTAAATGTGTCTTTGGGTATAAAAAAGCAGGCTATATTACAATAGTCCATAGCATTTAGTCCGTAGTCCATAGCAGATTCGAGTAAATGTTTACCCTATGAATCATTGTAAACCAATGGCGTATATTAAATTTGTGTACTTGCTTTATTTTTCAAAGGGTTTCAGGTTTACGTCTAAACACGTAATTAAATAGTTTTTAAACTTATAGCCATTTGATAACCGAGCCTCTGGTGAGCTCACCGAAGGTAATCAGTAATCAACTTTGACTAAAATCACTGCGGAGTATTGATATTAACTGCTAGTACAAATATCAGCAAACTATCTGAATAGTACCTCAAAGCCTTTTTTAAAAACAATACTTGCTTTTGACTACGCTTTTTGTAAATCACTGAAAAAATCAAGGTGATATAAAAGTGTAGTTACTTGTGGAGCAGGGTGTAGCTTGCGACTTGTCGCTTAAAGCTTGCCCCTGCTGGGGCTTTTGACTAAACTTCAAACCTGACGAATATCATATTTTTTTTGCCTCTTATTGCCCACATTTGTAGCACTAAAGAAAGGACTTAATCATTAACACTAGTTGTTGGTTATTAATTACCAGCAACTTAAGACTAAATATATGCTCCAGGCAGAAACCCATACTACGCTCCAATGTTACCATTGTGGCGAAACTTGTGCCGATGATCACATTCATCTGAACGAGAAAGTGTTTTGTTGTGATGGTTGTAAAACTGTATTTGAAATCTTGGACGAAAACGGGTTATGTAATTATTACGACCTGGAACAATCGCCTGGAATTCAGCTGAAAGTGCGCAACTGGGGTACTCGTTACGATTTTCTCGATAATCTTGATATTGCCCACCAATTACTTGATTTTGCCGAAGGTAATACCCAAAAAATTACTTGGTTTGTTCCAGCTATTCATTGTAGCTCATGTATTTGGTTGCTTGAAAACCTCTACAAGCTTCAGCCAGGTATTCAATACTCAAGGGTAAACTTTGTGCGCAAAGAGGTCATGCTTACCTATGACTCCAGTCAGATTTCTTTACGTAAGCTTGCCGAACTACTTGCCACATTGGGTTATGCTCCAAAAATTCAATTAGACGACTTGAAACCTGACAGTGGTTCTCAAAAGAAAAAGTTGAGTGCAGAAGAGAAAAAGCTATATTTTAAAATCGGAATTACCGGGTTTGCCTTTGGCAATATTATGCTATTGAGTTTTCCTGAATACCTCGATTGGGTAGGAACCGATTATCAGAATTTTTTTGGTTATTTGAATATATTACTTGCCCTGCCAGTATTTTTTTATTGTAGTTCCGACTATCTCCTGTCAGCGTTTAAAGCCTTACGTGCCAAGACGATCAACTTGGATGTGCCCATTTCTATGGGAATTATTGTTTTATTTGGGCGTAGCTTATACGAAATCTTAACCCATACTGGTGCTGGTTTTATGGATTCGTTGGCGGGCTTAATCTTCTTTTTGCTTGTAGGCAAGTGGTTTCAAAGCAAAACTTACCAAAGTCTTTCGTTTGAACGCGATTATAAATCTTACTTTCCTTTGGCAGTACAATTAAAGCAACGCAAGGGACAAGGCAGTAAGCCTATGAGCAGTATTCCGGTAACTGACATCAAAAAAAACGATCATATCATTATCCGAAACCAAGAGCTTATTCCTGCGGATAGTATTTTGCTAAGTGAAGATGCTTTCATTGATTACAGTTTTGTTACTGGCGAGGCAGAGCCAATCCACAAAAGGCAAGGCGACTATTTATATGCTGGGGGGAGGCAAGTAGGTGCCAGTATCACACTTGAAGTACAAAAAGAAGTAGCCCAAAGTTATCTCACTCAATTGTGGAACAACGATGTGTTTAGCAAAGATGGTGGTACCCAAAAGCAATTTCAACAAAAGGTAGCACGTTTCAGTCAGTATTTTACCCTAGTAGTACTTGCTATAGCCTTTGGAGCAGCTTTATACTGGAACTTTACTAACCCTGCTAAAATCTGGAATACCTTTACGGCAGTATTAATTGTGGCGTGTCCCTGTGCCCTGGCGTTGTCTATGCCTTTTACATTGGGCAATACAATGCGTATTTTTGGGCGTAATCGCTTGTATCTAAAAAACGCTGAAGTAGTAGCCGATTTAGCCGGTATTAACCACTTGGTGTTTGACAAAACAGGGACTATTACTCACCCTAACGAAACTAAAATAAGCTTTGACGCCGTTCAAAACCAGGGTTTAAGTCCTGAACAAGCATTGTGTATTGCGTCATTAGTCAAACATTCTACACACCCTCTAAGCCAACGAATTTTTAAGCATTTAAACATTCAAAACCTGGCAGAAGCAGCTCAGTTTAACGAAATACCGGGCAAGGGCATTATGGGTATAGTAAAAGGGACTGAGGTAAAAGTAGGTAGTGAACAATGGATCAAAGGTGAGGATTTTGTACCTCAAAATGTTGCCCAATTGCAAACCAAAGTTTTTGTAAAGTTGGGCGATGAAGTATTAGGAGGTTTTGTGATGCAACACGAGTATCGGCAAGGCTTAGGCAAGCTTATCCAGGGAATGCAAAGCCATTATGGTACTTCGCTCATTTCTGGTGATAACGATGCAGAAGCTGAGCGTTTAAAATCACTTTTTGGGCAACAAAGTATCTTGAAGTTTCAACAAAAGCCTGCTGATAAACTAGCCTTTATCAATGATTTACAGCAAGAAGGCAAACAAGTAATGATGATGGGTGATGGTTTGAATGATGCTGGAGCTTTGCAACAAAGTCATGTAGGCATTGCCGTTTCAGAAGATACTTCGTCATTTTCGCCAGCGTGTGATGCTATTTTAGATGCTAGGGTATTCGATAAATTGCCTAGATTTCTAAAGTTCTCAAAAACCAGCCTTAAGGTAGTGAAAATGAGTTTTGTGCTTTCATTGCTTTACAACCTGATAGGCGTTGCTTTTGCCGTAAGTGGTAACTTGTCGCCTGTAGTGGCGGCCATTCTGATGCCCTTGAGTTCTATCACTGTGGTAAGTTTTGTAATCGTAACGACTAATGCTTTGGCTAAGTACCAAGGCTTGGTCATAGGAGATACCCTGTCAAAAAACTAAAAAGAAAGAAATATGTCTGTCATTGTTATTTTAATTATAGCGAGTATACTAGTGGCCATCGGTTTTTTAACCGCCTTTATATGGTCAGTAAAAAGTGGTCAATACGACGATACCTATTCACCTAGCGTGCGTATTTTATTTGATGACACCACTCCAAAAAAAGATTTGGCTAAAAAGTCGAAGTAAAGACTTGTAAGGAAAAACAATCAAGTTTTTCCTTTTTTTATGCCACTTTGTCTATTTATTCAATCTTTGACACTGGGCTGATCGTTGATTATCATACAACAAAATACAATCTTCGAATTATGAAAGTCAACACTATTGTTACAGTTATTCTTTCCCTCTGGAGCTTATCTACTCAAGCACAAACCTGTTACCTCCCCAATACCCAAATTACCCATTGGGACATTAATCAAAATACCTTGCCTCGCTATGTAGTTGCTTCTATAAAGGCAATGGGTGAAACCTCTCCTGATGGGTTTATCCTAATGTTGGGTACTACTAGCCAAGGCGTGTATACTATAGAAGGAGGGAGCCCTTCGGATGCAGTAGCTGGAGAGCAATCATCTGCCGCATTGGTATTTACACCTTATACAGGGCAGCGCAAAATGTATGAATTGTACAAAAATCAAGATTTGAGCAAGTTAGAAGAAAAAAAACTGCTGCGTTTGCTCTGGAAATATGATCGGGATAAGACTTACCCACTGAAAGCTCTAAAAAGAATTGATTATCAAATTAACCCCAAAAGCCAGACAACCAAGCAAACCCTTGCCAACACTGTCAAATGGACAATGAAAATAGTACATCCAAAAACCAACACCACCTTGTTTTGGCATCTCAGTGTAAAATCAAATATGTCTCATTGTTTTTATCAGTGGAAGTTTTTTAGAAAAAAAGGGATGTAAAAAAGGGGAGTATACAAACAGAAAAGCTTCTCACAATCTATACGATTGGAGAAGCTTCTTGTACCAGGGGCGGGACTTGAACCCGCACGACCCAAGGGTCACAAGATTTTAAGTCTTGCGTGTCTACCAATTCCACCACCCCGGCAGGTAGAAAAAATTTTACCCCAAGTATGTTGGGGTAAAATGTGGAGCGAAAGACGAGATTCGAACTCGCGACCCTCACCTTGGCAAGGTGATGCTCTACCAGCTGAGCTACTTTCGCTTAATAAAGTATGTCTCTTTGTTTTTGTGTGCACAAAGGTACAAGAGAAATTTGAATTTGCAAACACTCCCTGAAAAAAACTTGATATTTTTTTACGTTTTTTTTGAAAAAGTGCGTTAACGGCGCGTCTAGGTAGTTTTTATTTTTGGGTTTTTGTGAAAAAATTATTCTCGTTTGTTCAAACTACTTTCATTTTTCATCTTTCCTTTTTTTTTCCGTTTTTGTTTTTTAAGCTTTTTCAAATCTTTCTTGGTAAGTTTGTTATGGTTGTAGCGCAATTTATTGATAAAAGCCACCTCTTTTCTGATACCTATGCCAGCGGCTTTGCGATCAAATACAACTTGTTCGCCCCAAAGCAAAAAAACATCCCCATACCAATGGATAAAGTGCTGGTTGGTAGCAGAGTAAATTTGATCATCAGGATTAGGGTTTACCACTTCATCCTCTGTTTCTTTTTTGATTGTTTTGTTCTTGTATACCAACTTAGACCAAAGAACAGGAACTGAGCTTTCGCGGTACTGCCTCATGTATGCCAGTATTACTGAGTCACCTTTGAACCCCACCCTTACTTGTGGCTTAAGGTTTAGGGTAGTTATACTGGGTTTAATTTTGATGGTGTTGTCCCAAAGCCTTTTGCCATTGTAATTAATAGCACTAATAGAGGCTGAGGTAAACTGAAACTGTCCTTGGGTAATTACCCTTGGTAGGGCACTAGGTCGCCGTATACTGGAAGACACCACCCGATTATGATACCAATAGCGTTCTGCTATTACTAATAAGTTGTCTTTGTTTTCAACTTCTACAATATTGCCCAAAAGCATTTTAGACCTTAAGGTGTACTCTTTGCCTTGAGCTTCTTTTTTTAAAGCCCTACGGCGGATACGCTTAATTTTTTTTTCCGAATAAAAGTTGAGAAAATTTCTGAAGTCAAGAAATTTATGTAGACGAAGCCGTGACTGACGACCGCTTTTGATAAGCATGGTGGCCAAACCTTGTGGGTAAGGTTGACATTTAATACTATAGGTGCCTAACAATAGACTCTTAGTGGCACTAAGGGGGTATACATGTGCCGAATGCATGGTATATTTTCGGGGCAACAACACTGTTTTGCCTGGTTGCAAGCCTACAATGTTAGAAATGGTATGTACTTGTGTATTACAATTTCTGGTATTTCGCATCAGGTAAAAGCCCGAATTGATAGCAGGGTGGCTGTATACATCCAGACTATTGTAAGTTTTGCTGTAGGTAGCGGGCACTATTTTGGTGGTGCCATCTAACATATTGAACCTAAGTGCTGCTATGTCTGAGTTAAAAGTTCCCGTAAAAAAAGCATAATTACCTGCGACTCTTACTTTTTTCAACTGCACTTTTAAAGGCAGTATCCCATCAAATACCTCTATTGCCCCATCTTTGATGTTTAATTTTACGATTTTAAATTGCTTTTTTTCTTCCCTGGTCATCAAAAAATAAACAAACTTGTATTGGTCGTAGTAAGTATGGGTGGGGGAAAAAAACTTATCAAATTTTTGTCCTTTTTTCCACACTTCACGCATTGTCGTATCCATACGGATGAGTTCCCAACTCGTTTGCTTATCACTCCAATTTTCGCGAATTGCCAAAAACAAGACTCCTTTTTTTTTGAGTGAAGTTACCATAAAGTCTTCACTGATCCGCTTTTGTGTTACAGGCATTTCAAAGCGCTCTTGTGGCGTAAATTGCGCTTGCACATTGATTGTAAGCAACAAACAAAATACGAAGCAAAGCGTCCATTTTATGTAATGAAATATATTTGTCAAGATTCGTGATTTTTAAAGTGTTGTAGATTGAGTTTTTATAATTTTGCCCTTTTGCTTATTAAAGAAGTGTATTTGGTGAGTTTGCCCCTATCAAACAGGGAGTATTTTATACAAAATAATAAAAAAAAGTGTGGGTGTGTAGAATATGTTGCTTTTTTGTAGTTAAAATCGATGATTTTTATCAAATAAGTGAATTATCACTTTTTACCCCAGATTAAATATGATGAAAGTAAAATTGATTGTGACTGATGAACAGCGCAAGATAGCTTTTAATATTAGAAACGAAGTTTTTGTAGAGGAACAGCAGGTGCCTAGAGAAGATGAGTTTGATGAGTTTGAAAATGAATCTCGCCACTTTTTGGCAACTATTCACCAGCAGCCTTGTGGAGCTGCTCGTTGGCGTTATACCCCAAAAGGAATCAAACTAGAACGCTTTGCCGTATTGTCTTCTTTTCGTCGTCAGGGAGTAGCTTCTGCATTGTTGCAGGCAGTGATAGATGATGTACAAGCACAACCCAACACTGAAGGTAGACTGATGTATATGCATGCACAAACAACTGCCCTCCCTTTGTACAAAAAATTTGGATTTAAAGTTCAAGGTGATTTATTTGTAGAATGTGACATTGAACATTACCTGATGACCAAAGTGGTCAAGGCATAAATCGTGGTAGGTTAGGCAAGAAATTACTTGCTTAGCCGTTTTAAAAACTATTACTACCAAAACAACATTTATAAAGAGTTCTAGTATGGGGCGTATTTATCCATTATTGTTAGGCCTAAGCCTACTCTTAGGTATGTCATCGTTGTATGGGCAGTCAAACACACCCACAAAAAATAAACCTAACGAAGAAGGTGCAGCGCAGGTGTGGAATCGCTCCACAACTATTGACAAGGTTGATTCAACTATTCAAGTAAAAAGAGCGAGAGTTACCCAAGCCCATAAGAACCCTTTAAAACGCAAACTTAATAAGCAGCAGCGCAAAAAAAAGTATGTGGCTAAAGCGCCTCGTTCAAAAAAGTTGTTTAAGAAAAGAAGTCGTAAGTTTCGACCTTTGGGAAAAAGACTGCGAAGTGGCAAAGCCTACGAGTGGCCACCTTGGCTTATAGATTTAAATATTTTTACTACACTATTGTTTATAGGGATATTTTTTGGTTTAGTAGCTTTGACTTACCTATTGCTTCGCCCCGATGTGTTAATTTCATTGTATCAAATGCTGCTATTGGCTTCAGCTTTTGCCGGAATGTTGTTTTGGTATGTGATTTTGGGTACAGAGCAAGGATTTGATATAGCTATTTGGAAAATTTTCTTTAAACATGGGTGGTTAAGCTTTCCTCTTATTTTTGGGATCTACTTTGGCTTCCGCCTATTGTTTAATGCCCCCATGATGATTCCTTTTTTACAGTTACTACTCATAGGCTTTTTGATTGGGTTGGTGTTCCTGTTGCTTTACTTCATCATTGATTATTATTAAACATTGCCTATCTTTTTTATTAACCTGGGTGGTGATATACCTGTTGCCAAATATTTATTAAAGAAATGACTTTTTATACCCCCAGCCTAACAGCCTATCTGCCACGGGCTTTTTGGGTGCATCAAACAATATCAGCCAACAACCGTTCTGTTTTGCGAAAGTACCATCCGCTCAATATAAATATACCTACAGCTACTCCCAACGACATACCTATATAAGGCGATAGTTTGCCACCAACGATCATCCAACGAAACCCTTCTGTGATGCCTGCCATTGGATTGCTATAATATAAAAGGTGGTACTGTGCAGGAATAAGTGTAGGAGGGTAGGCGATAGGCGTAAGGTAAAACCCCACTTGTAAACCAAACCTTGAGATGGGTTGAAAGTCACGAAACCTTACCGATAAAGCACTTAACCCAATAGCACACCCTAAAGATGCCACTAACAGAGCAATAAGCCAAAGCGGAAAATATACCAGATTTTTGTGAGGCGTATATGCATAACACAGCATTACTCCAGCCATTAATAATACATTGACCAGGAGATCTACTGCAGCTACCAAGGCTTTTGATAAAGGGAGAATAATACGGGGAAAGTAAATCTTTGTAACCAAACTATGGGCATTTAAAATAGCTACACCTCCTTGATTGACTACTACAGAGAAATAATGCCATGCATATAGACCAGAGAAAGCAAATATGGGGTAAGGAACCCCTTGTGTATCTATTTTGATCGCTATGTTAAACACCAAAGTGAATATAAGTAGTGTTACCAATGGCTGAATAAAAACCCATAGCAACCCCAACGAGGTTTGAGCATAGCGTACCTTCAGGTCTCTAAAGGTAAGTGTACGCAATAAACTGCGATAATGCCAGACTTCTTCGCAATAAACCTGCCATGATGGAACTTGGTTTTTGATGACTTTTTTAGGAGGTAAGGGGGTGTTTTTCATTGAAAAGTAATGACACTATAAGTAAATTAGTAAAGCTCAATAGCAGAAATTTTGTTTCAAAATCAAATAAGTTCCTTATTTTATGCTATTTTTGCTTACCTTAGTTTTTGAAAACAATACAGGTGCATTATTCAATCATATTTTAAATGCAAGCAGTACCATGTTTTGTTAAAATAGAAGTTTTTTTGTGTTAAAAAACAGTTTTTGACAACAACAAAAGACTTTTTTTTATATGTTTCGAAAAAAATCCCTTAGAGATAAGGGTGGTTAATTGTAATCTTGTCTAATAACTAGTATAATACATTGATTAATTTTTGTGCAAAAAAGCTTATTTTTGTATTATCAAATAAATAATTATATCAAATTTTAAACCCAATATATATGATAAAAAACTACTCACTTCTTTTTTTTGTAGAAAATAAATTTCCTCATTCAACAAAAAAATAAACCCAACTCATTAGAGATTATATAAAATAAAGCAACTTTTTGGAACTCCTATTTTTTAAATTAAAAGGTAGGCAGACATTCTCCTCTTGAAGGCGAGAACTTTTGAGTTCGCCTATAGGGTGAGATGTAGCAACAGGAGAGGTTTATTACTCCTGAACGACGCGTTACTTTGCTGAAAATACTTGTTTTATATCTAATCATCTATTTTGCTCAATATCTCTTGTTGATTACTTACGTGCAATCCATTTTATACAAATGGTAACACGAAGTAAAAGAAGGACAGGTGCGTCATTTTTTCTAAATGTAAGAAATTAAAAGACTTGATAGGTTAAACAAGTCAGCATGTTACTGCTTCTAGCCACAGATTTGTATAAATCTAGGTGCTATGAAAGCTGTAGTTGCCTGAGGAACAAGCGAAAGCTTGCTTTTGTCAAGGTGATGTGCTGTTTAATCAATCATTTTTATAATTCTGATTATAAAATCTTATCCAAACAATCAGCTTGTATGGTTAAGTAGTGGATGAAAAATAATACCTGGTAATAATTTATTGCTGAGCATCATTCTAGTTCACTCAAAGTGTATTATGGTAAAACAAATTAAGTAATTACTTATGAAAAGTAAATTTTTACTCACTCTACTTTTCTTGGTGGGATTAACAACTTACGCCTTTTCACAGATTACTGTTTCAGGAACTGTAACAGATAATAATGGAGATGGATTACCAGGTGTAAATGTGATCGAAAAGGGTACCTCAAACGGTGCTGCCACTGACGTAAACGGTAAGTTTACGCTTTCAGCTTCTAAAGGAGCTACACTTATTTTCTCTTTTGTGGGTTACCAAAACAGAGAAATAAAGTTAATATCAGGACAGACTGACTTAGGGACTGTTAAATTGGCTGAGGAAGGTTCATTGAACGAAGTAGTAGTTACTGCACTTGGTTTAGAACAAAATAAAGACCAAACAGGTACTTCTGTGAGCCAGGTAGCTACTAAAGACCTGATCAGCTCTGGTGAGCCTCAACTGTTGAACCAATTGGCTGGTAAAGCTGCTGGTGTACAAATTATTTCAAACAGTGGTAGTGACCCTGGAGCTGGTGCTACTATCAGAATTCGTGGGGCTAACTCTATCAGTGGTTCAAATCAACCTTTGATCGTAATTGATGGTATTCCAATGTACAATAACACCGACCAGGCAGGTTCTGGTGCTGGTGGTACTGCAGGGGTTGCTCAGCAAAGTCGTTTGAACGATATCAACCCTAATGACATTGCTTCTATGGAAGTATTGAAAGGTGCTGCTGCTGCTGCCTTGTATGGTGCACGTGCATTGAACGGGGTTGTGTTGATTACTACTAAAAGTGGTAAAGCAAGTAAAAAAGGGTTTACTGTTGTACTTAACTCTAGCATTGCTATTGACCGACTAAACCGTAAGGTGCCTCTTCAAACCTCTTATGGTCAAGGAGTTGGTGGTCGTTTTCAGGAAACAGGTACTTTTGGAACAGCGGGTAGTTGGGGAGATAGAATTGCAGCTCGTCCAGGTGGGGCTAATACTTTTATTACTGATCCTAACGATCCTAATTATGCGGGTCGCTTTGAAGCAAACGATGGCAAAACTTATTACAGAATCCCTAGTGGTACTGCTACTGAACCTTGGGGAGGTAAAAGAAGCCGTGAAACATTTGATGTTTATGAGAACTTGTTTCAAACAGGTATCACATTAAACAATGATATTAGTGTAAGTAGTGCCAACGAAAAAGGAAATCTCTACATAAGTTTTTCTGATACTCGTCAAGAAGGCATTATCAAAGGGAATAGTAGCTACCGTAGAACAACGGGACGTTTGAACAGTACGCGCTATTTAGGTAAATATTTTACAATTGCTGCTAAAGCCAATTACTCTCACATTGAGTCAAGTCGGGTTCAGCGTGGTTCTAACGTTTCTGGAATCTTGTTAGGAGGTTTAAGAACTCCTGCTGATTTTGATATGAGAGGTTACTCTGGAACCTACTATGACGTAAATAATACGCCTTACCCAAATTTACAACGTGCGTATCGTAACCCAGTAGGAAGTAGAAACTTCAACAGCACACCAAACTCTGTATACGATAACCCTCTTTGGATTGTAAATAACATCTTGGGTGACAACGCAGTAGACCGTTTTATTGGTTCGTTAGAATTTGGCGCAGATCCTTTGCCTTGGTTAAACCTGACCTGGCGTATAGGAATGGACCATTACTCTGATATTCGTGGAGACTTTTTCCCATTTATTTCTGCTCAAGCTTCTGGGGGGTCTTATGCTTTGAACAACATACGCAACACGCAGTTTAACTCTGATTTGATTGCCAGGTCAAGTTTTAAAATCAATGATAATATTTCGTCTACAATTCTTGTAGGTATAGGAGCAAACGAGCGTAAGTTTTCTCAAAACAGCTCTACTGCCACCAACTTTGTAAATACATTGGCTCCTCCTATCTTGGCTAACAGTAGTGCTAGTGGACGTACGCCAATATCTACGTTTAGTGTGGTGCGTAATGTGGGTTACTACTATCAGGCAAGCTTTTCGTTCTATGACTTGGTATTCTTGAATACAAGTGGACGTTATGAAGATTTCTCTACTATGAGCGAAGGTTTCTTCTACCCAAGTGTAGACGTGGCTTTCCAATTTAGCAAGCTATTGCCTAAAAACGACATCTTTACCTTTGGTAAGATTCGTGCCGCCTGGGGGCAAGTAGGACGTGCGGCTGGTGCTTATACCGACCGCGCCGTGTTTATTGATAATATAGCCGTGGGTGATGCCGGATGGGGAAGTTTTCTTGACCCAGCTGTTTATGGTGGTGGTTCTCGACAAGGTAATACTGCTCCTGCTATACTTAAACCTGAGATCAAAACAGAGATAGAGTTTGGGTTGGATGCACGTTTCTTAAAGAATCGGGTAAGTGCTGGTGTAACTTATTATATGAACAACACGGTTGATGTTATTCAAGCAATCAACTTATCACCTACTACTGGTTTCTTATTTAGAAATGCCAATGCGGCTGAAATAGAGAACAGAGGTTTAGAACTTGAGGTAAGTGGTGATATCATCAAAACTAAAGATTGGTCGTGGTCTGTAAATGCGAATTACTCACGAAACATTAACAATGTGAAAAGTTTGCAGGGAACCAACCGCATTTTCTTAGCTGGTTTTACCAGTACTTCATCGAATGCTATTGTTGGACAACAGTTAGGAACTCTTTTTGGAGCTGTTTGGGATAAAAATGACGATGGATCATTAATATTAGATGGTGATGGTTTCCCAACACTTGCTACCGAGTCAAGTGTTATAGGGGATCCTAATGCGCAATTCCGTGTTGGGTTTGGAACTAGCGTAAGCTACAAAAACTTTACTTTACGCGCGTTTTTTGATCACAGTGCAGGTGGAGATATTTGGAATGGAACCAGAGGTGCTTTGAATGTATTTGGTCGTCCTGAAGCTACTGCTACTACCGTTACTTTGACTGCTGCTGAAGCGGCTAGTTTGAAAACTTATTCGGGTTCTACAGTAGACCAGTTGATTGCAAATGGAGATTACCCCTCTGCTAACCGTAATGCAGATGGTTCGGTTACTTTCCGTGGTTCAAGAGCTGATTTTGGTGCGGGAACCGTTTTACTGGATGAGTCATGGTATACAACCCTTGGTGGTGGTTTTGGTGGTGCAGATGAGCAGTTTATAGAAGACGCTACCTGGACTCGTTTAAGAGAGCTTTCTCTTTCTTATAACCTCAATAGCGAAGGGTTCCGTACGTTTACAGGCTTGCAAAGCGTTCAGTTTACAGTAACTGGTCGTAACTTGTTCTTGTGGACTGACTACACTGGTATTGATCCTGATACTAACCTTTCAGGATCGGCGGTAAATGGACTAGGTTTAGATTACTTTAATAACCCTGCTACTCGTTCTTTCTTATTTTCTATCAAAATCACTTATTAATTCATACAGAGTATGAGGGAGGCGAAGGTTACTTTACCTCTTTCTGCTCAATGGTTGAATTAACGATAACTTAATATTGAATTATGAAAATATTCAAATATATATTTCTTTCATTATTCGTAGTTTCTTCACTTACAAGTTGCAACAACTGGATAAATACGGATGATGCGTTGGTAAGCCCTAATGCAGCAACAGATGCACCAGCATCTGCTATTTTGACGCATGTTCAAACTGCCACTATTTCTGTGCAAGAGGGTGATGATGCCCGTTACGCCAATATGTTTACCCAACATTTTCGTGGTCTTGATCGCCAGCATAGAACTTATGATGGGTATGGCCTGACTAACCAAAACTTTCAGTGGGGCATAGAGTACCAGGAAATTATTCACCAGGCAAACATTGTGATTGAGAAGGCAAACCTGGCTGGTGATAAAGTGTTGGCTGGTATTGCAAAAATAATGAAGGCGTGGACTTTCGGTACCCTCACTTCTTTGTATGGAGATATTCCATTTACAGAAGCGGATGACTTAGAAAAGTTTCCAAACCCTAAGTATGACGATCAGGTAACTGTAGTGTATCCTGGGGTAATTGCTCTTTTGAACGAAGGAATCGCTGATTTGGGTGCTGGTGGAGCTACTGCTGGTGATATATTCTATAATACTGCAGCAACTCAAGCAGCCAACTGGATTGCGGCAGCCAATACCTTAAAAGCACGTTTCCAATTGCATTTGGCTACGTCTAATAATGACTATGCTTCTGTGATTACTTCTGCCTCTAGTGGTATTTCGGCAGTGGCTAACAACTTGATGGCTCCTCATGCGGGAACTACGTTAAAAGATGCCAACCTATATTGGGACTTTTTAACCAACCAAAGAGCTGGTGACTATGGAGCGACTGGTTCATTTTTAGAAGCTTTGATTAAAACAGGTGGAGCAAAAAACAACACCAAGACCAATGAGTCTGCCCGTTACGCTGATGTTTTTTCTAATAGTAATGATATAAACACTACTACTAGTACAATATTTGGCGCCAGTGCTTCATTCCCGTTGGTTACTTACGAAGAAAACCAATTGATTTTGGCAGAAGCCAATGCTCGTCAGGGCAATGATGCCGCAGCTCTTACTGCACTGAACAATGTACGTGCTGCTTTGGCGGCTAAATATACCACTGGTACTTATACTGCCTATATTGCTACTGATATTGAGGTGGCTACTAACGCTGCGTTGTTGAGTGAAATCATCAGAGAGCGTTACTGTACTTTAGTAGGACAGATTGAGGTGTTTAACGACGTGCGTCGTACTAACAATGCCATTGGTCTTACTCCCACTACCGGAACTACATTGCCTGGTCGTTTTATCTACCCAATTGTAGAGGACCAGTCAAATAGTAGTACCCCTACAGGTCTTGGACTTTTTGAGAAAGTAAAAGCATTTGGTGGTACTAAATAATTAATAAAGTTATTAACTTTAATAAATCACCTTATTCAATTTGTAATAAGGTGATTTTTTTTTGTTCAGTAATAAATATTGATATAATGAAAAAAAATTACATAAGCCTAATCCTATTACTATGCAGCGTTGGGGCTGTGCAAGCTCAGCGGGTAGGTGACCTTACTCAAGGAACATTGACGAGCTGACAATGTTTGATAACCGAGTGAAACAACTGTATGGTACTTATTATTTTCAAAAGGAGTGGAGCAAGGGCAAACTAGCCGTAATACACGAAGGTAAAGTCAAAGCTTTCAATGATTACCCAATAAGGTATGATTTAGGGAACCAACACGTAGAAATGAAAGTAAGAAATGGATTGGTGCCTAACGATAAGCAGCAAATTATAAAGATAATAGGGGAGCAATACCTGAAAAAGTTTGAGTTTATCCATAAAGAAACAAAGAAACCTTTGTACTTTGAGCGATGCGCTGATTATAAAACTGAAAAACCTTTGACTGGTTTTTTTGAAGTGCTATATAAGGGTAAAAAAGCATCATTGTTGAAATATACCACTACCTATGTGCAAAAAGGCAATGAAATGAAGACGTTGGGAATAGGTTCGCGTAATGAACGTATACAGCGCAAAGTAAGGTATTATTTGAGTAAAGGAGGTACTACGTTTAAAATCAAGCGAAGGAAAAAAGCCATACTTAAGGCATTGACAGATAAGCAAACTGAAGTAAAAGCTTATGCAAAAAAAAATAAGCTTTATTTTGCCAAAGTTGATGACTTGGTAAAAATCATTGCCTACTATGATTCGCTACAGTAGGATCATTTTTTAACAAGGTATTTTATGTGACATTTTTGAATATCCTTTCATTGACCAAAACTTTTATAAAGCCTTGAGGGTTTGATTATAATAAGATAACTTGCCAATTCGCAGTTACAAAAGGCGACTAATTATTCAATAATACCCACACAAACCCCTGCCAATGTATGATGAATATCTTACGTAAGTTTATCAATGGATTGGTATACTCGTTTCCAGTACAATTGTTTATTCTTAATATTAAGAAAAACCAATTATTGCTCATTTTTTGGCTATTACTTATGGTCATTGTTACCGAGCAGTTTGGGTCAGCAGTGGGTTTGCCTTCGTTGTTTTTAGAGCCTGAGTATCTCGATAAAGTTAACTTCTGGAGTTTTTTTATTGTAGGCATTACCCTCGGAATATTTACCCTTTCTTACCAAATTACCTCTTATATACTAGATAGCCAAAAGTTCAACTTTTTAGGAGGGTTGCCTCGCCCATTTACCAAGTTTTTAATTAACAACAGCACTATTCCATTTTTGTTTACTGGCATTTACCTTATTCACCTTATTCAATACCAGTTGGCACAACGTATGTCAAACGAAGAACTATGGGTTCGTTTTGGTGGTTTGGTGACAGGTTTCGTCATTTCGGCCAGCGGTATTTACATTTATTCGGCCAGCACCAACAAAGATTTTTTCAAGTTATTTGCTTCTCAGCTTAATAAAAGCCTAAGCCGTACCCGTATGGTGAGAGTAAATGTGCTAGAGCGATTTTATGAAACCAAGCGCAGCAAGTTTAAAGTAGATTATTACCTCAATAACTTTTTTGTACCTACCAGGCTAGACAAAGAAAAAATCAACTTTTCGTACCGTCGCCACGAGCGAGTATTTAATCAGAATTTCAGAAATGGTGTCATTATCCAGTTTATTATTCTTACACTGGTATTTGTTGTAGGTGCTTTTCGCGACCATCAGTTTTTCCAGATTCCAGCGGGTGCTAGCCTGGTGTTGCTTTTTACCATTGCCATTATGGTTATAGGGGCATTGTCGTATTGGTTAAGGGGCTGGACAGTTACCATTACCTTTTGCTTGTTGATGGTACTGAATTTTTTGATGAAAGAAGGAATCTTATTGACTGATTATGAAGCTTATGGACTCAACTACAACACTACCAAAGCTCCTTACAATCTTAGGCGGATCAAAAATCTAAGCAATGATAGAAACTATAGTCAAGATGTAAATATCACTAAAATTGCTTTGGAAAACTGGCGTAAAAAATTCTCCAAAAAACCCAAAATGATTTTCCTATGTACAAGTGGTGGAGGCTTGAGAGCATCAGTTTGGACAATGCGTACGTTGCAAATTGTAGATAGTACACTTAACGGGCGTTTAATGGAACACACAATGCTTATGTCGGGTGCTTCAGGAGGCTTGATTGGTGCAAGCTATTTCAGAGAATTGTATTTGAGAGATAAGCTAAGTGGGGGAAACATTGATGTATACGACCCAAAATACCTGGATAATATAGCCAAAGATAACTTGAATGCATTGATGTTTAGCTTGGTGGTAAATGATTTGTTTTTTGTCAAAGGCAAGTTCAAGTTTGGCAATTACCAATACCACAAAGATCGAGGATATGCCTTTGAACAACAGCTCAACAAGAATACCAATAACATACTAGATAAACCTCTGTGCGACTATAAAGAACCTGAGTTGCTGGCGCAAATTCCTATGATGATTTTGGCACCTACTATTATGAATGATGGTCGTAAACTATTCATATCCCCTTTGAACGTATCATATATGACTGTGCCCAGTATTTATCAGCGTCGTTTTTTGAACCAAAAAGCCAAGGGAATTGAGTTTTTGCGCTTTTTTGATAAACAAGGTTCCAACAATTTAAGATTTTTGACTGCCTTACGAATGAGTGCTTCTTTTCCGTATATCACCCCTAATGTCAAGTTGCCAAGTAACCCGGCAATGGAAATTATAGACGCAGGCTTGTCTGATAACTTTGGAGTAGACAATGCTGTTCGTTTTTTGTATGTATTTAAAGATTGGATTGCTGAAAATACTTCGGGGGTAATATTTGTATCTATACGTGATACTCAAAAAGACAAACCTATAGAAACCAGCCTGGAGCAATCGTTTTTTCAACGTTTAACCACTCCTCTGGGGAGTGTATTGTATAACTGGGAGTACTCACAAGATATTCACAACGACAATTTGGTAGAGTTTGCCCGCAGTTGGTTCAACGGATCTATCAATCGAATTGAGTTTCAGTATGTACCCATATCTAAAAGCCTAAAAGAGATCAAAGAAAAAGAAGCACAAGTAAAAAAAGGTCGACGTAAAGCTAATCCTTTTAAAATCATTATTACTGAACGTGCACCGCTTAGTTTGCGCTTGACGCAAAAACAAAAAGAAAATATCAAGCGCACAATATGGGAGCTTCGAAACCAAAGTTCACTGCGACGCTTACAGTACTTGCTTAGGTAAACAGCCCTTAAAAAAATATTTTGGTATGCGGTAGCAAAAACCTAAGTTCACCCCTTTGTTTAAAAGAAATAGGGTTGTCTTTGACATATAACCGAGTGAGCTTTTTCAGGTGTTTGATCGATTCGGGCAACTCTGTTAAGCGATTGTTATTTAAGTTAAGTTCATCCAGTAGGGGCAAGCTGCCTACCTCATCGGGTAAGCTGGTAAGGTGGTTATTACTTAAGTTGAGGCGAATAAGGCCTTTTAACTTACCTATGCTAGGAGGCATTGTTTTTAGGTAATTGTCACGCAAAAACAGCCACCTTAAACCTCGTAACTCACCTATTTCTTCGGGCAAATGATCTATCTTATTGTCATATAAGTTGAGCCATTCGAGCTGGCATAAATGCTTGATTTCGGCAGGTAAGGTTTGTAAATGATGTCCTGGTAAAATAATGCGTTTAAGCAACACTAACTCTGCTATTTCGATGGGTATGGTAGTTATTTTTTGTTTCCAGCGCCCAAAATCCAGTACGTTCAGATCGGCAAAAGGGGTAAGGTAGCCATTTCTAAAACATATAAAATCCCGCTTATCTCTATCTTTAATTAAAAAGTCTAAGTCAAGGCTTGTGAGATGCAAGCCTTTGATTAGCTGAAACGCCAGCGAAATATTTACTTCGTCGCCAGAGTCTACCATTATTTTTAGTTTTTTCAACCCATCTAAGTCAATCTCAACGCGTGGTGAATCCTGATCCTCTTTATTTGGGACAAGGGAAGAACCCTTTACCCCCTTCAAAGGCAACACGGGTGCTTCTTGCCCTTCGTCAATAGGGAGAGTCATTTTGTTCCAGTAATTTCGTAATTTTTTTAGCATGGTCTTTAGCTTAGTAATATTTATCAAAAAACCGTAATTGCTGTTTTAGTATCAGGCGCAGCAATAACTACTGCACCTGATAGGGTTTAGTTAGCGTTTTGGGTTGTTCTTTTTGTGTTGGCGGTAAGCCTTCTGTATCATCTTCATCCGAGCATCTTTTTTACGCAAAAAATCAGCACTGGATTCCAGGTAATCAGCTTCTTTTTGTAGTTTCAAGTAACTTTGGTACCGCTCTTCAGACAATTCGCCACTATCTAAAGCTGCCAACACAGCACACTTAATCTCGTTGGTATGGCTACAATCTCCAAAGTGACAATCTTGAGCAAGTACCTCCACATCAGTAAAGACCTGCCCTATGCCTTGTTTACTTTCCCATAGTTGCAGTTCCCTCATGCCAGGTGTATCAATCAAAATACTTCCATTTTGGGTAATAAACATTTCGCGGCGTGTAGTGGTGTGTTTGCCCTTGTCATCTTTATCACGCACTGTTTGGGTTGCCTGTTGTGGTGTGTCTAACAAGTGATTAATCAAAGTGGATTTACCTACGCCTGATGAGCCTACTACTGCCAAAGTTTTACCTGGTTTTATCCATTGGCTCAAAGCTTTATAGCCTATGGCTGAAGTATTACTTACAGATATCACTGGTAAGTCAGCATCAAATGATTGCAACTCTTCCATTTTTTGTTGCCAGTCAGTGGCCAGGTCAACCTTGCTCAATACTACTACAGGAGCAATGCCTCCTTCGGCTGCCATAACTAAATAACGTTCTAAACGACGTAAATTATAGTTTTGGTCAGCGCTTTGTACAATCAATAAATAATCTATATTGGCTGCAATTACTTGAGCCTGATTGCGTTTTCCGGCAGCATTGCGTGTAAATACAGTAGAGCGAGGCAATACCCCATGGATAATGGCCTGCTGGTCAAATACCTGCATGCTCACCCAGTCGCCTACCTTGGGCAAATCTGCCTCAGAGTGAGCCGTATATTGTAGTCTACCCGAAATCTCTCCTTTAAGTTCTCCCTGACTACTGAAAATTGTATAATTATTTTTATTTTCTATGGCAACTCTACCTGCTTCGAAACCTTGTGCTTCGGAGTTGGTGAAATGTTGCATCAAATGATTGTTCCAACCTAATTGTTCGAGTGTGAAAGTTGATTTCAACGTGGTAATATTTTTTTATAAAATAGCTTCTCTCAGCAGTTAGTATTTGTTTAACACTGCGATGACAAGCTTCATATAATGCCTGTAATAATATGCATACAAGGCATATAGCGTAAATAATAACACTGTTCACCAGTGAATTATCTGATAATTAGACGTTTGAAATGATATAAATAAACGCAATAGAAAAGCTTGAGGCTTTTGGTATAAAGCCTTTCATTGGAATGTGTAGAAGTGGGGTGTTAGTGGAAAAACCGCTAACACTTTTATGCTATTGCAAACATAAATTAGGGTTGGTTGTTGTAATTAGTTATAATCTTTAAAACAGATTAAACAAATATAGCAAATATTTATGAGGTTTACCAAATAAAAAAACACCTGACCAATCACCAGGCTTTTTTTTGATAAAGAAGTCGTCTCAACTTTTAGGCTGAAAGTGCCCAGTCTTGCTTTTGTAGACTGAGGAGTTCAGGAGTCAAAATGGTGGTTTGATGACTCATAAAAAAAGTCGAGATGACTTCGTGTTTTAGATCAAGTGATTGCCTATACTCCTGTATAATTAAATGGAGTTATCTGACTTAGTTCGCTTTTTACATTGTCTGACACATCTAGCTGTTCCACAAATATTTTGATAGAGTGGGAGGTGATTTTTTCATTGGTGCGAGTCAATGTTTTTAACGCTTCATAAGGTTTAGGGTAGCCTTCGCGTCGCAAGATAGTTTGGATAGCCTCTGCTACTACTGCCCAATTAGCTTCCAGGTCTTGATCTATGACTGTTTTGTTGAGCTGCAACTTGCTTAAACCCTTGAGTGTAGCTTTGAGGGCAATCACAGTATGGCCTAATGGAGTACCCAGGTTGCGTAATACGGTAGAGTCAGTCAAGTCGCGTTGCAAACGTGAAATGGGTAGTTTTTCGGATAAGTGAGTGAAAATAGCATTGGCAATGCCTAAATTACCTTCTGAATTTTCAAAATCAATCGGGTTTACTTTGTGTGGCATGGCTGATGATCCAACTTCACCCGCTTTTATTTTTTGGGTGAAATAATTCATAGATATATACTGCCACACATCACGGTTGAAGTCTATTAGTATGGTGTTCAAACGCTTAAAGTTGTCCATCCAAGCCGCCATATAGTCATAGTGCTCTATTTGGGTAGTTACCTGACTCCGTTCCAACCCTAGCGAACCCACAAATTTGTTGGCAAAATCTACCCATTGAGTATCAGGGTAAGCAACCTGGTGGGCGTTGAAGTTGCCAGTTGCTCCACCAAATTTTGCAGCGTGATTGAGCGTATTCAGCAAGTTTAATTGATGATCAAGACGGTTTACAAAGACCATCAGCTCTTTGCCCAGGCGGGTAGGTGAGGCAGGTTGCCCATGAGTACGTGCCAACATAGACACACGCTCCCAGTTTTTGGCAAGTTCTTCAATGCGGTCACGTAGTTGTGCCCAAGCAGGTACAATTACTTCTTCAATGGCGTCTTTTAAGAGCAAAGGAATAGACGTATTATTAATGTCTTGTGAGGTAAGCCCAAAATGAACAAACTCTTGATATTGAGCAATGTCCAGTGCTTCGAACTGTTGTTTGATAAAATACTCTACCGCCTTGATGTCGTGATTGGTGGTTTTTTCTATTTCCTTGATTTGCTGAGCGTTTTCAATGGTAAACTCTTCGTATATTTTACGCAAAGCAGGGAACAAAGCCTGGTCAAAATTGCTCAATTGAGGCAAAGGCAATTCACACAAAGCAATAAAGTATTCTACCTCTACCAATACCCGATAACGGATCAACCCATACTCAGAAAAGTAGTGAGCCAACTCTATCGCTTTATTGCGGTAACGCCCATCTATAGGCGAAATGGCGGTCAATGTATTTAAATCCATAAAAATGGTGTGTATTAAGGAGTAAATGCCTCACTTAGTTAAATAGAATAACTAAGTTGGTGGAGGCTCTAAAAGCCAAAATTATTTAATCTTAGGCAGAGAGAAAAAAAATAGCTTGCCAAGTTGTGTTAAAATTTTACATCTTGACGAATGAACAGGTATGTGCTGACTTGATTGATCACAAGTTATTTGTTGGAGAGACCAGGTTGTTTTCGTTCTGATATGCCAGCAATTTTGGCTCAGCTTGAACATTTTGAAAGCCTTAGGTTGCCTTGCTTTTAGTGGGGCTAAAAGCAAGGCTATATATTGTATCCTCTACGGTGTTGCATTTTAGGGCTTTATGCCTGAATCGTCAAAAACCTCTATTTTCAACTAAGAAACTCCATTCGAAGCCTCAAACTGTAGCTTTACTAAGTTGTTGTATACTCCATTTTCGTAGTTCACCAGTTCATCATGTGAACCAGCCTCTACAATGTTACCTTCACTGAGCACATAAATAGTGTCAACCGAACGGATAGTAGACAAGCGGTGGGCAATGATAATAGTAGTACGGTTCTGCATCAATTCATTGAGTGCTTCCTGTACCAAATGCTCTGAGTCTGCATCCAGCGAACTTGTAGCTTCGTCAAGCACCAAAATCTCTGGGTTTTTTAGTATCGCACGGGCAATGGCAATACGTTGTCGTTGTCCGCCCGATAGCTTTACTCCACGTTCGCCTACTACAGTTTCCAGCCGATCAGGAAAACCTTCAATAAATCTCCAGGCATTGGCTTGTTCAGCAGCTTTGCGTACCTCCTCCTCGTTAGCATCAGGACGCCCGTACAAAATATTTTCTTTAATAGTGCCTCCAAACAAGATAACTTCCTGAGGTACTATGCCTATGTGTTGGCGTAATGCCGAAATATCATAAGTATCAACATTTTTTCCATCAATCTGGATGGTACCTTGAGTGGCGTCATAATACCTAAACAGCAGTTGTACAATGGTAGATTTACCTCCGCCACTATAGCCTACCAGTGCTACTTTTTGCCCAGCCTTTACTTCAAAGTTGATCTGCTTCAGCACCGTAACATCGCTTCGGGTGGGGTAAGAAAAGTGTACATCTTTGAAAGAAATATTGCCCTGAATATTCAAGATAGGTGCACTTGTTTGTGTGGTGAGCTGGGGCAGGTCTATCTCTGTCTCTTCTTCAAGAATTTCAAGAATACGCTCTGAGGAACCTACTGCCCGTTGAATTTGTCCGTATAAGTTGCTTAGACCACCCAAAGCACTGCCAATAAATACAGTATAAAAAGCAAACGAAGTAAGATCGCCTACACTCATTAGATTTTGGTCTACCAAGTGGGCGCCATACCACACCACCAAGATAATACCTCCAAACAAGGCAAGAATGACAAAGGCATTGAACCCCGCCCGGTAAGCCCCCGCTTTCATGGCATTTTTTACTACTTTTTGCAACGCTTGGTCGTAGCGTTTTACCTCAAAAACTTCGTTGGTAAACGCCTTGACAGCCCTGATAGATTGAAAAGTTTCTTCCACTACCGTATTGGCGTTGGCGAGTTCATCTTGGGCTTTTTTAGACAGCTTTCTGATAAATCTGCCAAAAAATATCGCAGCAAATACCAATACTGGAAAGGTAAGGATCATGAGTACCGCCAAGCGAGTAGAAAAATAAAACAAGAAGCCTACCCCAATGACTAAAGTACCTATTTGGCGAAAAAATTCGGCAAAGGTAAACGACATCACTTCTTGCAATTGCCCCACATCAGAAGTAAGGCGACTGGTGAGCTCTCCCACCCGCTTTTTTTCAAAAAATGCTACCGATAAGCTAATGATTTTGCTATAAGCCATAATACGCATGTCTTTCATGGCGTTTTCGCTTACTCGTACAAACAATAGTACCCTAAAAAATGAGAAAGTAGCTTGTGCTACGAGCACTATTGCAAATATGATAGCGACGGTATCGATAGAGCTAAAAAAATCGCTGGTTTTGCCCGTTGACACATCTAAAAACTGCCCTAATAACAAAGGTGTGAGTAGGGCAGTGCTAGTAGAC